>MUNG01000342.1 GCA_002154585.1 Streptomyces pseudogriseolus
GGGCCATGTGGGGCTGGGACATCCGCAGGGACGAGTCCAGCTCGCCGAACGTGACCCTCACCGTGTGCGGCGCCGCTTCCCCGGGCTGCGGTGTCGGTGGTGCGGCACGGTCCGGCGGCTTCACCAGGGCGGCCGCGGGACCTGTGATCCGCGGGAGCGTGGCGGGCTTGGGCATCGGCGCGTGTGTGTCGCTGTGGGCGGGTGGCTGGAAGGGGGGCCGTTTGGGCGGGACGGCCTGGGCGACGCTTCTGTCGGGGACCCGTGGATCTGCTTCCAGGGCCCGCCACGCCTGGGCAGGGTCGTCGAGGGGCGACGGCAGCGGGCGGCCCTCGGCCAGGGCGGTGAGCCCTGCGGCGATCCAGTCGAGGTCGGTGAGCCCGGCCGCCTCACAGGCACGACGTGCGGCCAACAGCGCTGTTGTCCGCTGGGTCCCGGGTGTGGCGGCGTCGATGGCGTGGACGAGGGCCGGGTCGAAGACGAGCAGGCCGCGCACGTTGCCGCTGACCTCGCGCAGGGCGCGGCTCGGCGAGCGTCCGCCCCACTGCCACCGTTCGTAGGCGAGCCGGCTTTCTTCCTCGACTTGTTCCTGCGCGAGGCGGGCCTGACGTTCGGCTTCGGCGCGTTCGGCCGGTGTGGGTGGAGCGGGCTGCCGGCGGGCGTAGTCGTGCCAGTACGCGGCAGTCGCCGAGGTCTGTTTCAGGACGCGGTCCGGTGCGGGTGGAGCGGGCCAGAACTGCAGCAGGTAGCAGTCCAGTTGCGGCTCGTCGTCCAGCCGGGTGTCCTGGCGGTGTGCCTCGTCCATGCCCTGGGCGCAGTAGCGCACCCTGTAGTCCGTCTCTTCCAGGGCGAGGTCCCAGGAGGCCTCCCCCGCCCATTGCACGAGAGCGCTGCCGGCCGAGACGGGGCGGAAGGAGGCCTCTACGACGTCCTCCCACGCCGGATCCAGCGGCGGAGCCTGGTCGTGCACCTCGACGGTGAAGCCGACGCTGCCCGTGTGGAACCCGGTCGACAACCACAGCGCGCCCGGCGTCGCGGCCCCGCACAGCCCGGCGCTCTGCCCGGCGAAAGACTCCCGGAGGTCCGGACCGAAGCTGTCCGGATCACTCTCGACGTAGATCTGGCCGTAGTGCACGTGGACTTCGCCCTCAACTGGCCTGCGCACCCTCGTCCCCCCCGTCGCCGGGATCGCCTGACACTTGGCAACCTACGGCACGGCACCGACATCGCGCCGTGCCGATGCTGGCGCCGCTCAGCACCCAGCTCAAGGCCGAGGCACCCACTACCAGCCCGGCACGACGACGCAGAGGCGCGCCGATGGGCGGAGATTACATCCACCGGTCACAGAACTTGAGCAGAACCCCGAACTCGTGAACGAGGCCAGCCTGCGCGGGCACGGCTATTCGATGAACCTTGCCGGTACACGGCCCACATGAGCCCCGGACAGGACATCGTCCGCGCCTTAGTGAGCGTTTGGTTCGCTTTCGCGGTATTTCTTGGCAGATTGCGCCCCGGCGTGGTCGCTGTACGACGACCCCGTATACGGGGATAAGCCCTCAATGACCCAGTTGGGGAGTCTGAACGGCGCATGTTTTCGCCCAGCAATGCACCGTCTCATTTAGTAGTGGCCCCGGCTTGCCCCGATGCTTCCACCGGCGACCCGCACACTCTCCCTGCGCCGGCCACGGTCCCGTACTCCGGCAATATGCAGCCCAGGCGCCGCTACCCCAGCGACCTGTCCGACGCGCGATGGGAACTCATCCGCCCCACCCTCCAAGCCTGGCGGGACGCCCGAGCCGGCATCCGCCGCCCCACCCACGACCTGCGCGACCTCATGGACGCCATCCTCTACGTCGACCGCACCGGCATCCCTTGGCGCTACCTCCCGCACGACTTCCCACCTCACCAGACCGTCTACGGATACTTCGCCAAATGGGGGACCGACGGCATCTTCGACCAGCCCACCGGCCTCCTCCGCCGGCTCGTCCGAGAACGCGAGGGGCACGACGCCCACCCCAGCGCCTGCGTACTCGACTCGCAGTCGGTCAAGACCTCCGCCAACGTCCACCTCGCCGACCAGGGCTACGACGCCGCCAAGAAGATCGCCGGCCGCAAACGACACATCGTCACCGACACTCTCGGCCTACTCCTCACTGTCCTGGTCACCTCCGCGGCCGTCCACGACTCCACCGCCGGCACCCACCTCCTGGACCAGATCGCCGCCCGCCACCCCCGCGTCATCAGAGCCCGGGCCGACTCCGGATACAAGAACGCCGCCGTCGAACACGCCGTCACCCGCGGCATCGACCTCGAAGTCGTCCACCGCACCCCCGGCAGCCACACCTTCACCGTCCAACCGCGCCGCTGGGTCATCGAACGAACCCTCGGCTGGCTCATGCACCACCGCCGCATGGCCCGCGACTACGAAACCCACCCACACCGATCAGCCGCCATGATCCACGTCGCCGCCATCGACCTCATGAGCCGCCGAGTCACCCAGGAAAGCACCACCAACTGGCGCGACACCTAACCCCGAACCAAACGGACACCAGCGAACCAAACGCTCACTAAGGAACCTGCCCTGCGTCGTCGACGATGCCGCTGTTGGTGATGGCTACGGAGGTGACGATAGTCCCGGCTTCGCCCCATGCGTTGTCCTCCACAAGGACTGTGCGCTCTCCTAGCAGTCGGGCCGTGCTCTTATCGAAGATCCACTCTGCGCGTTCGCCTTCGTGGGTTCGGGCGACGGCGATCCCCTTCCGGCCTACCGCGTCGACGACGTCGGGGACGATGTCGACTCCAGGAATAAGTGCGGCCGCCCGATAGAGGGAGGCAGCGGTGTCGGGCGGGGTCACCCCGCTGCGCAGCAGGTCGCCGATTGTTACGAAGGCTTCCTGGTCCGGGCCCGTCGTGGAGTCGGAACCGGCTCCGTGGTTCTTCTGAGCATCGTCGCGGATCAGCTTCAGCAGGGCGTCGGGGTCCGTCGGCAAGGCCGCCAGGAAGTCGTAGGTCGGTGCGTTGAGACTGCCTTCACTGGGCGTTTCTGGCACCAGGCTGTCATTGCCGTCCTTGCGCTGCAGAGTCCGCTCACTGCCGTCGACCGAGGTCCACTGCTCCATGACCTCGCTCTCGCGGAGCAGTTGCATATCGCCGGACTTGGTCTCGGAAAGGACCGACGTGTGGCCGACCGTCTTGACATACGAGTACTGGCCGGTGCGGGCCTTCGTGTGCGGCGTCGTAGCAGCGGCCAGTGCCGCTCTCTCCAGCAGTTCGACCGACGCTACCGAAGCCGGTGGCGTGTTCAGCGGAGCATCAGGCGAGCCGGAGTTGAGGGTGAGAACGACGACGACCGCACCGGCAGCCATTGCCGCGCCCACCGACAGCCCCCAGCGCCCTCTCGACCGCGGCGCCCGACGAGGAGAGCGAAATCGCATCTGTCGGTCAATTTCGGTAAGGAAATGGTCCCGACGGGCGTCCATGCGTCCGGCTGGCGGCTCCGGATAGGGAGTCGGGGGCAGCATCCGGCTTGCCTGCTCACGCTCGGACTGCTCGTGCTGTTCCAAGCTCATCGTGCACTCCTCCTGTGGGACGGGCGGACCGAGGTCCCCTCTCTCTGCGGTATGTGTCCGCTGTAGGTTCGCGGTTCCACACCATGCGCGTTTGGTGCAAGCTCCTCCTCGATGAGCCGGCGCAGCTTTTCTCTCGCCCGAGAGAGCCGGGAACGTACGGTGCCTACAGGGATCCCTAACGCCTCAGCAGCCGCGGCATACCCCAGATCGGACCAGACGACCAGAGTGAAGACCTCGCGCTCAGTTCTCTTCAGACGTTTCAGTGCTCGGGCTGCTGCAGCCAGCCGCTCAGCATCGGCCATCTGACCAACAATGCCGTCCGAGAAGTCGGGCAACGCTTCCGGCGGTGGTAGACGGGACATCGCGTCCCGGTGCCGACGTGCCGCCCGGGCAATGTTGCGCATCACGTTGGTCGCGATGCCAAGCAGCCACGCCCGGACGCTTCTGACTTCCTCGCGGAGCTTGTCGCGCAGCCGCCAGGCCTCCAGAAAGGTAAGGGACATGACGTCCTCAGCGAGGGCCCAGTCACCCGTCGTCCTGATCGCGTGGGCATAGACGACACGCGCATGTTCGTCGAAGATCTCGGCGAACGCCGTCCGATCGCCAGACCGAACCCGTTCATGCAATAGGAAGTCCACAGCAACAAGTGTCCGCACAGCCGCATCGGTTCCACCTCGCGTCCGAGCAGTCGCAGAACCGGCTTGCCGACTCGGCGGCCGCGGTGAGCATCCCCCACCACAGGGTGCCGGTGAACGGGACGATGGGGCGAAGGCGGACAGCGCGAGCAAGATGAGCACGACAGCAGTCATGCCGACGGATCCGACGTCAGGGTTCTCGGCGATCGGCCCGGGATGTCCTGGACGGCCGTGCCGAGGTCGCGAGGCCAGGAGCTTGCGGCTGTTCCTGCCGGTGAGCCATGGACGTTGTGGCCGGTGGCGGGATCATCGGCAGGTGATCGACGGGATCTTGCGCCGGGTGCGGACCGGGGTGCAGTGGCGGGATTTTCCCAAAACTCCACCTGAGCGCGGACGGCCGCTGCCGCCCGTTGTCCCTGGTCGTCACCGGCGGACAGCGGACGGACTGCACCCAGTTCCGGACGGTGCCGGAGAAGAGTCGTGTTCCGCGGGTCGGTTCGGGCCGGCCGCGCACGAAGCCCGACAGCCTCGCGGCCGACAAGGCATACAGCAACAGTCCGTGCCGCGAGTACCTGCGACGCCGGGATATCCGGCACTCGATCCCGGAGAAGACCGACAGCCAGGCCGCCCGCCTGCGCAAAGGCTTGCGCGGCGGACGGCCACCCGGCTTCGACGCGGAGCGGTACAAGAAGCGCAACACCGTGGAACGGGCGATCAACAGGCTGAAGCAGTCCCGGGCCGTGGCCACTCGCTATGACAGCCGCGGCCGTGTCTTCCTCGGCACCGCCACCACCGCGGCTCTGCTCATCTGGCTTCGGAGTTGAGTCCTGACCTCACAGAGCGACTGGCCGATACGCCAGGGCCTGATCGACCACCTCATCAGCCGAAAGCTCCCCCTCCGGCGGCCAGAAGATCAAGTCCCTGACCCGTCCCGACGGGCATGCCAGGGCTCTGTCCAGGCCCTCCAGCCACCCGTCCACTTCGTCGTCCGAGGTGTAGTCCGCGTCCATGATCCGCTGCACGAGCACAACTGCCTCCGCGCGACTCATCTCCCCAGCACTCATCAGGTCCCTCCGCCGAGCCACCCTAACGAGATCCTTGATCGCCCGGACAGCTCTCCTGGGAGGGTTTCACCTTCGAGTGGATCGGGGAGGAGAGCACCTTCGTCATGAAGTCCCGGGCCAACGGCCTCTATGTGGCTGTCGAGAAGAACTACACCGGCGCCTCGCAGAACCTGCTGCGTGCCCGTTCCACAACCGCGGGCGGCTGGGAGCGGTTCGTCCTCTACTACAACAAAACTCTGGACCTCTACACGATCTGACTGGCCTCTGCAGGTCGCGAACATCCTTGCCCGCACCGGCACCTGTGCCCAGGGCAGGGACATCATCATGCGGAACTGGCGGGCGTTCGCCCTGACACCCCACCGGCCGCAGACGTTCAAGCTGTCCACCGACCCTCCGTTCATCGACAGGGTCCGCGATGTCGTCGGTCTCTCCCTCGGCCCGCCGCAGGCTTCTGTCGCTGCGGTCGCCGCCAGTGCGATCGCTGCCAGCCGGGCTGCGGTCTGTCGGCGGCGCGATCCCGTTGTCGGAGTGGAACCGGATGGTCTTGACCGTCAGCCCGGTCCGCCGGACCAGGTCACCGATCGTGAAGAGCGCGTCTCCGTCCATGCCTGCGCTCTTTCGTCTCCCCCTACGGGAGACTCGACCCCACTGTCTCCGCTCAGCCGTCGAACCACAGGTCTCGACAATTACTCCCAGCCGGATCGATGACGAAGCTGGACACGCCTACGCAGCGGATGGCCAGATCGCTGTCAGGTTCCCGGCAGTTGTGGTGGAACTCGACCTCTATCTCCCTATCGCCGTGACCACGCACGGCACGAAACATCAGATCCTTCGCACACTGCCTGTTGTGGGAAGTCGTGGCGCCTGCCCCGTGTCCGTGGCGAAGGACCGCGCCAGAAGGCAGATCACCGGAGATCGACGGCAGACGCTCCAGCTGGCGAGACGGGTCCAAGACCCCGGGACCAGCGCTCTGATCTGGGGCGCCGCACGCCCGCTGCGGATGGGTGGCCTTACGTGCGACGACAACATATGTTGATCACCGTCGTCCGACGTTTCAGCTGCTCAAGGGCTGCTTGGAAGAAAAGTTGAGGAAAGTTGTCGTCGGATGTCGAGGACCCGCTTCCTGCTCCGACTGAAGGGTGACAGCGCGCCAACGGGGCGCGCGAGATGGGGAGGACACCCGAGATGAAGTACGTTGCGATGATCTACGGCAACCAGGCCAAGTGGGACTCCTTCCCGGCCGAGGCGTGGCCGGAAGCGATCGCCAAGCAGGAGGCGTTCAACAAGAAGTACCGGGAGAGCGGCGAGCTGCTGGGTGCCTACGGCCTCGCGGATGCCGCAGCCGCCCAGCTGGTGCGCCGCGAGGACGGGGCCCCTGCCGTCACCGACGGGCCTTACCTGGAGACCAAGGAGTACATCGCCAGCTTCTACCTCCTGGACTGCGAAAGCCCTGAGCGAGCGCAGCAGATCGCCGCAGACATGCCGTTCGCTGATGTGGAGCCGGTGGAGCTGTGGCCTGTGCTGCACGAGTCCGCGGCGGACATGTGAGCACCGCGCACCACGATGTCGAGGACCTGCTGCGCGAACTGGCGCCGCAGGTCCTTGGCACGCTCGTCCGCCGGTACGGCGCCTTCGACACATGTGAGGACGCCGTCCAGGAGTCGCTGCTGGCCGCCGCCTTGCAGTGGCCCGAGACCGGGTTACCGAACAGTCCGCAGAGCTGGCTGGTGACCGTCGCCTCCCGCAAGCTGGTTGACCACGTGCGCAGCGAGGCGGCACGTCGCCGTCGTGAGGACGCCCTCGCGCTGGCCACTCCGCAATCCGCGCTGCTGGCCTGTGCCGCCGACGACATGCCGGCCTCAGACCGGGACGACTCCCTGGCCCTGCTCTTTCTGTGCTGCCATCCCTTGCTGTCCGCGCCGAGTCAAATCGCGCTGACCCTGCGTGCGGTCGGCGGTCTGACCACCGCGCAGATCGCCGCGGCCTTCCTGGTGCCCGAGGCGACGATGGCCCAGCGCATCAGCCGGGCCAAGCAGGCCATCAAGACCGCCGGCGCCACCCTGTCCCTGCCAGAGGGCTCCGACGGCGCCGAACGGCTTGCCGCGGTCCGGCACGTGCTCTATCTGATTTTCAACGAGGGCTACACCAGCACCGGCGGCACCGACTTGACCGCGCCGGAACTGTCCGCCGAGGCCATCCGGCTCACCCGGCTGCTGCACCGCCTCGCGCCCGAGGACACCGAGACCGCGGGGCTGCTCGCCCTGATGCTGCTGACCGACGCACGCCGCCCGGCGCGTACCGGACCTCACGGGGAGATGGTGCCCTTGGCGGAACAGGACCGTGGCCGGTGGGACCGTGGCCTCATTGCGGAAGGCGTGGACCTGATCAGCCGTACCCTGCCCCGCGGGCAGGTCGGCCCCTACCAACTGCAAGCGGCCATAGCCGCCGTGCACGACGAGGCCGCGCACGCCGAAGCCACCGACTGGCCCCAGATCCTCGCCCTGTACGATCTCCTCGAACAGTTCGGGCCCAACCCGGTGGTCAGCCTCAACCGCGCCATCGCGGTCGCCATGGTCCAAGGCCCGGCCGCCGGCCTCGACCTGCTGGCGAAGCTGGAGAGCGACAAACGCCTGGCACACCACCACCGACTGCTCGCCGCCCGCGCCCACCTGCTGGAAGAACTGGGCCAGCACCAAGCCGCCGCGCGTGCCTACCGAGAGGCCGCCGCTCGCACCGCCAGTGCCCCCGAACGCCGCCACCTCACCCACCGCGCCAACCGCCTGGAGAACCCGGCATGACCGGGACCGAGCGTAGCGGCCGCCCTTGCCCAGGGTGGTGCGCCCCTCCTGGCCCATCCGTTCGATTGTCCCGCCAGCGCCAACCGATCGGTGCCGCGGGCGCGTCAGGTGCAGGCTCGCCTCCTCCCACGCCATCCGCTCGGCGACCACGCCCCGCACCAGGTCCTCGTCCAGGGCGAGCGCGGCCGCCGTCTCGTACATCGGCCGTCCTTGAAGCTGGGGGCCGGCGGACTCAGCGTGCCAGTCCTGCGCTCCCTGATCCGCTGACGCCCCCCACTTCAGGTTGGTGGCCTTGGCGTCACTTGTCATGACCGGGGCGTGGCCGACAGCGACGCGGGCGGCAGCCATTGTGTCGACCCGAACCGGGTGACCGGCGCCCGGCTGCGCAGCGGCGACCGTACCCGGGCCCCGACCGAGAACGACCCTTTCTGGCAGGCCTCCGACGAGCCGGTGCGCGGCGGCATCGCCGAGGGCGGCGCCGACACCACCGAGCTGGCCGTGCCCGCTTCGAGGACGGCGAGCAGGTCGTCCGCGTCAGGGCCGACGACTCGGGCAAGGCCACGGCGCCGCCCCTGACCGCCGGTGAGGGCACGGGCACGTACATGGTCGCCGCGTCGGTCGGTGACGCCGTGACCCAGTTCGCGGTCGAGGTCGTCGCCGGTGACGGGCCCTCGGCGTCCCCGAGCCCGTCGCCCAGCACGAGCACCTCGGGCACGACCGGCGGCACCGGGCTCCTCGACCACGGGCGGCACGTCGACGGACCTCGACAGCGGCAGCCTCGCCTCGCCTCGACCGGCACCGGTGGGGCATCGGCCTTCTCCTCGCGGCGGCTGCGACTCTGACGACGGTGGGCTTCGCAGCGTTCCGCCTCGCCCCGCGCCTGAGGCTCCGCTCGCACGGCGACGCGTGACGCGGCAGCACAGCGCCTGACACCAGGCACACCGCCACTGACACCACACGTCACCGCGACTGCCCGAACCCGATCACCGGATGCGGGCAATCACCGTTTCGGACACCGGAGAAACAGGTGACGAGAGAGGTGCGCGTTTTACGGAACCTTTGCCCGGGGTCGGGCGTTGGGCCAGTGAGCGCGCGGGAGCGGGTTCGCGAGATGACTTCCGACGATGACCGAGGTGACTCAAATGGCAGTCTGGGACAAGCTCAAGGACCAGGCCAAGGCTCTCCAGCAGAATCAGGGCGGGCGTGGCGCCACCGGTGGGCAGAGCGGGGGGACGAGGTCCGGCGGTGGCAGCAAGGCCCAGCTGATCGGTGTGCTGAAGACGCAGCTCGGCTCGCTGAAGACGGAGTTGAAGAGCGGTGCCTACCGGGACGCGAGCATGGCGGTGTGCGCGCTGGTCGCGGCGGCCGACGGGCAGGTGGATCCGGCCGAGCGGCAGCAGGTCGAGTCGATGATCCTCAGCAACGACGTGCTCCAGAACTTCCCGCCGGAGCAGCTGCGGCAGCGTTTCAACAAGCATGTCGACCAGCTCACGATGAACTTCCAGCACGGCAAGGCCGAGGCCATGCAGGAGATCGCCAAGGCCGCCAAGAAGCCCACCGAGGCCCGGGCCGTGATCCAGACCGGCATGGTCATCGCCGGTGCCGACGGCCACTTCTCCCAGGCAGAGGCGACGGTCCTGCGCGAGGCCTGTGCGACGCTGGGGCTGTCCCCGGCCGAATTCCAACTTTGAGTCCCGGCTTTGATTCGCTCCCTGGTTCCGCTCTGATCAGCGATCCGGCTTGGGCCTGTGTGAGGGCGTGATCAATCTCGGGTTTTGATCCCTTGCGGGGCAAGACTCGACACGCCGTCCGGCGCCGTGGTCGGGGGTCGCACTCGGCGTGGTCGACCTCGTGGTCGGGGCGAGCATGCGGGCTCAGCGACGGCGGAGTTCCCCAGCCCAGTTCCGAAGCGGTCCGTCGAGGAACAGGTTGTCTCCGCGGGCCACGGTCTGGAGCAGCTGGGCGCACACGGTCGCTTCGGCGGCGAGGCCGGACTGCCCAGCACGGGGAAGGCGGTACGGGCTTGGCCGGCAGTGTCCGGCTGGAGCAGCACGTAGGCGTAGAGAGTGGCGGCGTCAAACCCTTCCTGGGCCATGCCCCATCCTTCCCAGTCCAGCAGGCGCTTGGCGGTGACCACCCGCATGCGCCTGACACGGAGTTGGGCTGTCGCCGGTCACGACGGGGAGCTTGCCGTCGTCCATGTGAAAGCCGCCGTCGTACGCGGTGCCCTTCCAGTGCCGCTCGGTGAGATCGGCCAACTGCGCGATGGCGGTGTTGGGGTTGCGCCGGCCGATTCCGTTGAAGACGAGCAGCAGCGCACGACCAGCTCGAGGAGGGTTGCGCGGACGGTGGCGCCGTCCAGGGTGTGGCGGTCGAAGGTGTGCCGGACGGCCGAGGAGGAGGCAGAGCCCGGGGCACGACGGGGCGCGTGTCGATGCCGCGGGCCCGGTCGGCGGCCGTACGGCCAGCCCTGCCTCCGAGCAGGCGCTGAGTGGTGGCGGGTGAGATGGCGGCGAGCCGGCCGACGGTGTGGATGCCGTACTCGTGCAGGGCTCCGGCCTGGCGCGGTCCGATGCCGTGCAGCTCAAGGACCTGCCGGTAGGTCTCCTCCGGCAGCCGGTCGGGGCGCCGTGTGTGATCTTGACGGTGTACCCGCTGTTCACAACGGTCGGGAAGTCACCGTCGGCAACGCGCACAACCAGGCTTTCGACTCCGAACCGTGCTCTTCTGTGACGCCCATCGATTGCGGACTCAGTCATGTCACTTTCGCCCTAGTTCGGTTTGTTCGGTTGATCTTACAGTTCCCGGCAAGACAAGTGCGTCCGTCGAGTCAGGGAGGTATGACAGTCGATGGTTGAGCCAGCCGCCCTCCCCCTGCCGTCAGACCGCGGGACAAACAACTGACGAGATCTGTGCACCGCTGCGGTGATCACCGTCCACACCGATCCAGGTGCCGGGCGGCCGTTCCTGGCCCATCAGGCTCGCGGCCACGACCGCCAGTTACGACAGGCGCTATGTCAACACCGATCTCGAAAGGGCTCCGATGAGCAAGCTGTACAGCGACGACGCCAACATCCCGGTCAACGCGTCGCAACCCGTCCTCACCTACCACCCGGTCACCCTCGACGTTCCCGGCCGGCCCGTGCCGCTGGAGGTCAAGGTGTCGATCCCCGCGACCGGCACCGACCTGCCGCTCATCCTCCTGTCCCACGGGCACGGGCTGGCGAACTTTCTGTCCTCCTACAACGGCTACGGGCCGTTGGCGAACTTCTTCGCCGCCCACGGGTTCGCGGTCGTCCAGCCGACCCACTTGGACTCGACGGCCCTCGGTCTGCGCGACACCGACCTCAAGGACGCGCCCCTGTTCTGGCGTGACCGCGCCACCGACATGCACAACATCCTCGACCGCCTCGACGACATCGAGGCCGCCGTCCCTGGTCTTGCCGAACGGCGGATCGACAGGGACCGTGTCGGTGCCGTAGGACACTCCCTGGGCGGCAACACCGTCTCCCTCCTCCTCGGAGCCCAGATGCTGGACCCGGGGGACGACCGGCCGAAGGACCTCTCCGATTCTCGCGTCAAGGCGGGAGTGCTCATCGGAGCTCCGGGCATCGGCAACGACGAGCACTTCGCCGAGTGGGCCAGGACGAACTACCCGGTGCTGTATTACACCGACTTCGAGCACATGACAGGCACCGCCCTGATCATCGTGGGCGATCAGGACCTCAACCCCAACTTTTCCGATCGGCTCAGCTACCGTGCTGACGCCTACTCGGCCAGCCCTGGCGGCAACAAAACCATGGTGACCATGCACGGCGCTGGTCACATCTTCGGTGGCATATCCGGATACGACGCGGCGGAGACGGACGACGAGAACCCCGAGCGCGTGGCGACTCTGCGGGCTCTCGTGTGGGCCTACCTGCGCAGCCAGCTCTACTCGGGCGACCCGTCCTGGAAGAACGCGGTGAATGCTCTGGAGAACGGTGAAGACCCGATGGCCATGGTCGAAACGAGATAGTTCCGCGCGGTGGGCGGCGGCGCGCGGCCGCCGCCCACCGCACTTCATCGCACCAAATCTTTCACCCCAGCACGGATCGCATAGGAGCAACCGCCATGTGGACCACGTTCGCCGCGACCGTCGGCGGAAGCGCCGCCGGCCTCACCGGACTCACCTTCATCGTCGTCGCTTTCCGCTTCGACGTCGTCGCCACCTCCCAGGAATACCGCAACCGCGCCGCGCAAACCGTCTCCCTGTTCCTGACCACCACAGTCACCGCATCGCTGGTCACCCTGCCGCAACCGACCTGGGCGCTCGGGGTCGAACTGTTGGTCGCCGCAGCAGCAAGCGCAAGTCTGCTCGCGGTGCTCGACCACGCAGCCCGCCGTGGCACGTCCCAGCATGCGCGGCCCATCCTTGTCGTCGCGCTCGTCGTATTCGCGGCAGGTATCACCGCCGCCGGACTGTTCGCCACCGCCGGCTCCACCGCCGGAATGGGCTTCTACGCCGCGAGTTCGCTGCTCGGCCTCACGTGGGGCGTCTACGGGACGTGGGTCTTCCTCACCCAGGCGGGCACAAATCAGATCAACGCGGCAGCAAACGTGCAGGACCAGCCCGGCACCGTGCCGACCGCCTGACCGGCCCCTCACAGTGAGGCGGGTGCGGGACTGTGACGGTGAGTGCTCACCTGTGATCATCAAGCGTGCATGAGAGCGGACATGGACTTCGTCGCCCCAGGGACGCGCTCCCCACCGCAGCGGACTGCGCCGGGAAATAGACGTCGGCATCCGACCATGAGCCTTACGAAGCCGGCCCGTAGGTGACCGAAGGCGTCAACACGAAGGGCTCATCGAGGACCACCGCCAGGTGATGGCGGCGACCGAGGCCTCCGACCCCGTTACGCAGGACATCCTCATCGAGCAACTGCGCGGCCTGGAACTGTTCCAGTGATTCGTCCGCGCCCACCTGGAGAGCAGCGGCGAGCGACTGAGCACGGCTGACGCCACGACGGATCAGGCGGCCGCCGAGCAGGCCCGCCGACAGCCCTGGGCGAAAGGCGCCCGCTGCGCCGGCCGTGCTCTCGCCGCGCGTCGGCCGGAGGGGTGATCCCGCGCGGCGGACGTCTCGGGCGGACGCTGCCACACATCACACTCGACACTTAATGCAAGTCAAAAGAAAAGCCTGCGCGGAACCTTGACCGTGTCAGGCACGGCGGGCATGGTCGGGAGAGCGCTCTCCCACTCACCCCGTGTCGAGGAGTCCCCCCATGCCCGCTGTCGGCATACGCCCAGCTTCGCCGCCGTCGCACAGATCCGGCCGCCGCGGCCTCGTCGGCGTCCTGGTCACCGCCCTGGCCGCCGCCCTGCTCGCCGTCGTCCCGGCCACGCAGGCCCAGGCCGCACCCGTCCTGCTCTCCCAGGGCAAGCCGGTCACCGCCTCCAGCCAGGAGCACTACGGCACCCCGGCCACGGCAGCGGTCGACGGCGACGACGGCACCCGCTGGTCGAGCGCCGCGTCCGATCCGCAGTGGATCCGCGTCGACCTCGGCGCCCCCGCCTCCCTCAGCCGGGTCGAACTGCGCTGGGAGGCCGCCTACGCGAAGTCCTACCGCATCGAGACGTCCCCGAACGGCACGGACTGGACGACGGCCCACTCCACCACCACCGGCGCCGGCGGCACGGAGACCGTGAACCTCTCCGGCACCGCCCGCTACGTCCGCATGCTCGGCACCGTCCGCGCCACGCCCTACGGCTACTCCCTCTGGGAGTTCAAGGTGTACGGCACCACCGGTGACGACCCCGGCCCGGTCACGCCGGGCGGCGACCTCGGCCCGAACGTGCACGTCTTCGACCCTTCGACCCCGGGCATCCAGGCCAAGCTGGACCAGGTCTTCAGGGAGCAGGAGTCGGCCCAGTTCGGCTCCGGCCGGCACGCTTTCCTCTTCAAGCCGGGCACGTACGACAACCTCAACGCCCAGATCGGCTTCTACACCCAGATCGCCGGCCTCGGCCTCAGCCCCGACGACACCACGATCAACGGTGACATCACGGTCGACGCGGGCTGGTTCAACGGCAACGCCACGCAGAACTTCTGGCGCGGTGCGGAGAACCTCGCCGTGAAGCCGGTCAACGGCACCAACCGCTGGGCCGTCTCCCAGGCCGCCTCGTTCCGCCGGATGCACGTCAAGGGCGGCCTCAACCTCGCACCCAACGGCTACGGCTGGGCCAGCGGCGGCTACATCGCCGACAGCAGGATCGACGGCCAGGTCGGCAACTACTCGCAGCAGCAGTGGTACACCCGCGACAGCTCCATCGGCGGCTGGTCCAACAGCGTCTGGAACCAGGTCTTCTCCGGCGTGGAGGGTGCTCCCGCCACCAGCTTCCCCGAGCCCCGCTACACCACGCTCGGCACGACACCGATCTCCCGCGAGAAGCCCTTCCTCTACCTGGACGGCGGCGAGTACAAGGTCTTCGCGCCCGCCAAGCGGACCGACGCGCGCGGCACGACCTGGGCGAGCGGCACCCCGCGGGGCGAGTCGATCCCGCTGAGCAAGTTCTACGTCGTCAAGCCCGGCGCCACGGCGGCCACCATCAACGCCGCGCTCGCCCAGGGCCTGCACCTGCTGTTCACGCCGGGCGTCTACCACGTCGACCGGACCATCACCGTCGAGCGGGCGAACACCATCGTGCTGGGTCTCGGCCTCGCCACGATCATCCCGGACAACGGCGTGACCGCCATGAAGGTCGCCGACGTCGACGGAGTGCGGCTCGCCGGCTTCCTCATCGACGCCGGACCGGTCAACTCCCCGACCCTGCTGGAGATCGGCCCGCAGGGCGCGTCCACCGACCACGCGGCCAACCCCACCACCGTGCAGGACGTGTACATCCGCATCGGCGGCGCCGGCGCGGGCAAGGCGACCACCAGCATGGTCGTCAACAGCCACGACACCATCATCGACCACACCTGGGTGTGGCGGGCCGACCACGGCGAAGGCGTCGGCTGGGAGACCAACCGGGCCGACTACGGCGTCCGCGTCAACGGCGACGACGTGCTGGCGACCGGCCTGTTCGTCGAGCACTTCAACAAGTACGACGTCGAGTGGTACGGCGAACGCGGCCGGACGATCTTCTACCAGAACGAGAAGGCGTACGACGCTCCGAACCAGGCCGCCATCCAGAACGGCACCACGAAGGGGTACGCCGCCTACCGGGTCGACGACTCGGTCGACACCCACGAGGCATGGGGCCTGGGCAGCTACTGCAACTACAACGTCGACCCGAACATCCGCCAGGACCACGGCTTCAAGACCCCCGTCAAACCGGGCGTGAAGTTCCACAGCCTCCTGGTGGTCTCCCTCGGCGGCATGGGCCACTACAACCACGTCATCAACGACACCGGCGCCTCCACGGTCCCGGCCGGCACCTCGACCGTCCCGTCCACCGTCGTGTCCTTCCCCTGACGTCCCACCCCTGATCGGGCCGCCCGCCGGCCACGCGTCCCCTCCGGCCGGGGCGCGGGGATGTCATCCGGCCGGAGGGGACGCGTGGCCGG
>MUNG01000343.1:0-1320 GCA_002154585.1 Streptomyces pseudogriseolus
TCCCCGCGCCCCTGGAGGGGGGTGGCAGGCCGCGGGGTTGTGGGGGTTGCGCCGCGTCTCTCGCGGGTCAGGAGGTTGCGGTCAGGGTCAGGGAGGTGGTCGCCGTGGCGAGGTAGAAGGCGGGGAACGCGAGGTTGTGCAGGACGCGGGCGCGGAGGTGGAAGGCGATCGCGCCCAGGTAGAACAGGACGAGACCGCAGGCCGCGGCCACGCCGAGAGGGCGCAGTGCGGTGACGAACACGCCGAGGAGGAGGCCCGCCGCGCCGGCCAGCTTCAGGGCGGCCAGCCACGGGAGCCACGATCGAGGTACGCCCACCTGCGCCGAGTTGGCGATCACGAAGCGTGCCCCGGCGAGGTCGGCGGTCGCGATGGCCACGTTGACGGCGGCGGTGAGCACGGTGACGAGGACGAGTGAGAGTGGGGCAGCGGTCATGTCTCCAGGGTTCTCAGGTGTCCGGGCACCGTCCAATACCTGCTTCCATAACCTGGAGGCATGGATGTGGACACGCGTCTGCTCCGGTACTTCGCCGCGGTGGCGGAGGAGGGCAGCCTGACCGGGGCCGCGCAGAGGCTGTTCGTCTCGCAGCCCGCGCTGACCAAGCAGATCCGGTGCCTGGAGGACGACCTCGGCGTACGGCTCTTCACGCGTTCGCGGNNGCCGCGCGCGGCCGGAGTGGCGGGTGGAACTACGGCAGTTCGACTGGTCCGACCCGAGCGCCGGCCTGGCCCGGAGGGAGGTCGACGCCGCGGTGGTGCGTCTGCCGTTCCCAGGTCAGGACAGTTTTGCGGTGCAGGAGTTCTTCGCCGAGGAGCGTGGCGTGCTGCTGCCGGCCCGGCACGCGCTGGCGACCCGCGAGACGGTGGACTTCCGCGAGCTGTGGGACGAGCCGTTCGTCGCGGCCGGGGCCGAGACCGGGGCGTGGAGGGATCACTGGCTGGGGGCGGAGGACCGGGACGACGAGCACCCCGTCCGGGTCGGCGCCGTGACCAGCCGTCCCGACGAGTGGCTGGGAGCGGTGGCCGGCGGGAACGTGGCGCTGGCCCCCGCGTCGGCGGCCCGCTTCTACGCACATCCGGATGTGGTGTTCCGGCCGGTCCGCGGGCTTTCACCGACCCGGGTGGGGCTGGCCCGGCCTCGGCGGCGGGGGCGGGAGCAAGGTCAGGGTCGTGACGCGGTGCTGGACGAGTTGGTGAGGGCCGTCGCACGGCGGCTGAGCGGGGGCCCCTGAGGGCGCTCCCTTGGCGCATACATGAAGTCCGTCGGGGTACCCGGGCGCGTGGTCACCGTCGGAGTCGGCGCTGACGGTGGTGGGACGGCGC
>MUNG01000343.1:1360-10491 GCA_002154585.1 Streptomyces pseudogriseolus
CGCGGTCGGAGTAGGCGAGGCCGACGATCTCTCCGCGCACGGTGACGCGCCGGCCGCCCGAGCCGAGCGGCGGGTGTACCACGATCGGAGGCTTCCTCATCCCTCAAGGATCCGTCCGCGCGTCCGCGTATGCATGCCGGGACCCGCTGTCACCCGACTGGCCCGACGGACGAGCCGGACGGACGCCCGCCGTGCTGGTATGGAAGCGGCCTCCATGCCTACCCGGAGGGAGCTGGGAATGCACGAGATGTGGTGCGGTGCAGACACTTCGGGGGAGCCGGTCTGGCACGTTCTCACCCCGGACAAGACCTCGACGCTGTGCGGGGTGGAGAAGGAGGAGGAATCGCCACGACGCGACACGACGGNNCCGCCGGCGCCGTGTCAGTGGCAGGCGTGCTCCCCCGTCTGCGGGCCCTGTGTGCCGAGACGGCAGAAGCAGGACGCGTGGATCGGTACGTCGGCCAGCGCCGCGGCCTGCCGCAGCCGCCGGGCGACGATCGCCGCCTCGCCGGTCCTGCCGGTGCGCAGCAGGCACTCGTGGAAGCCGTGCAGGGCCCAGACGTTGTCGGGGTGCTGGAGCGGCCGGGACAGGGTGTCGTCCAGCCCGAGGTCGGCGCGGTAGACGGCCTCCGCCTCGGCGACCCGCCCCTGTTCGAGGAGCAGCGCGCCGAGGGCGTGCCGGGTGGGCTGCATCCAGCCCCACGGCTCGTCGTAGGGCAGGGTGTCGTCCCGTTCGACGGCCAGCTCCAGCGCGGCGAAGGCGGTGGCGTGATCGCCCTTGCGGTAGGCGAGTTCGCCGTCGAGCATCGCCGAGGCGATGGCGAGGATGTCGTGGCAGGTGTTGTTGAAGAGCATCCGGCTGTCCGGCACCCGGTCCACGGCCGCGCGGAACCGCTCTTGCTCGGCGTCGGCCCGGTCCGTGTCGCCCTGGACGGCGAGGGCGACGCCGCGGGCGTAGTGCAGCATCGCGGTGGTGACGCAGTACAGCTCGGGGTCGTCCGGGAACGGCAGCGCGAGGATGTCGTCCCAGCGGCCGAAGCGGATCAGCACGTGGAAGCGCATCGCAAGGAAGGCCTCCAGCCAGTCCGCCATGGGCGGGCTCTCCACCCGGAGCAGCTTCTCCGGCACGGCCGCCTCCAGCCGGGCGGCGGCGTCCAGGGCCACCTGGGACTGTCCGGCGAACATGGCGCCGTAGATCCGGAAGTGGTGGTTGTGGCAGCGGTAGAGGGTGTAGAAGTTCATCGCGCCGGCCCGCTGGAGGTACTTCTCGTCGGCGGCGATGGCGGCGGTGTTGTCCGAGACGACGCGCCGGTAGTCGCCGCACAGCACCTCCAGATGCGAGGGCATGTGGAGCAGGTGCCCGGCGTCGGGCGCCAGGCCGCGCAGCCGGTCGGCGACGGTGAGGGCGGCCTCCGGGGTCGGGGACATCTCCATGAGGTGGATGTAGAGGTGCACCACGCCGGGGTGGGTGGCGCCCGCCTCGGTGGCGAGGGCGCCGTCGAGCACCTCCTTGGCCTCCACGGTGCGGGCGCCGTCGGCGGGGCGTCCCGTCCTCAGGTCCCACAGCTGCCAGGGCGTGAGGTTCATCAGGGCATCGGCGCACAGCGCGGCCACGTCGGGGTCGCCGGGGGCGCTCTCGTACACGGCGAGCATGCGGTCCGCGTACGGCTCGTTCCAGACCGAGCAGTCCTCCTCGGGCTGGGCGCGCGGGTAGCGGGCGCGCAGCGCCTCGACGAGGGCGCGCTCGACGGGGGTGGCGCGGGCCGCCGCCGCCTGGTGGGCGCGTTCGACGGCCGCGTGGGTGCGTTCGACGGTGCGGGTCAGGTCCTCGGAGTCGAAGGCCTCCCAGGGCTTGTTGTAGTTGGGGCCGAGGGCGTAGGCGATGCCCCAGTGGGCCATCGCGCAGCCGGGGTCGGCGTCGGCGGCCTTCTGGAAACAGGCCACCGCCTCCTCGTGGTTGAAGGCGTAGGTCCACATCAGGCCGCGGTCGAACCAGAGTTGGGCCTCGGGGGAGGTCGTCGACACGGGCCGTCGGTAGGAGCCGAGGTCGTAGTAGCCGTCCATGGTGCCCGCCTCCCGGGGATCCGGCGTGGCCGGCCGTCGCGCGTCGGCGGCCGGCGTCCCGTGGGGACGAAACCGACGATAGCGGGGCAGGAACGGTCGCGCAGGCGCGCCGCGAAAGCCGCCCCGGGGCAGGTCAGACGCTCACCAGGAGCTGCGGCGACAGCACCTTGATCATCGTGTTGGTCCAGCGCATCTGGCGCAGGGTCTGCGGATGGCAGTCGGTGACCAGGTCGAGCAGGGTCCGGTCGCGGGTGGCCTGCGCGGCCTGGGCGAGCATCTCCCAGTGGAGGGAGTTGCGGACGGCGGCCAGGTGCAGGTCGCGCAGGTCCTCCAGGAGGAGCAGCCCGGTCTCCGGGCGACGCCCGAGGGCTTGGGCGGCCTTCTCGCGCAGGGCGGTGAGCGCGCCGGGCGCGGTGTGGTCGCGGGGGCCGGACAGGTCGACCCCGTGGTCGGGTCCGAGGGCGGCCAGCCGGGCGGCGTGCTCGCGGGACCAGCGGGCGACGTCGGTGGCGATGTGGTGGACCTCGTGCTCGGTGCGGTGCCGCTCGGCGACGGCGAGCAGGTCCGCCTCCAGGTCGCGCTCGCCGTCGTGCAGGGCGCGCAGGGTGAGGCCGATGCCGCTCATGCCGTGCTCCCGAGGTCCGTGCCGTGCGTGTCCGTGCCGTGCGTGTCCGTGCGGTCCGCGCCCGGGCGGTTCGTGCCGGCGCCGTCCGTGTCCTGCCGCCGGGGCGTCCCGCGCCGGGCGGCCAGGGTGACGCGGGCCGCCGCCGTCTTGAACAGGGGCTGTTTGGACAGCGGGTCCCAGTCGGTGACGGTGGTCTCGTTGGCGGCGCGTCCGGGGCGGCCGTCGGGCGGCCGGTGACCCTCAGGGGTGTCCCAGTAGCCGTAGTGGAAGGGGACGAAGACCACGCCGTCGCGGATCGCCACGGTCCGCAGCCGGGCCTCGATCACCCCGCGCGGTGTGGTGACCCGCACGAGGTCGCCGTCGGCCAGGCCCTGCGCGGCGGCCTCCGCCGGGGAGATCTCCGCCCAGACGTCCGGTGCGGCGGCGTTCAGCTCGGGCGCGCGGCCGGTCTTGGTGCGGGTGTGGAAGTGGTACACGGTGCGGCCGGTGATCAGCTGGAGGGGGTACTCGGCCGAGGCGTCCTCGTGCGGCGGAAGGTACTCGGCGGCCTTGATCACGGCCTTGCCGTCCGGGTTGAGGGAGCGGTACTCGACGGGGGTGACGGTGGCGCCGGTGACCATGTCCTTGCCGTAGCTCTCGCACCGGTCGGGGTGGGCGTGGTCGAAGCCGTCGGTGTAGAGGCGGGCGGTGCCGTCGGGGGCGTCCTCGGTGCAGGGCCACTGGATGCCGCCGTCGCGCAGCTTGTCGTAGCTGAGGCCGGTGTAGTCGCAGGGGCGTCCCGCGCTGCACCGCTGCCAGGCGGCGAAGGCCTCCTGCGGGTCGCGCCAGCCGATCAGCGGGCCTCCGTCCTTGTCGCGGAAGTCCATGCGGGCCGCGAAGTCGAGGAAGATGTCGAGGTCGGCGCGGGCCTCGCCGGGCGGTTCGACGGCCTTCTCGGACAGGTGCACGGTGCGGTCGGCGTTGGTGAAGGTGCCGGTCTTCTCGCCCCAGGTGGCGGCGGGCAGCACGACGTCGGCGAGCTGCGCGGTCTCGTTGAGGAACAGGTCCTGCACCACGACGAACAGGCGTTCCTGCGCGAGGATCGAACGGATCCGGCCGAGTTCGGGCAGGGACACGGCCGGGTTGGTGCCGGAGATCCACAGCAGGCGCAGCGAGCCCTGCTCGGCGTAGCGGAACATCTGCATGGCGTGGGTCGGCGGGCCGTGATGCGGGATGCCGTCCGGTTCGACGTTCCAGATCTCGGCCAGTTCGGCCACGTGCCGGTCGTTCTGCCAGTTGCGGAAGCCGGGCAGGTCGCCGTCGGCGCCGCACTCGCGGGTGTTCTGGGCGGTGGGCTGGCCGTTCATCTGCATCAGCCCGCAGCCGGGGCGGCCCAGCATGCCGCGGATCAGGTGCAGGTTGTTGACCTGCACGGCGGCGGCGGACGCCTGGTGGGACTGGTAGACGCCCTGGAGCACGGTGGAGGTGAGCCGCCGCGCGTCGCCGAGCAGGTCGGCCGCGCGTTCGATCTCGGCGGCCGGCACGTCGCAGATCCGGGCGGCCCAGCGCGGGGTGCACCGCTCGACGCCGGCGGCGAGTTCGTCGTAGCCGACGGTGTGCGCGTCGACGTAGGCGCGGTCGATCCGGCCGGTGCGGATGATCTCGTGGAGCAGGGCGTTGAGCAGGGCGACGTTGGTGCCGGGGCGGGGTGCCAGATGGACGTCGGCGCGGCGGGCGACGGGGGTGTACCGGGGGTCGACGCACAGCAGCCGGGGCGGGTCGGAGCCCTCGAGCCGGTCCAGGACGCGCATCCACAGCACCGTCTGCGTCTCGGCCATGTTGTGCCCGAACAGGGCGATCGTGTCGGCGTGGTCGATGTCCTCGTACGAGCCGGGCTGGCCGTCGGAGCCGAAGCTCTCCTTGAGGGCCTCGGCGGCGGTGGCCGTGCACAGCCGGGTGTTGCCGTCGAGGTGGTTGGTGCGGACGCCGGCGTGGGCGAGGACGGAGAGGGTGTAGTACTCCTCCAGGAACAGCTGTCCGCTGGTGTAGAAGCCGACGGAGCCGGGGCCGCGTTCGTCGAGCAGGGTCCGGGTGCGGGCGGCGACGCGGTCCAGGGCGGTGTCCCAGTCGGTCTCGACCAGGCGGCCGTTCTCCCGCACCAGGGGGCGGGTGAGGCGGTCCGGGGCGTGGTTGGCCTGCCAGCCGTAGAGGTCCTTGGGGCCGAGCCGGCCGCGGTTGACCCGGTCGGCCGCGCGGCCCCGGACGCCGACGATGCGCCCGTCACGCACGGCGATGTCCATGGCGTCGCCGTTGGAGTGCAGGATCGACGCCGACGGCACCCATTGCTCGACGTCCTCCTCCGTCACCCCGTCCGCGAGGTGCAGGTCGGTGCGCGACGGCCAGGGGTCGCCGGGTGCGTATGGGCTGCGTACGCCCCAGGGGTCGGCGATCCGGTCCGGCGAGCTGTTCACGATGGTCCGGCCTCCACGGTGCGGGGATGTCGCGGAGCGGGTACCCGCCTCTTCTCCGGCCAGACCCTCACGCTCCACGCACACTCCGTCACCATAGGTGATGACCTGACACTCCTTCACCATTCCTTCGGGGACTTGTGCGCCGACGGGCTGGCAAGGGCCGTACGGCCCTCCCTAGGATGTATTTCCTGTCCAGCCAGTCCAGTTGGCGCGGCACTCCGCAGGGGGAACGATGCAATCCGGCAAGCAGCTGTCCACCGAGATCGACGCCACCGTGCCGACGGCCGCGCGTATGTACGACTACTACCTGGGCGGCAAGGACAACTACGCCGCGGACCGCTCCGCGGTCGAGGAGCTGGACAAGGTGGTGCCGAGCACCCGCCGGCTCGCCCTGAACAACCGCCGTTTCCTCCAGCGCGTGGTCCGCACGCTCACCCAGGAGTACGGGATCCGGCAGTACCTGGACCACGGTTCCGGCCTGCCCACCCAGGACAACGTGCACCAGGTGGCGCAGCGCATCGACCCCACCACCCACGTCGTGTACGTCGACAACGACCCGATGGTGCTGGTGCACGGCCGGGCCCTGCTGGAGCAGGACGAGCGCACGGTGGTCATCCAGGCGGACATGCGCGACACCGACGGGATATTCGGACACGCGGAGACCCAGCGGCTGATCAACTTCGACGAGCCGGTGTGCGTGCTGTTCAACTCGGTCTTCCACTGCATCCCGGACAGCGACACCGACGGCCCGCAGGCCGTCGCCGACCGGGTGCGGGAGCGGCTCGCGCCGGGCAGCATCATGGTGATGTGCCAGCTGGTCAGCGAGGACGAGCAGGTCCGCGAGTCCGTCACCGCCTTCATGGACCAGGTGACCCAGGGGCACTGGGGCCGGGTCCGCCAGGAGAAGGACGTGGAGGCGCTGTTCGAGGGGCTGGAGATCCTGGAGCCGGGTCTGGTGGAGGTCTCCACCTGGCGTCCGGACACCGAGGTGGCGCCCCGTCAGCTCACGCAGGAGTGGATCGAGTTCGGCGGAGTGGGCCGCATACCCGCGTAACCCCCGACACCGAGACGCCCCTCCCCGTACCTCGTGGGACCGGGAGGGGCGTCGGAGCGTCCGGCGCACCACTGCAGGTGGCTGACCCGCGGGCGGCGCGCGTGTCAGAAGGGCGTGTCAGGAGAGCGCGTAGCGTTCCTCGATCGTGCGGCGCAGCATCTCGACGGACTCGCGGGGCGTGAGCGCCTCGTCGGCGAGACGGTCGAGCACGATCCGGTACTCCTCGGTCTCGTCGAGATCCTCGAGGAAGTTGGCGCTTCTGATGTGCTCCAGGTAGACCACGTCGGGCAGGTCGAGGCCGCCGAAGCGCAGATACGTCACCGGGATGGCGGGCGCCGAGGCGTTGGTGACGTTCAGCGGGACGATCTGGAGGGTGACGTTCGGCCGGGCGGCCATCTCGGCGAGGTGGTCGAGCTGCTCGCGCATCACGGTGCGGTCGCCGAGTACGCGCAGCAGGACGGACTCGTCGATGACGGCCCACAGCTGCGGGGCGTCCTCACGGAACAGCAGCTGGGCCCGGCGCATGCGCAGCTCGACCCGGCGCTGCACCTCGCTCGCCGGGGCGTTGGGCAGCCCCCGCTCGACGACCGCGCGGGTGTAGTCGGCGGTCTGGAGCAGTCCGGGGACGTACTGGATCTCGAACGTACGGATGGTGGCCGCGGCCTCCTGGAGTCCGACCAGGCGGTCGAACCACTCGGGCATCAGCCGCTTGTCGTACCGCTGCCACCAGCCCGGTTCGCCGGCCCGCTGGAGCAGCTTGAGGAGGACGGAGGCCTCGTAGTCGTCGGTGCCGTAGAGCTCGAGCAGCGCGCGTACGTCGGTGTCGGTGGGCGGGCGGCGGCCCTTGCCGGATTCGATGCGGGACAGCTTGGCCCCGCTGAAACCGACGGAGCGGGCCGCCTGGTCCTGGGACAGTCCGGCGTCCTCACGGAAACCGGCCAGCTGCACGCCCACCAGCATCTTGAGCAGGGTCGGCGCGGGCTCGGGCCTGTCCAGATAGGGTTCCAGACGGGAGATGCGATGCGACGCGGCGGACATCCTGACTCCCAGCAGACCGGCACAAGGGCGATTCACACTATCGCATCTGATGCTGCCTCACCGCATACGGATGCGAAATGCCGCGCGAAGTGGGGCAGTTGGACTCCGTTTCGCCGGCGCCGGTCCGCGAGGGTCCGACGCCGGCCGCGCGGGATCACCGGGCGCGGGGGCCCGTCATCGGACGAGGTGGTCGAACTCGCCGTCCTTCGCCCCCGCCAGGAAGGCGGCCAGCTCGGCGGCGGTGTACACGAGGGCCGGGCCGTCGGGGTCACGGGAGTTGCGCATCGCGACGTCGCCGCCGGACAGCGGCGCGACCTCGACACAGTTGCCCTCGGCGTTGCTGTGCCGGCTCTTGATCCAGCGGGCGTCCAACTGGCTGGCCCGCACTCCGTTCCGCACTCCAGGCACCGCTGTCTCCTCGCTGCTGATCTCGTCCCGCCCCGCACGGCCGTCACCGCACCTGGCGAAAATTCTCGCGCAATTTTCCGTGCAATTGCACGCGAGCGCTGACAGCGTGGATAATAGCCGTGGCGTCAACCCCCGTGGGAGCGCCCCGTCCTGACGTCGCATCGAGGAGATGCCGTGTCATCACCTGTGCACTTGACGCTCCGGCCGCCGGCCACGGCCGTCTTACCGGGAGACGGTCGCGGTGCCGGGTCGTTCGGCCCGCTGCCCGCGATGCCGCACGAGGACGGGACCCCACTGCCGACGGTGCCCGCCGCCGCCCCCTACGCGACGGTGAGCATCGCCTGCAGCAGGGAGGGCCTCGCGCGAGCGCGGTCCTTCACCCGCGACACCCTCGGGGACTGGTCGCTGCGCCGGTGCAGCGACGACGCCACGCTGGTGATGACCGAGCTGGCAGCCAACGCCGTGACACACGCGGCGTCGCGCTGCCCGGGTGAGCCGGACGTACGGCTGGGGTTCCGTCTGGAGCCGGCGCACCTGCTGCTCACCGTCACCGATCCCGACGACCGCCCGCCCGTGCGCCGGCCTCCCGGCGGCGACGCCGAGCTGGAGGAGCACGGCCGGGGGCTGCGCATCGTCGACGCCCTGTCCGAGGCGTGGGGCTGGTTCCCCGCCGTCCCGGCAGGCAAGACGGTGTGGGCCCGGTTGTCCACCCGTCCGCCCACCTGACACGACTGCCGCGGAAAGGCACCCACGCCATGCGCAGCGCTTCTACGGAACAGCCGAGCAGCGAGCGCCCAGTGCGCCACCCGTCCCCCACCAAAGTGGCACGGTCCACGCCCCTCACGGCCCTGTCCCAGGTGCCGTGGGCCGACATGCAGGACTCCACCGGATCGGCGGCCGCCATTCCCCTGCTGCTCAACGGCATCGCCTGGGGCGACGCCGGCACCGCCCGGGCCGCCCTCGAGGATCTGCGGAAACGGATCTGCCAGTACGGCTTCGTCACGGAACAGGCGACCGCGGCGACGGTGCCGTTCCTCTGGGAGCTGGCCCAGCTGCCGCACGTCACCGTCCGGGCGGGGATCATCCAGCTCCTCAAGGCCATCGCCGACGCCCGGCAGTGGGAGAGCACGGCCGCGGCGTACCCCAAGCTGCTGAACCGCCGGGAGAACCCGGTGGTGTGGGAGCGGGCCGCGCGCCAGGCGGTGCGCGCCCGGCGCGGTGAGCTGAACCGGCTGCTGGCCGAGCCGGACACGGAGATCGCGCGGGCCAGCACGGAACTGGCCCGGGCGCTGGCCGACTGAACACGGCCCCGCACACTCCGGGCCGCCCCCTGCACGCACACGGGGCGGGCCCGGCGAGGACGCGCGACTGCTCGGGGGACGAGTCGCGCGTCGGGGGGAGGGTCGCGCGCGGTCAAGGGGGAAAGACCGCGCGCGACCCGCGCCCGCAGACGCGCCCCGAAGGCGCGGGGAACTGCGCGACCAACCCCCAC
>MUNG01000344.1 GCA_002154585.1 Streptomyces pseudogriseolus
GCCCGGCCCCCGCCACCCGCGCCGAACGGGTGACGCGGGTGGCGGGGGCCGGGCGCCGGTACGAACCTGGCAGGCATGACCATTCAGATCACCCGCCTCAGCGACCCCGCCGAACGCGCCTTCGTCACGGCGGTGAACAACCACGACCGGGAGGGCTTCATGGCCCTGCTGGCGCCGGGCGCCACGATGGCGGACGACGGCAGCGAACGGGACCTCGCCGACTGGACCGACCGGGAGATCTTCTCCTCGCACGGCCACATGGAGGTCGAGAACGAGTCCGACGGCGGTCGCCGCCTGGTCGCCCGCTACAGCAACGACACCTACGGCGAGATGCGCACCACCTGGTCGTTCACCGTCGACGACGACGGCCGTATCTCCCGCTTCGAGACCGGTCAGGCCTGACGGCCCGCCGGAGCGCGCCTGACGGGCGGACGGGATCCGGCGCGCCTCACGGGCGGGCCGGATCCGCGTCGTACGCCCGCCGTGCCTCCTCGACCCGGCCCAAGTTGGCCATGCCCCACTCGGTGAGATGCGCGAAGAGCGGCGCGAGGCTGAGGCCCAGTTCGCTGATCTCGTACTCCACGCGGGGCGGCACCTCGGGGTGGTAGGTGCGCACCACCAGCCCGTCCCGCTCCAGCTGCCGCAGACGCTGCGTCAGCACCTTCGGGGTGATGGCGCCGATGCGCCGCTCCAGTTCCACGAACCGCTGCCGCCCGTACGTGTGCAGCGTCCACAGCACGGGGGTGGTCCAGCGGCTGAAGACGATGTCGACGACCGGGCTGACGGGACAGGCGAGTTGGGGCTCGCTCCCGGTGGACACCGCCTGCTTCGTTCCGGCCACGCGCACCCCTCAGGGGTAGTCACTATCTTCTAGGTACCTACTATACGCAGGCTGTTAGCGTCCCCACCACACCGAGACAACAGGGGAGTTGTTCATGTTTGTGGTGACCGGGGCAACGGGGAACGTCGGCCGGGAACTGGTCCGTTCCCTCGCGGCGGACGGCGCGCGGGTGACGGCGACGTCGAGGGGGATCACGGCGGACCAGGTGCCGGACGGCGTACGCCCGGTGCGGGCGGACCTGACCGACGCCGGCAGTCTGCGCGAGGCGTTCGAGGGCGCCGACGCGCTGTTCCTCCAGAGCGGGGGCCCGTCCGCGCATCTGATCGACCCGCAGGAGATCGTGGCGACGGCCAAGGCCGCCGGCGTCACGCGCATCGTGCTGCTGTCCTCGCAGGGCGTCGCCACCCGCCCGGATTCGGCGTCGCACGGCGTGGTGGCGCGGGCCGTCGAGGACGCCGTACGGGAGTCCGACGCGCACTGGACGATCCTGCGGCCGGGAGGCTTCCACTCCAACTCCCTGGCGTGGGCGGGCGCGGTGCGTTCCGCGCGGACGGTCGCCGCGCCGTTCGGCGACGTGGGGCTGCCGCTGATCGACCCGGCGGACATCGCCGAGGTCGCCGCCGTGGTCCTGCGCGACGGCGGACCGGGCGGCCGGGTGATCGAGCTGACCGGCCCGGCCCTCGTCACCCCGCGCGAGCAGGCCGCGGCGATCGGGGCGGCGCTCGGCGAGCCGGTGCGGTTCGTGGACCTGCCCCGCGCCGAGGCGCGGGAGCAGATGCTGCGGTTCATGCCCGAGGAGGTCGTCGAGACCACGCTCGGCATCCTGGGCGAGCCCGTCGAGGCCGAACTGCGGGCCGGCCTCGGAGTCCAGGACGTCCTCGGCCGGCCGCCGCGCTCCTTCGCCGACTGGGGCCGCCGTCACGCGGACCTCTTCCGCGGGACCGGGGCCGGGGCCGGGGCCTGAGGCCAGAGGCTTACGGGGCTCCCGAGCGCCGGGAGCCCCGGCCGACAGCCGCGAAACGCCCGTTCCGTGAGGATTGGGTGACGGGATGGTCACGAATCTCGCCCACGCGCTGGTCGGCGCGTTCAAGCACCCCGCTCAGCTCGGGTTTTGCGGATCGGTTGGCTCGGACTTGGGCGGACGTTGTGGAGATCGGCCGTACCACGGCGTCCGCCGCCTCCGGACCACCATTGATCCGACCGCGACAAGTAGTCAGTCTTCTCGTCAGCCTCCGCGTCTCGTCACGCGGGAGGTCAACCCCCCACACCACCCTGACGAGGAGACCCCTCTTCATGACGCACAGGATGCGCACCGTCGCACTGAAGGTCACCGCAGCCGCCTGCGCGGTGACCGCCGCGAGCACGGCAGCACTGCTCGGGGCTTCGTCCGCCCAGGCCCAGCCCGCCGAGGGCACCGTCCACGGCCTCGGCGCCGCTGGAGCCGTCAAGGGCAGCTACATCGTCGTCCTCGACGAGAAGACGACGTCCGCCGACAAGAAGGAACTGGCCGAGGAGTACGGCGGCGAGCTCAGCCGGTCCTACGGCGCGGCCCTGGAGGGCTTCTCCGCCGACGGACTCAGCGCGACCGAGGCGAAGCGCCTCGCGGCCGACCCGGCCGTCGGCGCCGTCGTCGCCAACCGCACCTACCGCACCACCGCGACCCAGGACAACCCGCCCTCCTGGGGCCTGGACCGCATCGACCAGCAGGACACGGCGGGCGACAGCAAGTACACCTACCCCGACCAGGCGGGCGAGGGCGTCACCGCGTACGTCATCGACACCGGCGTGCGGATCACCCACGAGGACTTCGAGGGCCGCGCCAGCCACGGCTTCGACGCCGTCGACAACGACGACAGCGCCGACGACGGCAACGGGCACGGCACGCACGTCGCCGCCACCATCGCGGGCGCCGACCACGGCGTCGCCAAGAAGGCCAAGGTGGTCGCCGTGAGAGTCCTCGACGACAACGGCTCGGGCACCACCGAGCAGGTCGTCGCCGGCATCGACTGGGTCACCGAGAACCACCAGGGCCCGTCCGTCGCCAACATGAGCCTGGGCGGCGCCGCCGACCCGGCCCTCGACGCGGCCGTGCAGAAGGCCATAGCCTCCGGCGTCACCTTCGCGGTCGCCGCCGGCAACGAGTCCGCCGACGCCGGCCAGGGCTCGCCCGCCCGTGTGCCGGAGGCGCTCACCGTGGCCTCCAGCACCGAGGACGACGCCCAGTCGGACTTCTCCAACTTCGGCGAGTCCGTCGACCTGTACGCGCCCGGCTCCGACATCACCTCGGCCTGGAACGACAGCGACACCGGCACCAAGACCATCTCCGGCACCTCGATGGCCTCCCCGCACGTCGCCGGCGCGGCCGCCGTCTACCTGGCCGGCCACCCCGACGCCGACCCGGCCGCCGTCGCCAAGGCGCTGACCGACGGCGCCACCGCCGACGCGATCAGCAACCCCAGCGCGGGCACGCCCAACAAGCTGCTGAAGGTCACCGAGTAGCACGCGGCACGCACGCTCGCGCCACCGGGCGCCGGGCGCCGGGCGCCGGGGGCCGCAGGGGAAACGTTCCCCTGCGGCCCCCTCCCGTACGTCCCGGTATGACGGCGCGTGTCCCCGGCGCGCCCGGGGCGAGTGGCCCGGCTCACATGGCGTACCGCCCCTGCCGCGGACACGATGGTGATCGTCACCGGCAGGCTGAAGGGATCGACCATGTTCCGCAAGGTGCTCGTCGCCAACCGCGGCGAGATCGCGATCCGGGCGTTCCGCGCGGGCTACGAACTCGGTGCGCGCACCGTCGCCGTCTTCCCGTACGAGGACCGCAACTCGCTGCACCGTATGAAGGCCGACGAGGCCTACGAGATCGGCGAACCGGGGCACCCGGTCCGGGCTTATCTGTCCGTCGAGGAGATCGTCCGCGCCGCGCGCCGGGCGGGCGCCGACGCCGTCTACCCGGGCTACGGGTTCCTGTCGGAGAACCCCGAGCTGGCCAAGGCCTGTGCGGACGCGGGCATCACCTTCGTCGGACCCGACGCCCGGATCCTGGAGCTGACCGGCAACAAGGCCCGCGCGGTGGCCGCCGCCCGCGAGGCGGGCGTGCCCGTCCTCGGCTCCTCCGCGCCCTCCACCGACGTGGACGGACTGGTGCGTGCGGCCGACGAGATCGGCTTCCCCGTGTTCGTGAAGGCGGTCGCGGGCGGCGGCGGCCGGGGCATGCGCCGCGTGGAGGACCCCGCCCAGCTGCGGGAGGCCGTCGAGGCCGCGTCCCGCGAGGCCGCCTCCGCGTTCGGCGACTCCACGGTGTTCCTGGAGAAGGCCGTCGTCGAGCCCCGCCACATCGAGGTGCAGATCCTCGCCGACGGGCAGGGCGAGGTCATCCACCTCTTCGAGCGGGACTGCTCCGTGCAGCGCCGCCACCAGAAGGTCATCGAGCTCGCCCCCGCGCCGAACCTCGACCCGGAGCTGCGCGACCGGATCTGCGCCGACGCCGTGAAGTTCGCCCGGCACATCGGCTACCGCAACGCCGGCACCGTGGAGTTCCTCCTCGACCGCGACGGCCGCCACGTCTTCATCGAGATGAACCCGCGCATCCAGGTCGAGCACACGGTCACCGAGGAGGTCACCGACGTCGACCTGGTGCAGGCGCAGCTGCGCATCGCCGCCGGCGAGTCGCTCGCGAGCCTCGGACTGTCCCAGGAGTCGGTCACCCTGCGCGGCGCGGCCCTCCAGTGCCGCATCACCACCGAGGATCCGGCCAACGGCTTCCGTCCGGACACCGGCCGGATCAGCGCCTACCGCTCGCCCGGCGGTTCCGGCATCCGCCTCGACGGCGGAACCACCCACGCCGGCACGGAGATCAGCGCCCACTTCGACTCCATGCTGGTCAAACTGACGTGCCGGGGCCGGGACTTCGCCGCCGCGGTGAGCCGCGCCCGGCGCGCGGTGGCCGAGTTCCGCATCCGCGGCGTGGCCACCAACATCCCCTTCCTGCAGGCCGTGCTGGACGACCCCGACTTCCAGGCCGGACGGGTCACCACCTCCTTCATCGAGCAGCGCCCGCAGCTGCTCACCGCCCGCCACTCCGCCGACCGCGGCACCAAGCTGCTCACCTACCTCGCCGACGTCACCGTGAACAAGCCGCACGGCGAGCGGCCGGAGCTGATCGACCCGCTGACCAAGCTGCCCGCGACACCCGCCGGGGAGCCGCCCGCCGGCTCCCGGCAGCGCCTCGCCGAACTGGGCCCCGAGGGCTTCGCACACTGGCTGCGCGAGTCGCCGGCCGTCGGCGTCACCGACACCACCTTCCGCGACGCCCACCAGTCGCTGCTCGCCACCCGGGTCCGCACCAAGGACCTGCTCGCCGTCGCGCCGGTGGTCGCGCGCACCCTTCCCGAGCTGCTCTCCCTGGAGTGCTGGGGCGGCGCCACGTACGACGTCGCGCTGCGCTTCCTCGCCGAGGACCCGTGGGAGCGGCTCGCCGCCCTGCGCGAGGCCGTGCCCAACATCTGCCTCCAGATGCTGCTGCGCGGCCGCAACACCGTCGGCTACACGCCGTACCCGACGGAGGTGACCGACGCCTTCGTGCAGGAGGCCGCGGCCACCGGCGTCGACATCTTCCGCATCTTCGACGCGCTCAACGACGTCTCCCAGATGCGGCCGGCCATCGACGCCGTCCGCGCGACCGGCACGTCCGTGGCGGAGGTGGCCCTGTGCTACACCGGCGACCTGTCCGACCCCTCGGAGCGGCTCTACACGCTGGACTACTACCTGCGCCTCGCCGAGCAGATCGTCGAGGCCGGCGCCCACGTCCTGGCGGTGAAGGACATGGCGGGCCTGCTGCGGGCGCCCGCGGCGGCGACGCTGGTGTCGGCGCTGCGCCGCGCGTTCGACCTGCCCGTCCACCTGCACACCCACGACACCGCGGGCGGTCAGCTCGCCACCTACCTCGCCGCGATCCAGGCCGGCGCGGACGCGGTGGACGGCGCGGTGGCCTCCATGGCCGGCACCACCTCGCAGCCCTCGCTGTCGGCGCTGGTCGCCGCCACCGACCACTCCGAGCGGCCCACCGGCCTGAACCTCCAGGCGGTCGGCGACCTGGAGCCGTACTGGGAGAGCGTCCGCAAGGTCTACGCGCCGTTCGAGGCGGGCCTTGCCTCCCCGACCGGGCGGGTCTACCACCACGAGATCCCCGGCGGTCAGCTCTCCAACCTGCGCACCCAGGCGATTGCGCTGGGCCTCGGCGACCGCTTCGAGGACATCGAGGCGATGTACGCGGCCGCCGACCGGATGCTGGGCCGGCTGGTGAAGGTCACCCCGTCGTCCAAGGTGGTCGGCGACCTCGCTCTGCACCTGGTCGGCGCGGGCGTGGACCCGCGCGAGTTCGAGGAGCAGCCGGACCGCTTCGACATCCCCGACTCGGTCGTCGGCTTCCTGCGCGGCGAGCTGGGCACCCCGCCCGGCGGCTGGCCGGAGCCCTTTCGCAGCAGGGCCCTGCGCGGGCGCGCGGAGCCCAGGCCGGTCCCGGAGCTGTCCGCCGAGGACCGGGAGGGCCTGGCCAAGGACCGGCGCCCGACGCTCAACCGGCTGCTGTTCCCCGGCCCGGCCCGCGAGTTCGAGACGCACCGCCAGACGTTCGGCGACACCGGCGTCCTGGACAGCAAGGACTTCTTCTACGGGCTGCGCCCCGGCAAGGAGTACGGCGTCGACCTCGACCCGGGCGTCCGGCTGCTGATCGAACTCCAGGCCATCGGTGAGGCGGACGAGCGCGGCATGCGCACGGTGATGGCCACGCTGAACGGCCAGCTGCGGCCGATCCAGGTCCGCGACCGGGCCGCGGCCTCCGACGTGCCGGTCACCGAGAAGGCGGACCGCGCGAACCCGGGCCATGTGGCGGCGCCCTTCGCCGGTGTGGTGACCCTCGCGGTCGCCGAGGGGGACCAGGTGGAGGCGGGCGCCACGGTGGCCACCATCGAGGCGATGAAGATGGAGGCGGCCATCACGGCCCCGGCGTCCGGCACGGTGTCCCGGCTCGCGATCAACCGCATCCAGCAGGTGGAGGGCGGCGACCTCCTGGTCGAACTCGCCTGACCGCCAGGGCTCGTGCCTACGGCATATGCCATCACGGGGCCGCCGTCGCATCCGACGGCGGCCCCGTGCGAACGTCCGGCGGGCCTTCGAACAAGCCTGCGCGGGTGAGCTGTGGGACCGTAGATTGAGCGGCGACAACAGCTCCCGGAACACCACGGACGGCACTCATGACCGACCCTGCGACGGCCCCCGGATCCGCGCGGCAGAAGATCGACACCTCGGTGCCGCACTCGGCGCGCATCTGGAACTACTGGCTGGGCGGGAAGGACAACTACCCCGTCGACGAGGAGGCCGGCGACGCCTACACCGCCGTCTTCCCCGGCATCGTCGCCATCGCCCGCAGCAGCCGCGCCTTCCTGCGCCGCAACATCACGTATCTGGCCGGTGAGCAGGGCATACGCCAGTTCCTGGACATCGGGACCGGCCTCCCGACGGCCGACAACACCCACCAGGTCGCCCAGCGGATCGCCCCCGAGTCCCGGATCGTCTACGTCGACAACGACCCGATGGTCCTGGCCCACGCCCGCGCGCTGCTCTACTCCACACCCGAGGGCGCGACGGCGTACGTCGACGCGAACGTGCTGGAGCCCGAGCGCATCCTCGAGGCCGCGAGCGGCACGCTGGACTTCTCGCGTCCCACCGCGCTGATCCTCAGCAACATCCTCGGCCACATCGCCGACTTCGACGAGGCGCGCTCGGTCGTCGAGCGGCTGACGGCCGCCCTGCCGTCCGGGAGCTTCCTGTCGGTCAACGACGGATCGCGCGGCATCGACCCGGTCTTCGAGCAGGCGCAGGACGCCTACAACTCCAGCGGCGCCGTGCCGTACAACCTGCGGACGGTGGAGCAGATCACCTCCTTCTTCGACGGGCTCGAACTGGTCGAGCCGGGTGTGGTGTCCGTGCAGCAGTGGCGTCCCGAGGCCGACGCGCCGGAGCCGGAGATCATCGCCGAGCACGGCGGGCTGGCCCGCAAGCCCTGAGGTCTGTTCGGCGTCGTCGGAAGAGGCGGGTCCCGGTAACTCCCGGGGCCCGCCTCTTCGTTGCTCACGCGACAAACTTTGAACTCGTCGATGACAAAGTATGGACGAGTTGAGCAGAAGTCTCCTAGCGTATCGGCGCAACCGTTGGCGTACTCGGGAAAACGCGTACGCAGCACCGGAGTTGTCCGGCCCTCCGGTCGACCCAGCAGGAGGCAGCAGCATGGACGCACGGCTGTACCGGCATGTCCGAAGATCACTCACCGGCCTGCTCGTCGGCGCCTTCCTGGCCGGCGGCGTATGGGGGTCGGCCCTGGCCTCGGCCCGCCCGGGCGCCGCCGCACAGGCCGACGTGCCGCCCCAGGAACCGGGCGTCACGCTCCGCGTGTTCGACGTACAGGTGCCGCTCGAGAAGATCTGCACCCTCAAGCCCGGCCAGACCCCGAACGTCGACCGGCTGGCCCCGGTCGTCGACTTCACCTCGACCGCCGACTTCGGCGGGATCGCCGACAACTTCGTCAGCCAGGTCACCGGCAACATCCATGTCCCGGCGCCCGGTTCGTACACCTTCCGGCTGACCAGCGACGACGGCTCACGGCTGCTGATCGACGACCAGGTGGTGATCGACCACGACGGGCTGCACGGCGCCGAACCCAAGGACGGCACCGTCGAGCTCACCGAGGGCATGCACGCCCTGCGCATCGACCACTTCGAGCGCGGCGGCGGCGAGCAGCTCACCCTGGCCTGGCAGCCGCCCGGCGCCGACGGCTTCACGACCGTGCCGAACGAGGCGCTGAGCACCGACGCCGGTGTGGTGCGGGTGACCGCACCGGGCCGCAAGGAGTGCGAGGGCATCACCGACTCGCCCGGCGACGGCCTGCCGCTGAACGCCGTACGCCCCGACCACACCCTCACCGACCTGCGCCCCGAGGGCTTCGAACCGCAGGTCACCGGCATGGACTGGCTCCCCGACGGCCGGCTCCTCGTGAGCACCTGGGGTGGCACCGACAACACCACCGGTGAGATCTACGCCATCGACCACGCCACCGGGAACACCGGCCCGGACAAGGTCACGGCCACGAAGATAGCGGGCGGCCTCAAGGAGCCCATGGGACTGAAGGTCGTTGACAACGCTGTCTACGTCTCGCAGAAGCACGAGCTGACCGAGCTGCGCGACAGCGACGGCGACGGCTCCCTCGACCGCTCCCGCACCGTCGCCACCTGGCCGTACGGCGGCAACTTCCACGAGTTCGCCTTCGGACTCCTCTACGACAAGGGCTACTTCTACCTGAACCTGTCCGTCGCCATCGACTACGGCGGCGCCACCACCGACCCACAGCCCGCACCGGGCCGCGGCGTCACCATCAAGGTGAACAAGAAGACGGGCAAGGTCAGTTACCTGGCCGGCGGGCTGCGCACGCCCAACGGCATCGGCTTCGGACCCGGCGGCGGCATGTTCGTCACCGACAACCAGGGCGGCTGGCTGCCCGCGTCCAAGCTGGTCCACATCAAGCAGGACCGCTTCTTCAACCACTACACCAACCCCGCCGGCCCCTTCGACAAGGAGCCGGTGACCCAGCCGGTGCTGTGGCTGCCGCAGAACGAGATCGCCAACTCGCCCAGCACGCCCCTGTATCTGACCAAGGGACGCTTCAAGGGCCAGATGCTGTTCGGCGACGTCACCTACGGCGGGCTCCAGCGCGCCTACCTGGAGAAGGTCAAGGGCCAGTACCAGGGCGCCGTGTTCCGCTTCACCCAGGGTCTCGAAGCGGGCGTGAACCGCATCAGCATGGGCCCCGACGGCGCGATCTACGTGGGCGGTCTGGGCGCCGACGGCAACTGGGGCCAGGAGGGCAAGCTCAAGTTCGGCCTCCAGAAGCTGACGCCCAACGGCGGCAACACCTTCGACATCCAGGCCATGCGGGTGCGCAAGGGCGGCTTCGAGCTGGAGTACACCCAGCCCCTGTCGGAGGAGACCGCCGAGGACCTGGTGAGCCACTACGAGGCCCAGCAGTGGCGCTACACCCCGACCCGTGACTACGGCGGCCCCAAGATCGCCGAGGAGACCCTCGAGGTGACCTCCGCGAAGCTGTCCGCCGACCGTAAGAAGGTCACCCTGGCCATCGACGGCCTCAAGCCCGGCCGCGTGGTGCACGTCCGCTCCCCGCGCCCGTTCAGCTCCGCGTCCGGCGAGACCCTGTGGAGCACCGAGGCCTGGTACACCCTCAACGCGCTCCCGGGCGCCCAGCCCGCACCCGGCCCGGTGTACGAGGCGGAGGAGGCCGCCCTCACCGGGGCCGCCGGCATCAACACCGACCACCGCGGCTACTCCGGCAGCGGCTTCGTCGACCGGTACGGCAACCAGGGCGCCACCACCACCTTCGACGTGTCGGTGGACCGCACCGGCTCCTACGACGTGGGCCTGCGCTACTCCAACGGCCCGGACCCCTTCCGGGGCACCAAGTCCGTCTCCCTGTACGTCAACGGCAAGAAGATGAAGCAGACCCAGCTGCGCAGCACCGGCGACTGGGACACCTGGTCCACCCAGCGGGAGACGGTACGGCTGCGCGCCGGGCACAACACCGTCGCCTACCGGGTCGACGAGGGCGACACCGGGCACGTCAACCTGGACCTCGTCACCGTCGACCGGCACGGCGCCCCGGTCACCCTGTTCGACGGCCGGAACCTCGACCGCTGGCAGCACACCGACGGACGCCCGGTGGAGTGGCCGGTCGACGGCGGGGCGGCCGAGGTCTGCTGCGGTGACATCCGCACCAAGGACAGCTACGACGACTTCCGGCTGCACGTCGAGTACCGGCTGCCGAAGCTGCCCCCGGACGTCACCGGCCAGAACCGCGCCAACAGCGGCGTCTACCTCCAGGACCGCTACGAGGTGCAGATCCTGGACTCCTACGGCGACACCACCCTCGCCAACGACGAGGCGGGCGCCATCTACCAGAAGAAGGCGCCCGACGTGAACGCCGCCCGGCCGCCGGAGACCTGGCAGACGTACGACATCGTCTTCCGCGCCGCACGCTACGACGCCGAGGGCAACAAGACGTCCGACGCGCGGATCACGGTGGTGTGGAACGGCAAGAAGGTCCACGACGACGTGGCCGTCGACAGCCCCACGGGCGGCGGCGCCCCCGAGGGCCCGGCAGCCGCGGCGATCCGCCTCCAGGACCACGGCAACGCGGTGCGGTACCGCAACATCCGCATCGAGCCGCTGAGCTGAGGCGACAGGGCGCAGGTACGAACGGTGCGGCCGGGACCCCGCGGGGTCCCGGCCACACCCGTGCCGGGGACCGCGGAGGGACGCCCGGACGGCCAGGCCGGAGGGCGCGCAGGGCGGGCCGGTGGCACGCTGGGACCGAACGGAGTCTCCGAAAGGACCCACGGTGATCACCACTGACTTCGCCCCCGGCTCGCCCTGCATGCTCGACCTCGGCGTCCCCGACGTCCCGGCCGCCGCCGCCTTCTATCGCGCGGTCCTCGGCTGGGACCTCGAGCCGATGGGTGAGGAGGTGGAGGGCGGCATGTTCCGCATGGACGGCAAGATGGTCGCGGGCCTCGGCAAGCTCACCGAGGAGGGCGCCCGGCCGGCGTGGATGATCTACTACACGGTCGCCGACGCGGACGCCACCACCCGGGCCGTCGAGGCGGGCGGCGGGACCGTGCGGGTGGCGCCGATGGACATCGAGCAGTGGGGGAGGATGGCCCAGTACAGCGACCCGCTGGGCGGCCAGTTCGCCGTGTGGCAGCCCGGCGGGAGCACGGGCGTCGACCTCGTGGACGCGCCCGGCTCCCTGTGCTGGACCGAGCTCTACACCAGCGACGCGGCCGCGGCGCGGCGGTTCTACGGCGACGTGTTCGGCTGGCGGTTCAGCGACATGCCGATGCCGGGCGGCGAGGGCACATACACGCTGATCACCCCGGCCGGCCTGCCCGAGGAGCGGATGCACGGCGGTCTGCTGGAAGTCGGCGAGGACGCCCTGTCCCTGGCCGGCGGGCGGCCCTACTGGCACCCGGTGTTCGCGGTCGCCGACTGCGACGCGGCCGTCGCCCAGGTCCGCGGGAACGGCGGCACCGTGCAGATGGGCCCGGTGGACGCGGAGGGCGTCGGCCGGATGGCGCTGTGCCTCGACCCGTTCAAGGCGGACTTCGTGCTGCTCACCCCGACGCAGAGCTGACGGTCCGGGGCGGCCCGTCGGAGGCGGCCGGCAGCCGGGCGTCCACCTCGATCTCGATCCTCATCCGGGGATCGGCGAGTCCGCAGACCATCATCGTCGCGGCCGGCCGCACCTCCCCGAAACACCGGCGCAGCACCGGCCAGCACGGCTCGAAGTCCGCCCGGTCCGGCAGCAGATACCGCACCCGCACCACGTCGGCGAACGTGCACCCGGCCTCCGCCAGCGCGGCGCCGATGTTGCGCAGGCACTGCTCGGCCTGCTCCACGACGTCGTCGGAGATCGTCATGGTGGCGTAGTCGAAGCCCGTGGTGCCGGACACGTGCACCCGGTCGCCGTCGACCACGGCCCGGGCGTAGCCGATCCGCTCCTCGAACGCGGAACCGCTGAGAATCGCCCGTCGCCGAGGATCATCCGATCGGTGGATCATGCCGGCATCGTAGATCCTCACCGAGGCCCCGCGCCATGACGGGGACTCACGCCTGCCCCGCAGGACCTTCGGACCCGCAGCCGCTCGGCGCGCCGGCGGACCCGTTCCTCGCACCGGGCGCCGTGTGAGCAGCTTCATGCTTATGAAGTTTGCCTAAAGCTATTAGGCACAGGCATGCTTGCTGTAGCTGAAGGAAGGCAACATCATGGCTCCGCGCGTAGGACTCACCGCCGAACGCCTGACCGCCGTGGGCGCGGAGCTCGCCGACGAGGTGGGCTTCGACCAGGTGACCGTCTCCGAGCTCGCCCGGCGCTTCGACGTCAAGGTGGCGAGCCTCTACTCCCATGTGAGGAACTCGCACGACCTCAAGACCCGCATCGCCCTCCTCGCCCTGGAGGAGCTCGCCGACCGCGCCGCCGACGCGCTGGCCGGACGGGCCGGCAAGGACGCCCTGGTCGCCCTGGCGAACGTGTACCGCGACTACGCGCGAGAGCACCCCGGCCGGTACGCGGCGGCGCAGTACCGGCTCGACCCGGAGACCGCCATGGCCGGCGCGGGCGTGCGGCACTCCCGGATGACCCGGGCCCTGCTGCGCGGCTACGACCTGGACGAACCTGACCAGACGCACGCCGTCCGCCTGCTCGGCAGCGTCTTCCACGGCTACGTCAGCATCGAGATGGGCGGCGGCTTCGACCACAGCGCCCCCGACACCCAGGAGACCTGGTCCCGCGTCCTCGACGCCCTGGACGTCCTCCTGCGCACCTGGCCGTCCGCGCCCTGAGCCCGGCCGCAGCGCCCTCCCCTCACGTCCACCCGCATCTCCGAAAAGGACGCACCCCGACATGCCCTCCGCGCCCCTGGCCCACACCACCCCCGTC
>MUNG01000345.1 GCA_002154585.1 Streptomyces pseudogriseolus
GGGTACTGCCGCCGCGGCGGCCGTGGTGACGAGACCGAGCGCCGTGCACAGCGCGAGGAAGGCGGTGACAACGGTGTTCCACAGCTGCATGACCTTGTTCCTGGCCATGGCCCCTCACTTTCGGGTTGGGCGATTTGCGTACTTTCCTCATGATGTGTATGAGGGCCTCGAAGTGGTGGACCGACGCCCGTGCCGCGTGGATGTTCAGATGAACACCACTCGGATGGGCGCATAAAGGAAGAAAATCCCTGGTAGCGGGAGGAAACAGAACGAAAACACCGTCCGTGGGGGTGTGATCACCCTCCGATCGGACCGTCCGCGCCGTGCCGATCCGGTTGCCGCCGACGGCAGTTGGAGGCGGCGACGCAGGTCACCGATCGGTATCGACCGGTGTGTATAGTCGGGCGCCAGAGGTCCCCTACGTCAAGGAAAGACGAGGTCGCGCGGTGAAGAAGCTTCTCCTGGTCGCACTGGCCGCCATCGGCGGGCTCCTCGTGTACCGCCAGATCCAGGCGGATCGCGCCGAGCAGGATCTGTGGACGGAGGCGACTGACTCCGTGCCCACGGGTTCGTGAGTACCGGTATACGACGCTGAACAGACCCCGGCCNNCGGCACGGAGCGGGACCCGGCGGCGACGAGGGGGGCGCGTGAGGGGACGGCAGGGCACGGTGCGGAAGGCGGCGACGCGCGGTCGGCGCGGTGTCGCGGGACCTCCGGTCCTGGCGGCCGCGCTCGCACTGGGGACCGTCCTCACCGCCCTCACCGCCCTCACGGGACAGCCCGCCCGGGCCGCCGGCCAGAACACCGCCCACGAGTACGCCTTCGCCGCGGACGCGCGCCGGATCGAGGGCGCCGGGAGCACCGCGGACGCCGTGCGGCTGGAGCCCGGCCGGACCTACCGCAGCACCCTCCCGCCCGACGGCAAGGTGTACTACCGCCTGGACCTGGACGACACCAGCACCGCCTACGTCTCCGCCACCGCCGTTCCGCCGCCCGGATCCGGCGTCTCCGTCGCCGACGGCGTCAAGGTGACCCTGGAGGACGCCGACGGCCGCTCCTGCGATGTGGACACGGCGCCCCTCGGCGCA
>MUNG01000346.1 GCA_002154585.1 Streptomyces pseudogriseolus
GTCAGGAGGAGGAGCAGGGCGCCGGCGAGGGCCGCGAGAAGGAGCGTCCCTCTCCGGGTGGGAGGGGGTGTCGGTTTTGTTCTCGGACAGGCTGAAGCCGTGTGGGGGGCCGGTGTCATGTGGGGGGACTCCGTCCGGGTGGATGGTTAGGAAAGTTTCCTAACCAGATGGAACTTCAGGCGCGCCCGGATGACAAGGGGCGTGACGAAGCCTTCCGTGCGACGGGTGTGCGCGCCCCCGGTGGCGCGCGCCGCCTCGCTCCTGTCCGGTCAGCGCAGGACGAGCTGGACGAGGGCGACGGTCCCGACGGCGACGACGAGGACCCGCAGCACGGCGGGGCGGAAGCGGCGGCCCGTCGCGGCGCCGAGCTGACCGCCCAGGGTGGAGCCGGCCGCGACGAGGGCGACGGCCGTCCAGTCGAAGTCGGCGACGAAGAGGAAGAAGACGGCGGCGACCGTGTTGACGACGGCGACGAGGACGTTCTTGACGGCGTTGAGCCGCTGGAGCGGCTCGTCGAGGAGCAGGCCCATCAGGGAGATGTAGATGATTCCCTGCGCGGCGGCGAAGTAGCCCCCGTACACACTGGCGAGTGTCAGCCCGGCGAACAGCGGGCGCCCGCCGTCCGGCCGTGCGGGCCGGTCCGCGGGCCGGCGTTCCCGCACCGCGCGGCTGATCAGCGGCTGGAGGGCGACGAGGACGAGGGCCAGCCCGACCAGACAGGGCACGACGGTCTCGAACGCCTCGGCGGGCAGGGTGAGCAGCAGTACGGCGCCGGTGATCCCGCCGAGCGCGGACCCGACGGCCAGCTTGCGGACGCGGCGGCCCTGCCCGGCCAGCTCGCGGCGGTATCCGACGGCCCCGCTGACGGCGCCGGGCACGAGGCCGAGGGCGTTGGACACGGTGGCGGTGAGCGGGGACAGCCCGGCGGCGAGCAGCACGGGGAACGTCACGAGTGTGCCGGACCCGACCACGGCGTTCAGGGCCCCGGCCCCCACACCGGCGCCGAACACCGCGAGCATCTCGAGCGGGGTCATGCCAGGCCTCGTACCGGAGGGTGGCCGGGGAAGGGGGCCGTGGAGACGCTCACGGGGGCACGGTCGCTCATGGGGGCACGGTAGCGGGCGGTCGGTTCGGCGCCCGCCGAAGGGTGACGGCCCTCCCCCATGTGGCTACGGCTGCCGTGCGTCCTCGCGTCCGCCCTGCGCCGGGCCGGCGGAACCGGCGTCCGCGAAGGAGGCGAGGAGCCGCAGCTTCTCGTCGCTGTCGCTGTCCTTGTCCGGGTAGTAGACGACGAGGATGACGTCGTCGAGGGGGAGTTTGTCGCGGTGGAGGCGCAGGCCGCCGACGACGGGGTGGTGGACGGTGGCGGTGCCTCCGTCGAGGGTGCGGACGTCGTGGCGGGCCCAGAGGGTGCGGAAGCGTTCGCTGGTGAGGGCGAGTTCGCCGACGAGTTCGACGAAGCGGGGGTTGTCGGTGTCGTCGCCGATGGTGGTGCGGAGGGCGGCGACGATGCCGGCGGTCGCCTGCGGCCAGTCCTGGTGGAAGGCGCGCTCCTCGGGGTCGAGGAGGAGGTCGCGCAGCCGGTTCCGGCCGGGGCGCAGGCGCGGGGAGAGCGCGACGGCCATGGGGTTCGACGCCAGCACGTCGAACGCGCGTCCCTCCACGAAGGCGGGGATCTGGAGGTGCGCGAGCAGCTGGTGGGCGCGCGCGGGCACGTGCTCGGGCCGCTTGCGGCGGGGCGTCCTGGGGCGGGCCGCGGCGAGGCCGAGGAGGTAGGTGCGTTCGACCTCGTCGAGCTGGAGGACCCGCGCGAGGGACATCAGGACCTGGGGTGAGGGGTTCTTGTCGCGGCCCCGTTCGAGGCGCAGGTAGTAGTCGGGGCTGATGCCGGCGAGCAGGGCGACCTCCTCCCGGCGCAGTCCGGACACGCGTCGGTTGCCGCCGGGCGGGAGGCCCGCCTGCTCCGGCGTGACCAGCTCACGCCGGGCACGAAGGTAACTGCCGAGCCGGTTGTCGGAAGCGTCGTCCTTCATGCGGCCACCGTAATGCGGTGCGCCGGGCGGAAGGGGGGTCCTGTCAGGACCAGGGAGAACGGGGGCTCTGCCCCGCGCACGGGATGCGGTGGAGGCTCGTGGCCGATAGCAGAGAACGCCGAGAACGCCGAGAACGCCGAGAACGTGGACAACACGTCGGCCACGAAGGGACATTCTTGTGAAACTCTCCGACCACACCGTATTCATCGCCGGTGGCACCTCGGGCATCGGGCAGGAGCTGGCGCGGCGGTTCGCCGCGGCCGGCAGCACCGTGGTCGTCGGCGGCCGCGACGGGGACGCCCTCGCGCGACTGGCGGAGGAAGGCTTCGGGACGGTGCGCATCGACGTCACCGACGCCGCCTCCGTCGCGGCGGCGCGTGACACCGTGCTCGCCCGGTATCCCGGGCTGGACACCGTGATCACGATGTCGGGCGTCATGCGCATGGAGGACCTGCGCGACCCCACGCACTTCGAGGCGACGGCGGCCACGGTCGACACCAACCTGCTCGGCACGATCCGGGTCGTCGACGCGTTCACCCCGCATCTGATCGGGCGGGGCGCCGGCACCTTCGTCACGGTGACCTCCGGCATCGCCTTCCTGCCGTTCCCGCCCATGCCGAGCTACGCGGCCTCGAAGGCGGGGGTGCACGCCTACTCGGAGGCGCTGCGCGCGCAGCTCGCCGGCACCGGTGTCGACGTCGTCGAGCTGGTGCCGCCGGCCGTGGCGACGGCCGGGCAGGAGAAGGTGAACCCGCACGCGCTGCCGCTGGACGAGTTCGCCACGGAGGTCATGGACCTCCTCGCGCAGGAGCCCACGCCCCGCGAGATCCTCGTCAAGGGCGTCCAGATGCACCGCTGGGCGGAGCGGGACGGTACGTACGACGACCTGGTCGCCCAGCGCTCGCAGGCCCTGGCCAACCTGCCGGGCCGCAGGGGCTGAACCCTGCGCGGCGCCGGGGGTGCACGAAACGGCGGTGGCCGGCGTCGTGCCGGCCACCGCCGTTGGGGACCGGACGGCTTGGCGCCCGGTCAACAGGTGTTCTAGGCCGCGCGGTCCATCGACGGCTTCGTGCGCGGCTTACGGCGCGGCGCCGCCTCGTCGGTGCGGCGGGTGCGGCCGCCGGCGCCGCGGTCCTGGGCGGTCTGGGCGCCGCTCTTGGTCGTACCGCCCTTGGCCGCGCCGCTCTGGGCCTGTCCCTGCCGGCCCGGCGCTCCACGGCGGCGGCTGCGGCTGCGGGACGGGGCCGAGGCGGTGCGCCGGGGGCGTTCCACGACCGGCACCGTGATGACGACCGGGACACCGGAGGGCGTCCGCGCGCCGGTGATGCGGGTCAGCTCGTCGTCGCCCGGCCGTACCTCCGTGATGCGCGGGGTGATGCCCGCCTGGGACATCAGCCGGCTGACGTCGCGCCTCTGGTCCCGCGTGACCAGGGTGATCACGCTGCCGGACTCGCCGGCGCGGGCCGTACGGCCACCGCGGTGGAGGTAGTCCTTGGGGTCGCCGGGCGGGTCGACGTTGACGACCAGGCCGAGGTCGTCGACGTGGATGCCGCGCGCCGCGACGTTCGTCGCCACCAGCACGGTGACGTGACCGTCCTTGAACTGGGTGAGCGTCCGCGTCCGCTGCGGCTGCGACTTGCCGCCGTGCAGGCCGGCGGCGCGCACGCCGTTGTTCAGCAGGTGCTTGGTCAGCCGGTCCACCGCGTGCTTGGTGTCGAGGAACATGATGACCCGGCCGTCGCGCGCCGCGATCTCCGTGGTCGTCTGCCGCTTGTCCGCGTCGTCGATGTGGAGCACGTGGTGCTCCATGGTGGTCACCGCGCCCGCGGACGGGTCGACGGAGTGGACCACCGGGTCGCTGAGGTAGCGGCGGACGAGCTGGTCGACGTTGCGGTCGAGCGTGGCGGAGAAGAGCAGGCGCTGGCCGTCGGGGCGCACCTGGTCGAGCAGCCGGGTGACCTGGGGCATGAAGCCCATGTCGGTCATCTGGTCGGCCTCGTCGAGCACGGTGATCGCGACCTCGTCGAGTATGCAGTCGCCCCGGTCGACCAGGTCCTTCAGCCGTCCCGGCGTCGCGACGACGACCTCGGCGCCGGCGCGCAGCGCGGACGCCTGCTTGCCGATCGACAGGCCGCCGACGACGGTGGCGATCCGCAGCCGCACGGAGCGGGCGTACGGGGTCAGCGCGTCGTTGACCTGTCCGGCGAGTTCCCGGGTGGGGACGAGGACGAGGGCGAGCGGCTTGCGGGGCTCGGCACGGCGGCCCGCCGTACGGGCGAGCAGCGGCAGGCCGAAGGCGAGGGTCTTGCCGGAGCCGGTGCGGCCCCGGCCGAGCACGTCCCGGCCGGCCAGGGAGTTCGGCAGCGTGGCCGCCTGGATGGGGAACGGCGCGGTGACGCCTTCGACGCCGAGGGTGGCGAGCATCGCGTCGGGCAGGCCGAGGTCCTCGAAGGCCTCCACCGCGGGAAGCGCGGGGGTGATCGTCTCGGGGAGGGCGAACTCCCCCGACGTCACGGTCCTGCGGCCCGCGCCGCCCTTGCCCTTGCCCTGTCCCTGGCGCGGCGCACCGCCGCGGCCGCCCGCGGCGCCGGAGCGGCGGACGCCCCTCGGGGCGCCCTTGCCGGCGGAGCGGTTGCGGCCGGATCGATCGTTCGCGCGTGCCTGTGTCACGGAGAACCTTCCTTGATGTGGCGCGTCTCAAGGAATGTCCGCCGCGATGGAACACGGGGAATTGCAAGAACGAGCCTGGGTGGGTGGGGCCGCGGGGGCGGTTCCGCCCGGTGAGGGCGCGACCCATGAGAAGCAGCGACGGGAGTGTGCACCTCTCCGTGTGATCCGTGTGAGATCTTGCTGCGCGGCAGGCGCCGGTGCCTACGCGGTGTCGGTCCCTCCGGCTCCGCGGGTCGATGACCGCGCGACTGCAACAGAGATCGACACTAGCACGGCGATCGCCGGAGCACTGTGACGGGCGTCGCCCTCCCCTCCGCCCGGTGCGCGTCACGCGTGCCCCGGGCGCTGTCACGCGCTCCCGTCACGCCCCCGGCGCCAGGCTCCGGAGCACGTCGAACTCGTTGCCCTCCGGGTCGGCCAGCACCGTCCAGGTGCGGTCCGGTCCCTGGCCCACGTCCACCCGTGTCGCGCCGAGGGCCAGCAGGCGTGCGACCTCCGCCTCCGTGCCGCGGTCGACCGGGCTGACGTCCAGGTGGAGGCGGTTCTTGACCGTCTTGTCCTCGGGGACCCGGATGAAGACCACGGTGGGCGGCATCTGGCGGGCCCGGACGTCCTCCACCGTGGGTTCCCAGGAGCCGATCTCGACCTTGTCCGCGGTCCGGTCGATCACCTCGAAGTCCAGGACCGCGCACCAGAAGGCCGCCAGCCGCTCCGGGTCGTGGCAGTCGACCACCAGCTCGGTGAATCTGCTCGCCACTTACGACTCACCGCCCGCCGGAACCCGCGCCACCCCCGCGTAGATGCCGCTGTCCTCCGCCGGGGGCGCCGGTTCGTCGCGGAACCACTCCGGGGCCGTCACCAGGCCGGGCTCGACCAGGTCGAGGCCGTCGAAGAAGCGGGCGACCTCGGCGCGGGTGCGGAAGCCGAGGCGGATGCCGGCCCGCGCGTACTCCTCGGTGACCTGGCGGGCCAGGTCGGCATGGAGGTCGGACGCGGCGTGGGACAGCACGAGGTGGCTGCCCGGCGCCAGCGCGTCCACCAGCTCCCGCACGATGCCCTGCGGGTCCTGGTCGTCGGGGAGGAAGTGGAGGAGGGCGATCAGGGACAGGGCGACGGGGCGGGAGAAGTCGAGGACGTCCCGGGCGTGCCGCAGGATCGCGGCGGGGTCACGCACGTCGGCCTGGACGTAGTCCGTGGAGCCCTCGGGGCTGCTGACGAGCAGCGCCTCCGCGTGCCGCAGCACGATCGGGTCGTTGTCGACGTACACGATCCGCGCCTCGGGGACCACGCGCTGCACTATCTGATGGAGGTTCGGCTCGGTGGGGATGCCGGTGCCGATGTCGAGGAACTGGTCGACGCCCTGGTCCGCGAGCCACGCGGCGGCGCGGTGCATGAAGGCGCGGTTCTGCCGCGCGGCGTCCTTCGCCTGGGGCGGGAGTTTGCGCCCGACGGCCTCGTCGACCGGGTAGTTGTCCTTGCCGCCCAGCAGCCAGTCGTAGACGCGCGCGGGCTGGGCCCTGCTGGTGTCGGTCCGGGGCGGGGTGGGGGGTGTGCCCGTCGGCATGACGTGTCCGTTCCCGTGAGTACGGCGGATCGCTCCCTGACGATCTTGAGTCTGGCACACCAACGGCCGTGCGGACAGTGCGGATTCACCGGTCGACGCGTCGGCGCCATGCACCTCGGCATCCGCCGGACGGTGACGCGCCGTGCACCTCGGCGCCCCTCCGACGGCGACGCGCCATACACCTCCGCGTCCCTCCGGCGGCGACGCGCCGCACCCCTCAGCGCCTCGACGGCGGCGGCGCCGTGCTGTCCCGCAGCACCAGCCGCGCCGGCACCAGCGTCGTGCCCCGCTCCGGACCCTCCTGCCGCATCTTCCGCAGCACCGCCTCCACGCACAGCCGCCCCACCTCGGCGAAGTCCTGGTGCAGGGTGGTCAGCGGGGGCAGGAACGACGACGCCTCGGGGATGTCGTCGAATCCGACCACGCTGACGTCCTCCGGCACCCGTCTGCCGTGTTCGTGCAGGGCCCGCAACAGCCCCAGCGCCATCTGGTCGTTGGCGGCGAAGACGGCCGTGCAGTCCTCCCGGGCGGCGAGTTCGAGGCCGGCCCGGTAGCCGGACTCCGCGGACCAGTCGCCGCGGACCAGCGGCGGCAGCTCCCGCCCCGCCTCGGTGAGCGCGGCGCGCCAGGCGTCGGTGCGGCGCTGCGCGGCGAACGAGTCGGCGGGTCCGGCGAGATGCCACACGGTGCGATGGCCGAGGTCGAGGAGGTGGCGTACGGCGGCGCGGGTGCCGCCGTGCTGGTCGGTGTCGACGACGGTGTACCGGTCGCCGGCGTCCGAGTCGACGACCACCACCTGTACGTGGGGCGGGAGTTGGACCGTCGCCGCGTCCAGGAGGTGCACCTCCATGATGACGATCACGGCGTCGACGGCGAGCTCCTCGAGGCGGGAGAACGCGCCGCGCACCTCGTCCTGCGTGGGCACGGCGACGGGCAGCAGCGTCACCGCGTAGCCCTCGCGGGCGGCGGAGTTGGCGATGGCCTCCAGGGTGCGCACGTTGCCGGTGGTGGCGAGCGTGAAGGTGATGACGCCGATGGTGCGGAACTCGCCGCGTTTCAGGGCGCGGGCGGCGCTGTTGGGCCGGTACCCGAGTTCCTTCATCGCGGCGAGGACCTGGCGGCGGGTCTCCTCGGTCACGCCGGGATAGCCGTTGGAGACGCGGGAGACGGTCTGGGCCGAGACCCCCGCGAGCCGTGCCACGTCCGCCATGGAGGCGGTGGCGCGCACCCGGCCGCGGCGCCGCGGGGCGGGGGCGCCCGTCCCCCGGCCGGCGTCCGCCGCCGCGGCCGTCGGGCCGCCCGGGTTCACCGTCGTGTCGTCGACCGCCTCCACGCGCCGCCCCCCGTCTTCCTGTCTCTCCTGTCACGGTCTCCAGGAGGACCCTTGACCGTCGTCATCGGGGCAGTGTAGACATGCCGCCACCGAATGTTTACGTAAACATAACAGCTCAGCGCGGTTCTCCGCCGAGTGATGTTTACGCAAACATCCGCACCGGGCGACCTGCCGCCCGGCTCCGTGCCGGGTGCCGAGCCGCTGGTTACCGGAACGCCGAACAGCGAGGGACGACATGACGACGCTGCAACCGCCGGCGGCCGCAGAGCCGCGGCCGGCCCCGCCTCCGGCGAGACGGAACCGGCGCTCGTGGAAGGGCTGGGGGTTCATCGGCCCGTTCGCGGCCGTGTTCGCCCTCGTCTTCCTCGCACCGATCGCCTACTCCGTCTACCTCAGCCTGTTCCGCGACCAGCTCATCGGCGGCACCACGTTCGTCGGTCTGGACAACTACCAGCAGGCGCTGAAGGACGAGCTGTTCTGGGCGTCGCTGGGCCGGGTCGCGCTGTTCCTGGTGATCCAGGTGCCGATCATGCTGGGCATCGCCCTGCTGGTGGCGCTCGCCCTGGACAGCGGCCGGCTGTACGGGAAGAGCTTCTTCCGTATCACGATCTTCCTGCCGTACGCGGTGCCCGCCGTGGTCGCCACCCTGATGTGGGGCTTCATGTACGGCACCAAGTACGGCCTGGTCGGGGACTTCAACTCCGCCTTCGGCTGGACGCTGCCCGACCCGCTCTCCGCCGACCTGGTGCTGGCCTCCATCGGCAACATCGTCACGTGGGAGTTCGTCGGCTACAACATGCTGATCTTCTACTCGGCGCTGCGGGTCGTCCCGCACTCCCTGTACGAGGCCGCCGAGATCGACGGTGCGAGCCAGTGGCGCGTGATCACCGCGATCAAGCTTCCCGCCATCCGGGGCGCGATGGTGATCGCGACGATCTTCTCCATCATCGGCAGCTTCCAGCTCTTCAACGAGCCGAACATCCTGCGTCCGCTGGCCCGCAACGCCATCACGACGGACTACACGCCGAACTTCTACACGTACTCGCTGTCCTTCAGCGGCCAGCAGCACAACTACTCCGCGACGGTGGCCATCATCATGGGCCTGATCACGATGGTGGTCGCCTACGTCGTGCAGCTTCGCGGCATGCGCAAGGGAGCGTGACCCGATGACCACCCCCGTCACCACCCCCGCACCCGCCGCCACGGCCCCCGGCGGGGCGAAGAGCGCGCCGCGACTGCGGCGCGCCAAGGAGCACCGCCCGGGCCGGCCCCGGCGCAGCAAGCTGCTGACCGTGCTGACCTCGCTGGTCGTCCTCTACACGGTCGTCCCGCTGGTCTGGCTGGTCGTCAACGCCACGAAGACGCAGTCGGGGCTGGCGAGCTCCAACGGCCTGTGGTTCGCGGACGACTTCGCGCTGTGGGACAACATCCGCGACACGTTCACCTACGGCGACGGCATCTTCACCCGCTGGCTGCTCAACACCCTGCTGTACGTGGTGCTGGGCGCCGGGGGCGCGACGCTGCTGGCGGTGCTCGGCGGGTACGCGCTGGCGAAGTTCGACTTCCCCGGCAAGCGCGGCGTCTTCGCCACGGTGATCGGCGCGGTGGCGGTGCCGGGCACCGCGCTGGCCGTCCCGACCTTCCTGATGTTCAGCAAGATGGGGCTGACGGACACCCCATGGGCGGTCGTCCTGCCGTCGCTGGTGTCGCCGTTCGGGCTCTACCTGATGTGGGTCTTCGCCAGCGAGGCGATCCCCACGGAGCTTTTGGAGGCCGCCCGGATGGACGGGGCGGGCGAGGCGCGGACCTTCTTCACCGTCGCCCTGCCGCTGCTCGCGCCCGGCATCGTGACCGTGCTGCTGTTCACCACGGTCGCCACCTGGAACAACTACTTCCTGCCGCTGATCATGCTCAAGGACCCGGACTGGTACCCGCTGACCCTGGGCCTGAGCGCGTGGAACTCCCAGGCGGAGACCGTCGGCGGCGAGACCCGACTGCCAGTACTTCTGGAGGAACAGGAACGCGACGACGAGCGGCAGGATGGTGAGGAGGGAACCGGTGATCACCAGGTTGAAGATCACCTCGCCGCCGACGGTCTCCGC
>MUNG01000347.1 GCA_002154585.1 Streptomyces pseudogriseolus
GATCTGGGGACCCCCGGGTGGAGGATGAGGGGCGGCGGCGGCCGCGGCTCACAGGCCGCCCCCGTCACGGGACGCACAGGGCGTGCGGGGCGTGCGTGGCCCGCCCGTCGGCCCGGCGAGGGAGAGGGCGGACCCGGAAGCGAGGGGTCGCGGCGGGATGCACCCCGCCGCGGCCCTCAGCCCTCAGCCCCTCACGCCGTGCGGCAGGCAGTCCCGTTCAGCTGGAAGCCGCCCGGCTGCGCGAAGCTCCCGCTGTACGTGCCCTGGAACCCGAAGCTCTGGCTGCCGCCCGCGGCGATCCGCGCACTGCCGGCCGCCGCGGTGGCCGTGACCGCGCCGGAGGAGGGGCTGACGGTCGCGTTCCAGGCCTGCACGACGTTCTGCCCCGAGGGCAGGGTGAAGGCGAGCCGCCAGCCGTCCACCGGGGCCGAGCCGTTGTTGGTCACCGTGACGTTCGCGGTGAAGCCGCCCGGCCACACGTTCGTCGCGTACGCCACCGTGCAGGCGGACGGGGTGCCCGGCTCGTCCGGGTTCTGCGTGCCGCCCGTGTTGACGGTCGACGAGAAGGAGTTGACCGCGAGGCCCGCGCCGTTCTGCCACGGCTCGAAACCGGCCTGGATGCTCGTCAGGTACCAGTCGTTGCCCGCCTTTCCGCGGGCGACGGTCTCCCGGACGAAGTCCATCACGTCGAAGCTCCAGCTGCTGATCGCAGACGGCGCGACGAAGGACAGCACGTCGTTGGTGCCGTTCCCGCCGGACCAGACCTCCCAGGTGCGCCCGGCCACGTTGGCCGTGCCGACCTGCGAGCCGATCGGCTGGATCGGCCCCACCCGGTTGAACCAGATCATGATCTCGGTCCGGTTCACCCCGTCGGTGCGGGGCGTCGGGTCCAGCCAGATGTCGTACGAGGCGTTGTACACGGCGTTGTCGACATAGCTGTACGAAATGCTGCTCGGCGCGGAGGAGATGCCGCCGATGCGCGCGGGGAGCGCCGTGCCCGGCGAACAGTTCGTGTAGTGGCAGCCGTTGAAGACCGACGGGTACGACTTCGGCGCGCCGTTGGTCGGCACCGAGCCGTCGGCCTGGCTGACGCGGAAGCCGGAGTTCGTGGCGGTGACGCACTGGGTGGCGCTGGTGCCCCAGCGGTTGTTCTGGACGACGTAGCGGCCCTGGATGACCGTCGACCCGAACTCCTCGCAGATCGTGGTGTCGGCCTGGGCGGGCACGGTCGCGGTCAGCAGCGCGGCGAGCGCGGCGAGCGCGGTGAGGAGCGCCGCCGACACGGCGCGCAAGGTACGCGTCGCCGACACGACGCGCCGGGTACGCGCCGCCGACACGGCGCGCAAGGTACGCGTCGCCGACACGACGCGCCGGGTACGCGCCGCCGACACGGCGCGCAGGGTGCGGGAGTGGTGCCGTAACCGTGGCATGTGGGGGACCTCTCGGCAGGTGGGGGTGCGGGATACCGGCGGGAGCGCTCCCGCCTCCCCATTGATGGGAGCGCTCCCAATGGTGTTCCGGGACGGGACTGTAGAAGGCGTCCATGTCCCTGACAACCCTGTGCGCGCCAACCCGTCGAATGTCTTTCGAAGCCGCAGGTCAGCGAGATGATCCACTTGGCCTCGGACGACGGGAGCGCTCCCGAAACTTTCGACGCCCGACGGGGCGCCACGGGATTCCGCCCCGGGTCAGGCGGAGCCGCGCAGCACCAGTTCCGTACGGTGGATGACGTGCCGCCAGGCCGCCGACGGCTCCTCCATCTCCTCCAGGAGCAGCCGCACCATCGTGTGCCCGATCTCCTCCAGCGGCTGACGGACCGTCGTCAGTTGCGGATCGGTGTGCTGGGCGAGCGGGAAGTCGTCGAACCCGATCACCGCCACGTCGTCCGGCACCCGCCGGCCCGCCGCCCGGAGCGCTCCCAGCGCGCCCACGGCCATCGTGTCCGACGCGGCGAACACCCCGTCGATCTCCGGCGCCCGCTCGATGAGTTCGGCCATCGCCCGGTGCCCGCTGTCCGCCGAGAAGTCACCCTGGACGGTCCAGGACTCCCGCGCCTCGACGCCGGCCCGCTCCATCGCCTCCCGGTAGCCGCGCAGCCGGCACTGGGCCACGTACATGTCCGGCGGCCCCGTGATGGTCGCGATCGCGCGCCGGCCGGTGCCCAGCAGATGCGACACGGCGGCCCGCGCCCCTCCGACGTTGTCCGCGTCGACGTAGGTCACGCTCTCGTCGCCCGACCGCCGTCCCAACAGCACGGTGGGCAGGCCCACGTCGGCCAGCATGTCGGGCAGCGGGTCCGTCGCGTGCACGGACATCAGCATCACGCCGTCCACCCGGCCGCCGCGCGCGTACTCCACGAGCCGCTGCCGCTCGGCGTCCGTGCGCACCAGGGTGAGCAGCAACTGCACCTCGGTCTCGGTGAGGGCGTCCCCGACGGACCGTACGATCTCGGAGAAGAAGGGCTCGCCGAACTGCCGCCAGTCGGGCTCCGTCATGACCAGCGCGACCGCGTCGGCGCGCCGCCCGGCCAGCGTGCGGGCGGCCAGATTGGGGACGTACCCCAGCTCGGCGATGGCGCGCTGCACGGCACGGCGGGTCGTGTCCTTCACCCCCGCCGCGTTGTTGATGACGCGGGAGACGGTGCCCCGCCCCACACCGGCGAGCGCCGCCACCTCCTCGAGCGTCGGTGAACCCGGACGCCGCCTGAGCATGACCACCCCCACGAGATCACTCGATCCTACGGCCCCAGTCATGCCCGTATCGGCCGTTCCCGCAACCCGCCCGCCGCGCACGGCCGTTCACTCCTCGCGCCCGCCGCACACGGTGTGCCCGGACCGCACCCCGCGCCCGTCGCACCCGACGTGTCCGGACCCTGGACAGCGGCCCCGGCGCCGTGCTCTCATCCGGACTGGGCCTTACAACGTTGTGAAGACCGAACGGCGAGCCACCCGCCCGTCCCGCGCACCCCCGCCGCGGGACCACGGACGACGATGAACAGGAGCCCGCGCATGCCTGTCACCAGACGCACTCTCCTCGGGGCCTCGGCCGCGGGTCTCGGCGCGGCCGCACTCGGCGGCCCCCTCACCCGCCGCGCGTCGGCCGTGCCCCCGGAGGCCGTCGCCGGCCCCCTCCCGGACGCCTTCCGCAGACTCCCCGCCGGCAGCGTCACCCCGCGCGGCTGGCTGGCCGGCCAACTGCGGCTCCAGCTCGACGGACTGTGCGGCCGCTACAAGGAGATCTCCCACTTCCTCGACTTCGACACCACCGGCTGGGTCCACCCCGAGCGGCCCGGCTGGGAGGAACTGCCGTACTGGCTGCGCGGATACGTGCCGCTCGCCGTGGCCACCGGCGACACCGCCGCCCTCGCGAACGCGCGCCGCTGGATCGACGCGATCCTCGCCACCCAGCAGCCCGACGGCTTCTTCGGACCGCGCGCCCTGCGCACCTCCCTCGGCGGCGGACCCGACTTCTGGCCGTTCCTCCCGCTGCTCCAAGCTCTGCGCACGCACGAGGAGTTCACGGGCGACGAGCGCATCGTGCCCTTCCTCCTGAGGTTCCTGCGTTTCATGAACGCCCAGGGGCCCGGCGCGTTCGACACCAGCTGGATCTCCTACCGCTGGGGCGACGGACTGGACATCGCCGTCTGGCTGTACCGCCGCACGGGGGAGACCTTCCTCCTGGACCTGGCCGCCACGATGCACACCCTGGGGGCCGACTGGACCGGCCCGACACCCTCACGCCACAACGTCAACATCGCCCAGGGCTTCCGCGAACCCGCCCAGTACGCGCAGGTGACCGGATCCGCCGACCTGACCCGCGCCACCTACCGCGCCTACGACACCGTCATGGCCGAGTACGGCCGGTTCCCCGGCGGCGGCATGGCCGGCGACGAGAACTACCGCCCCGGCTTCACCGACCCCCGCCAGGGCTTCGAGACCTGCGGCGTCGTCGAGTTCATGGCCTCCCACGAACTCCTCACCCGCATCACCGGCGACCCGGTCTGGGCGGACCGCTGCGAGGACCTGGCCTTCAACATGCTCCCCGCCTCACTCGACCCCCTGGGCCGGGCGATCCACTACATCACCAGCGCCAACGGCGTCGACCTGGACAACCGCACCAAGACACAGGGCCAGTTCCAGAACGGCTTCGCCATGCAGGCCTACCACGCGGGCGTCGACCAGTACCGCTGCTGCCCCCACAACTACGGCATGGGCTGGCCCTACTTCACCGAGGAACTGTGGCTCGCCAGTGACGACGGAGGCCTGGCCGCCGCGATGTACGCGCCCAGCACGGTCCGCGCCCAGGTTGCCGGCGGCACCACGGTGACCGTCACCGAGGACACCGGCTACCCGTTCACCGACACCGTCCGCCTCACCGTCTCCACCCCGCGCCCGGTGCGCTTCCCGCTGCGGCTGCGTGTACCCGGCTGGTGCCGCGCACCCGAACTCCGCGTCGCCGGACGGCCGGTGAACGCCCCGCAGGGGCCGGGCTGGGCGACCGTGACCCGCACCTGGCGCGACGGCGACGTGGTCACCCTGCGCCTGCCGCAGCGCACCGAGGTGCGCCCGCTGCCGGACCAGCACGGCGCCGTGACCGTCCAGCACGGGCCACTGACCTACTCCCTGAAGATCGGTGAACGGTACGACCGTTACGCGGGCGACGACACCTTCCCCGCCTACGAGGTGCACGCCACGACACCCTGGAACTACGGCCTCGCCCCGCTGCCCGCACCGGAGTTCACCCGCACCCCCGGCC
>MUNG01000348.1 GCA_002154585.1 Streptomyces pseudogriseolus
AGGACGTCCTGAAGATCATGCGGCCGTGGGCGGACGCCGTCTGGGACGTGGGGATCGCCTTCGGGACGGTCGGCGCCCAGAAGGAGGCGCGGGTCGGGGACACCGACCGGAGCTTCCAGATCGAGGTGACCACCTACCGGTCCGAGGCGTACGACCGCACGTCGCGCAAGCCGGAGGTGTCCTACGGCGACTCCATCGAGGACGACCTCGTCCGCCGTGACTTCACCGTCAACGCGATGGCTGTCGCCCTCCCCGAGAAGAGGTTCATCGATCCCCACGGTGGTCTGAAGGACCTCGCCGAGCGGGTGCTGCGCACGCCGGGGACGCCCGAGGAGTCCTTCTCCGACGACCCCCTGCGCATGATGCGGGCCGCGCGCTTCGCCGCCCAGCTGGACTTCGAGGTGGCCCCCGAGGTCGTCGCGGCGATGACGGACATGGCGGGACGCATCGAGATCGTCTCCGCCGAGCGGATCCGGGACGAGCTGAACAAGCTGATCCTCTCCCCGCACCCCCGCAAGGGCCTCACCCTGCTCGTGGACACCGGGATCGCCTCCTCCGTGCTGCCCGAGCTGCCGGCCCTGCATCTGGAGCGCGACGAGCACCACCGGCACAAGGACGTCTACGAGCACACTCTGATCGTCCTGGAGCAGGCGATGGCCCTGGAGGAGGACGGCCCCGACCTGACCCTCCGCCTCGCGGCCCTGTTGCACGACATCGGCAAGCCCCGCACGCGCCGCTTCGAGAAGGACGGCCGCGTCTCGTTCCACCACCATGAGGTGGTCGGGGCGAAGATGACCAAGAAGCGCATGACCGCGCTGAAGTACTCCAACGAGCTGGTGAAGGACGTCTCCCGTCTGGTCGAGCTGCATCTGCGCTTCCACGGCTACGGCACGGGAGAGTGGACGGACTCCGCCGTCCGCCGCTATGTCCGGGACGCGGGACCGCTCCTCAGCCGGCTGCACAAGCTGACCCGCTCGGACTGCACCACGCGGAATCGGCGCAAGGCCGCCGCGCTCTCCCGTGCGTACGACGGGCTGGAGGAGCGCATCGCCCAGCTCCAGGAGAAGGAGGAGCTCGACTCCATCCGTCCGGACCTCGACGGCAACCAGATCATGCAGATCCTGGACATCAAGCCGGGCCCGGAGGTCGGGAAGGCCTACAAGCACCTGCTGGAGCTCCGGCTGGAGAACGGCCCGATGGAGCACGACGAAGCGGTGAAGGCCCTGAAGGAGTGGTGGGCCGAGCAGCAGGGCTGACAACGGAAGCGGGGTCATGTTTCACGTGA
>MUNG01000349.1 GCA_002154585.1 Streptomyces pseudogriseolus
GCAGGACCGCGACGCCGACCGCGCTGCGGGCGTGGACGCCCTTGTCGCCGAGCACCTCGCCCAGGAGTTCGCTCGCGCCGTTGACGACGCCCGGCTGCCCGGTGAAGTCCGCGGCGGAGGCGACGAAGCCGACGACCTTCACGACGCGCGCGACGCGGTCCAGGTCGCCGACGACGGACCTGACCGCGGCGAGCGCATTCAGCGCGCAGGTGCGGGCCAGGTCCTTGGCCTCCTCGGCGGTGACCTCCGCGCCGACCTTGCCGGTCACCGGCAGCTTGCCGTCCACCATCGGCAGCTGGCCGGAGGTGAACACGTACCGGCCGGAGACGACCGCCGGCTGGTACGAGGCGAGCGGCGGGACGACCTCGGGCAGGCTCAGGCCCAGCTCGGCCAGCCGGGACTCGACGGCGCCGCTCATGCCTGCTTCTCGCGCTTCAGGTAGGCCACCAGCTGCTCGGGGTTGTTCGGCCCGGGCACGACCTGGACGAGCTCCCAGCCGTCCTCGCCCCAGGTGTCCAGAATCTGCTTCGTCGCGTGGACGAGAAGCGGCACAGTCGCGTATTCCCACTTGGTCATGCGGCCGACTCTAGCCGCTGCCGCGCCCGCCGCCCGCGTCGCCGTCGCGCCCGCCCAGGACGGCACACGGAGGCGGGAACCTCACCCGGAGCCGCCGCCACGCGCGGTGAGCATTTAGGCTCGAAGACGTGAGCAGGCTCCAGGTCGTGAGTGGCAAGGGCGGAACCGGCAAGACCACGGTGGCCGCCGCTCTGGCGCTGGCCCTGGCCGAGGAGGGGAAGCGGACGCTTCTCGTCGAGGTCGAGGGCCGGCAGGGCATCGCGCAGCTCTTCGAGACGCAGGCGCTGCCGTACGAGGAGCGGAAGATCGCCGTCGCTCCCGGGGGCGGGGAGGTGTACGCCCTCGCCATCGACCCCGAACTGGCCCTTCTGGACTATCTCCAGATGTTCTACAAGCTCGGCAGCGCCGGCCGGGCGCTGCGCAAGCTCGGCGCGATCGACTTCGCCACCACCATCGCCCCCGGCGTCCGTGACGTCCTGCTCACCGGCAAGGCGTGCGAGGCGGTGCGGCGCAAGGACCGCGGCGGCCGGTTCGTCTACGACTACGTCGTGATGGACGCGCCGCCGACCGGCCGCATCACCCGCTTCCTCAACGTCAACGACGAGGTGGCCGGGCTCGCCAAGATCGGCCCGATACACAATCAGGCGCAGGCCGTGATGCGCGTGCTGAAGTCGCCGGAGACGGCCGTGCACCTGGTGACCCTGCTGGAGGAGATGCCGGTCCAGGAGACGGCGGACGGCATCGCGGAGCTGCGCGCGGCGCGGCTGCCGGTGGGGCGGGTCATCGTGAACATGGTGCGCCCCCAGGTGCTGGGCGCCGGCGACCTGGAGCTCGTCGGGAGCGTCCCCCGTTCCGCCGTCGCGCGGTCGCTGTCCTCGGCCGGGCTCGGCGGCGCGCGGCGCGGCGGGCACGCGGAGCGGCTGGTGGAGCCGCTGCTCGCGCAGGCGGAGGAGTACGCCGAGCGGTACGCGCTGGAGACCGAGCAGCGTGCGGTACTGGCGGAGCTGGGCGTACCGCTGCACGAACTGCCCCTGCTCGCCGAGGGCATGGACCTGGCCGGGCTGTACGCGCTGGCGCGGAAGCTGCGCGGACAGGGCGTGTCATGAGCGGCCGCACCCGTTCCTCGGACCGTCACCCGCGCCACCGCGTCGCCCCCGTCACGAGTCGGACCCACCTGAAACAGGGGATGTCATGAACCGTCGTCCGGAACCGGCGCAGGACCAGGACGAGGACCCGGGCCGTGAGCACCTGGCGCCCGCCCGCGCGCTGGACATCGACCCGCTGATCGAGAACCCGGACACCCGGATCGTGGTGTGCTGCGGCTCGGGCGGCGTCGGCAAGACGACCACGGCCGCGGCGCTGGGCCTGCGGGCGGCGGAGCGGGGCCGCAAGGTGGTGGTGCTCACCATCGACCCGGCGCGCCGGCTCGCCCAGTCCATGGGCATCGACTCCCTCGACAACACCCCCCGCCGGGTGAAGGGCATCGACGACTCCGCGGGCGGCGAACTGCACGCGATGATGCTCGACATGAAGCGCACCTTCGACGAGATCGTCGAGGCGCACGCGGACCCCGAGCGGGCCTCCGCGATCCTGGGCAACCCCTTCTACCAGTCGCTCTCCGCGGGCTTCGCCGGCACGCAGGAGTACATGGCGATGGAGAAGCTGGGGCAGCTGCGGTCGCGGGACGAGTGGGACCTGATCGTGGTCGACACCCCGCCGTCGCGGTCCGCGCTGGACTTCCTGGACGCGCCCAAGCGGCTCGGCTCCTTCCTCGACGGCAAGCTGATCCGGGTGCTGCTGGCGCCGGCCAAGGTGGGCGGCCGTGCGGGGATGAAGTTCCTGAACGTCGGGATGTCGATGATGACCGGCGCGCTCGGCAAGGTGCTCGGCGGACAGCTGCTGCGGGACGTGCAGACGTTCGTGGCGGCGATGGACTCCATGTTCGGCGGGTTCCGTACGCGCGCGGACGCCACGTACAAGCTGCTCCAGGCGCCGGGGACGGCGTTCCTGGTGGTCGCGGCCCCGGAGCGGGACGCGCTGCGGGAGGCGGCGTACTTCGTGGAGCGGCTGGCCGCGGAGGACATGCCGCTCGCGGGCCTGGTGCTGAACCGGGTGCACGGCAGCGGGGCCGGCCGGCTGTCGGCCGAGCGGGCGCTGGCGGCGGCGGAAAATCTTGAGGACTCCCGCATTGTGGATCAGCCGGACGGGAAAGCTGGACTTCGTAACTCTCCCGACACGTACGGCAGTTCAGAATCATCGGCGCGTAACGTCACCGACGGAGGCTCCCCCGCCACCGAGGACGTCACCGACGCGGCTCCCGAAGACGACCCGACCTCGACGGACGCGGCGGCCGGGGACGGCGACACGGATGCCGAGCACTCCGTGGAGCGTCTCACCGCCGGTCTGCTGAGGCTGCACGCGGAGCGGATGCAGTTGCTCGCGCGCGAGCGGCGGACGCGTGACCGTTTCACGGCGCTCCACCCCGAGGTGGCGATGACGGAGGTGGCCGCCCTGCCCGGCGACGTCCACGACCTCGCGGGCCTGCGCGACATCGGCGAACGGCTGGCCGTCGGGCGCACGGAGTTGTCCGACACGCCCTGAGAGGCGCTCTTGGGCGTCCCTCTCCCGGCGGTGACGACTCGCGCGCGGGCTCGTCCCGAGCGGCAGCCGACGGCTCCGAGCGGCTCCGAGCTGCGCGGGGCGGCTTTCCGCGCGCCCCGCTTTCCGCGCGCGCTCCGCGCACCGGTCGGCGGCCACGCGTACGCCCTGCGCGCCGGCGCGCGCCTCAGGCGTCACCGCGCGCAACGCACCACCGCGGCCGGGCCCTCAAGCACCCGCGCACGCCCCAGCTGACAGGGACGCCCCTACGCGCGACGGGGCACAACGGGACGCGACAGGGCACCCCAGGCCTCTCCACCGCGCCGCCCACCACCGAAGGCGCCCCTACGTAAGCCCGCTCTCGGGCACCACCAGGAGCTCTCCGCTCTCAGCTCACCGCGGCGTAGTCCTCGTAGACCTGGTCGTCGTTGAGCGGCACGACACCCGTGCCCCGCTCGTACTCCGAGCGCGCGGTCTCCAGCAGCCGGCGCCAGGAGGTCACGGTCGGCCGCCGGCGCAGCAGCGCACGGCGCTCACGCTCCGTCATGCCTCCCCACACGCCGAATTCGACGCGGTTGTCCAGCGCGTCGGCCAGGCACTCCGTGCGCACCGGGCAGCCGGTGCACACCGCCTTGGCCCTGTTCTGCGCTGCTCCTTGAACGAACAGTTCATCCGGATCGGTAGTGCGGCAGGCAGCCTGCGCACTCCAGTCGGTAACCCAGCCCATACCGGCGCCGTCCTCTCCCGAATCGAGGCTCCCCCACGGCGGCAGCGGCATATTCACCGCCGCCAGTTGAGGACGTTACGGAAGGTGGGCACAGCGCAACACCCCCAGCGGGCCCAATCTTGAATGGTCCGAACGGACTATGGGTAAGCGGCAGATCACCCGGGGGAGTGAGGGGGCGACATGCGTAACGAATCGGGCATTTCAGGTCAGTTCAGTTGCGTCACAACGGGCATCGTGTGACACACGAGGCGATCCGGACACGGTCTCCACGCTCCTCGACCGAACTCGTACGAAGAAAGTCGAGAGGATCCGGAACGATTCGGGGTCGCCGGACGTATTGATACGTGGCCTCACTGCTGTGACAGTTGAGTGCAGCTTAGGCCAAGGCATATACGCTTGTCCGGCGAATGAGAACGTAGGCTGCTCCCATGCCAAAGAAGCGCTCGGGCGGTGGTCTGTCTCCCACGCAGCAGGCCGCCAAGTTCCTCGGTGTCAGTGTCCTGGCCGGTGCCGTCATGGCCGGTATCGCACTGCCCGCCGTGGGCGCGCTGGGCCTGGCGGCCAAGGGGTCGGTGGAGAGCTTCGACGAGCTCCCGGCCAACCTGAAGACGCCGCCGCTGAGCCAGCGCACCACCATCCTCGACGCCGACGGCGGCCTCATCGCCACCGTCTACTCGCGCGACCGCACGGTGGTCGACCTCAAGGACATCTCGCCGTACATGCAGAAGGCGATCGTCGCCATCGAGGACTCGCGCTTCTACGAGCACGGGGCGATCGACCTCAAGGGCGTCCTGCGCGCGCTCAACAAGAACGCGCGCAGCGGCGAGGTATCCGAGGGCGCCTCCACGCTCACCCAGCAGTACGTGAAGAACGTCTTCGTCGAGGAGGCCGGCGACGACCCGACGAAGGTCGCGCAGGCCACCCAGCAGACCATCGGCCGCAAGATCCAGGAGCTGAAGTACGCGATCCAGGTCGAGGAGGAGCTGGGCAAGAAGAAGATCCTCGAGAACTACCTGAACATCACGTTCTTCGGCCAGCAGGCCTACGGCGTCGAGGCCGCGTCCCAGCGCTACTTCTCCAAGCCCGCCAAGGACCTCAACCTCCAGGAGTCGGCCCTCCTCGCCGGCATCGTCCAGTCGCCGAGCCGCTACGACCCGGTGAACGACGAGGCGGAGGCGAAGAAGCGGCGCAACGTCGTCCTGAAGCGGATGGCCGAGGTCGGCGACATCTCGCCCGAGCAGGCGGCCGAGGCGATGCGCTCCCCGCTCGGCCTCAAGGTCAGCAGGCCGCAGAACGGCTGCACGACGGCGGTCAAGGGCGCCGGCTTCTTCTGCGCCTACGTCCGGAACGTGTTCCTCAACGACCCGGTCTTCGGCAAGGACAAGCAGACCCGGGCGAAGCTGTGGAACCAGGGCGGCCTCACCATCCGCACCACGCTCGAGCCGCAGGCCCAGGAGTCCGTCCAGCAGTCGCTGAAGGACCACGTCAACAAGAGCGACGAGGTCGCGGCCGCGGCCACCCTGGTCGAGCCGGGCACCGGCAAGATCGTGGGGATGGGCCAGTCGAAGCCGTACGGCTCCAACGCCAAGGAGCACGAGACCGAGATCAACTACTCGGTGAACTACGAGATGGGGACGAGCGCCGGCTTCCCCACGGGCTCGACGTTCAAGCCGTTCGTGGCCGCCGCCGCCCTGGAGGCGGGCCGCCCGCCGACGCAGGAGTACCCGTCGCCGTACGAGCTGACGGTCCCGAGCCCCATCCAGACGTGCGGCAAGCCCTACACGAACGACGACAGCGCCAAGATCCCGAACGAGAACGAGTCGGAGAAGGGCCCGTACCAGCTGAAGGAGGCGATGGCCCTCTCGGTCAACACCTACTTCATCGAGATGGTCGCGGACATCGGCCTGTGCCCGGTCGCCGAGATGGCCGAGAAGCTGCACGTACGGCAGGGCAGCGGCAAGAAGATGCCCCAGGTCCCGTCGATCGCGCTGGGCACGGAGTCCGTCTCGCCGCTGACCATGGCGTCCGCGTACGCCGCCTTCGCCAACCGCGGCATGTACTGCACGCCCATCGCGATCGAGTCGGTCACGCAGCGGGTGGGCAACAAGAACGAGAGCCTCGAGGTCCCGAAGTCCTCCTGCTCCCGCGCCATGTCGGAGAACACGGCCGACACCATCAACGCCCTGCTCAAGGGCGTGGTCGACTCCGGAACCGGCCAGCAGGCCGGCCTCGGCGACCGGGACAACGCGGGCAAGACCGGTACGACCGACGAGCGGCGCAACGCCTGGTTCGTCGGCTACACGCCGAACCTGTCGGGCGCCGTCTGGGTCGGCAGCGCCACCCAGCAGGTCAAGATGCAGGACATCACCATCGGCGGCGTCTACCACGAGCTCGTCTACGGCGCCGACACCCCGGGCCCCATCTGGAAGGACGCCATGACCGGCGCCCTGGAGGGCAAGGAGGCGGAGTCCTTCGTCCCGGTGCACATCCCGGACCCGAAGCCGAAGAAGCCCGAGAACCCCGACCGTGACCGCGACGACGACGGCAACGGCGACGGCGGTTTCATCGGCGGCCTGATCAACGGCGGCAACGGCAACGGAGGCAACGGCAACGGGGGCGGTGACGGCGGCAACGGCGGAGGCGAGCCCGACCCGGAGTTCTCCATCCCCGAGGGCTTCATCCAGGGCCCGGGGAACGGCCCGGGCGGACGCGACTGACGGCGGTCACCCGCCCGTCACGTGACAACGGGGTGCGGCCCCTTCCCTCGCCAGGGAAGGGGCCGCACCCCGTTCTCGCTGTTCTCGTTCCGGTGTCCGGGTCAGCCGGCGAGCAGCTTCTTCACGGCGGCGGCCACCCGGCCGCCCTCCGCCTGGCCGGCCACCTTCGGGTTCACGATCTTCATGACGGCGCCCATGGCGCGCGGCCCCTCGGCGCCGGCGGCGCGGGCCTCCTCGACCGCCTGGGCGACGATCGCGTTCAGCTCGTCGTCGGACAGCTGCTTGGGCAGGTAGCCGGCGAGCACCTCGCCCTCCGCCTTCTCACGCTCGGCCTGCTCGGGGCGGCCGCCCTGCGCGAAGGCGTCCGCCGCCTCACGGCGCTTCTTGGCCTCGCGGGCGATCACCTTCTGCACCTCGTCGTCGGAGAGCTCGCGCTTCTCCTTGCCCGCGACCTCCTCCTTGGTGATCGCGGCGAGCGTCAGCCGGAGCGTCGAGGAGCGGAGCTCGTCGCGCTCCTTGATCGCGGCGTTGAGGTCATCCTGCAGCTTCGACTTGAGCGTGGTCATGACTTGATTGTCGCAGGTGCGGGGGAAGCGGCGCCTGCTGATTTGCGGGGCCTCGAGGGTGGTTGTGAGCAGACGCGGAATGTGGCGCGTGTACGGAGGGACCGTCAGGGTCTGACACGATGGGCGTATGCGCGCGCGATACGGAATCCCCCTGGGAATCACGGCGGCCGGCGCCGCCGGACTGCTGTACGCCGCGGGCTTCGAGGCCCGCTCCTTCCGCCTCCGACGGGTAACCGTCCCCGTCCTGCCCTCCGGGATGCGCCCCCTGCGCGTGCTGCAGGTGTCCGACATCCACATGGTCGGCGGCCAGCGCAAGAAGCAGCGCTGGCTGCGCTCCCTGGCCGGACTGCGCCCCGACTTCGTGATCAACACGGGCGACAACCTGTCCGACCCCGAGGGCGTCCCCGAGGTCCTGGACGCGCTCGGCCCGCTGATGGAGTTCCCCGGCGCGTACGTCTTCGGCTCCAACGACTACTACGGCCCCCGGCTGCGCAACCCCGCCCGCTACCTGGTCGAGAAGGTGCAGGGCCGCCACGGCCTGAACGGCAACCCGCCGGTCGTCGACGCCGTCCACAACCCGTGGGAGGACCTGCGGGACGGCTTCGACTCGGCGGGCTGGCTCAACCTGACCAACACGCGGGGCACCCTGAAGATCGAGGGCACGTCGATCGAGCTGACGGGACTGGACGACCCGCACATCAAGCGGGACCGGTACGCGGAGGTGGCCGGCGGCCCGTCGGCCGGGGCGGACTTCTCGATGGGCGTCGTGCACGCGCCGTACCTGCGCGTGCTGGACGCGTTCGCGGCCGACGGCTACCCGCTGATCCTCGCGGGGCACACGCACGGCGGGCAGCTGTGCATCCCGTTCTACGGCGCCCTGGTCACCAACTGCGACCTGGACACGGACCGGGTGAAGGGCCTGTCCACGCACACGGCGGAGGGCCACAGGTCGTACCTGCACGTCTCGGCGGGCTGCGGCACCAGCCGCTACACGCCGGTGCGCTTCGCGTGCCCGCCGGAGGCAACGCTGCTGACGCTGGTGAGCCGCTGAGGGCTGGCGCTGAGCTGCTGAGTCTGATGTTGAGCGACTGAGCCGCCGGCCGGTGGGATAACCCGACCGGCCCACGCCACGTCGCCGCGTCGCCGCCCCCGGCCCACGCTGGGGGCATGACCGCGCCGATACCCAGGGACCTCCCGGACATCCCCGCCCTCCCGCGGACGGCTCCGCAGGTGCTTCCCTCCGTCGTCCCCGCCCGAGCCGTCGTACCGCCGGTGCGCCGCCCGCTGACCGCGGTGTACCGGCTGGCCCTGGCGGTGCTGGCCACGGCGGCCGTACTGATCGAGGTCCTCCTCGGCAGCCCCACCCGGGTCCTGAGCTACTTCGTGATCCAGAGCACGGTGCTGCTGGCCCTGGTAACGCTGGCCTCGGCGCGCCGGGCGTGGACGGCCCGCCATCCCCTGCCGGGCGCCGTCACGGGGGCGGCGCTCCTGTACGTGGTCGTCGCGTCCCTGGTCCACCACATCGCCCTCGCGGACGCAGCGCCGGCCTACGCCATGACGGCGGGCTCCGGCGGAGGCGCGGCATGGCTCGAGCCGGTCGCGGGCCACCTGCTGCACACGGTGCTGCCGGTCGCCGCGCTGCTGGACTGGCTGGTCCTGACCCCGCCGGCCCGCATGCACCTGCGCCAGGCGACGACGTGGCTGCTGTACCCGCTGGCCTACCTGGCCTTCACCCTCACCCGCGGCGAACTGCTTCCTGGCTCCACCGCCGCCCGTTACCTCTACCCGTTCCTCGACGTCGCCCGGCACGGCTACCGGAGCGTGCTCGCCAACGCGCTGCTCGTGGGCCTCGCGATCTACGCGGTGGCGGTCCTGCTGGTGGCCCTGGACCACACCCGCCCCAAAACCAGATTTCGTCTCTAGCCACCAGTGGGCTAAAGTAAACGTCGTCGCCGCGACAGCAGCGACACCGGGGTGTGGCGCAGCTTGGCAGCGCGCTTCGTTCGGGACGAAGAGGTCGTGGGTTCAAATCCCGCCACCCCGACAGCCATAACAACAGGTGAGGCACCTACTCATGTGAGTAGGTGCCTCACCTGTTTTCGTGTGCGTGTCTATCTGCGTGACTACCGCGTCCCGCGTGCCTACGGCCGCTGCGGATCAGCGCCGAAGATCCCGTCCATGACCACGGCACCGGTCTGGATCACGGGCCGGATCTGCTTCCGGTAGACCTCCTCGTTTACGGCGGTCCCCGAGTGCCCCACAAGGCGTGAGATCACTTCCAGTGGGACGCCACGGTCGGACAGCAGGGACACGAAGCTGTGCCGGAGTTCCCGGGGCGTCCACTCGTCGGGGTTGATCCCGTCGATGCCCTTGAGCGCTTGCCGGAAGGCACGGCGCACATTGGCCGCGTCCAGCGGCTTGCCCACGGCCGAGGAGAAGACGAGTCCGTGTTCCTCCCACTTGTCGCCGGCCGCCAATCGATCCCACCCCTGATCCTCGAACTGCTGCCACAGGGCTTCGACGCAGCGCGCCGGCAGAGCGAGCGTGCGCCGGGACTTTCGAGTCTTGGTGTCCCCGCCCCGCCTGACCGAGCGCCACACCGCAATGTGCGGAGGCTGCGGCGGATCGGCGTCCGGCTTGCCTTTGAGGAAGACGTGGTCCCAGGTGAGCGCCCGCAGTTCCTCGGTACGGGCACCGGTCAGCAGGGCGACGACGATGTACGCGTACATCGAGGTCCCCTCGGCCCCCTTGAGCACGGCTTCGGCTTGGGCGAAGGTGAGCGCCTTGGAAGGGCGCCCCGCTTGCCCCTGGGGCACCGAGCACAGCTCGACGACGTTCCGCTTCACCTTGTCCCGAGCCATGGCCCGCTTGACCGCACGGTTCAGGCACGAGTGGATCGCCTGGAGCGTGCGCGTACTGAGCGTCTTCGCCTTGGCAGCCAGCCAGCGGTCCAATTCCTCCGCGCTGAGGTCGCGGAGCTTGCGTGCGCCGAGTGACGGGATGACGTGCTTCTGGCTCAGCAGCGTCGTCGTCTCGACGGTGCGCGGGTCGAGACCGGCCAGGCCGTAAGTGAGCCAGTCCGTCACCGCGTCCTCGACCGTGTAGTTGGTGGGCGCGATCGCAAGACCGTCCTCGTGGTCCCGCAACACCTCCTTGAGCTTGTTCTTCGCCTCCGTCTTGGTCTTGCCACTCCCCCGCTTGACGATCCGCTTGCCGCTCGGATCGAAGCCGAGGTTCGCCGTGGCGATCCACCGTTGCCGCTTCTCGTCCCAGTGCAGGCCGCCATCCCCGCGGCTCCGACGCTTGGTCATCAGGCCGCACGCTCCATCTGTTCCGCGATGAAGTCGCCCAGGGCGGAGGCCGGGATACGCCGGCATCGGCCGATGGTGACCGAGGGAAGCCGTCGTGTGCGGATCAGGTCGTACACGGTGGACCGGCCGAGCCTGAGACGGGCCATCACCTCGGCGACGGTGAGCAGTTCGTCATCGCGCACGGTCAGGTTCTCCTTCTGCGTTGTGAGAAGCGGAGTGTGAGGAAGCGAGAACGGCTTCTGCGTCCGTGAGACCGGTGCCGGCGAAGCGCCAGTGCGAGAGGACGAGCACGGTGTCCGGGTCGGGCAGGGGGTAACTGGCCTTCGTCGCGCGTTCGCGGGCCAGTGCTTCGTTGTGGTCGGCTCGTTCCTGGCGGAGGGCGCCGAGGGTGACGGAGTAGGCGCGGGACTTGGTGGAGAAGTGGCCGCGGAAGCCGAGCATGTGGGCCCACTTGCGCAGGCGGAGGTCTTCCAGCTCGGGGAGCGCCCCGAGGCGCCAGCAGGTGAGGATAAGGCGCCGGGCGTGGTCGGTGACGTCGGAGCCGATCAGGTCCGTGATCGGGTTGCGGATGGGGCAGTCGAGGGTGCCCGCGGTCTCTGCGCCCTTAGTGGCGTATTTGGCGATGTAGGCGGCCACGGCGCGGCTGGACAGTTCCGATCTGCCTGCGAAGTCGGCCGAGCGGATGGGGCGGATGTCGAACTGGTCGCCGAAGCGGAAGGTGTACGCGCGGCTGTCGAGGACCGGACCGGGTGCCTCGGCTTCCCTGGCCGCCCAGCGGATCGCATCGGTGAGGAGTTCGGTAGTGGCCCAGGCCGGCGGGGCGTCCTCGGCGCCGTCCGGGCCGTCGAGGCGGATGACGGCGTGGAAGTGGACGGCGCCGCGCCGCTGGTACTCGGCGACCTTGGCGTAGGAGACCTTGAGGCAGTGACGCAGCGCCGAGCGGCTGAGGCCCGCGCGGGAGGCGAGGTGCTGGCGCAGGTAGGTGGTGAAGCGGCCCCAGAGCTTCCCCGCGTGAGCGTTCCACAGGACGGCCGCGCGGTAGTCGTATCGGTCCGGGTCCAAGGGCGTGCCGAGGGCGGGGTCGTCGTCCGGGTGAAGGCGTCCGCAGCGGCACCGGCCACCGGGGCGGTTGTGCACGGGGCCGAAGGACGGTGCGGTGAAGGTGGCAAAAACGCGCGGGTGTTGGGCCACGGCCGGGCCGATGCCTTTGCCGCCGCTCAAACCGGCCGTGACGAGGTGGAAGGTGTCTTTGCGGTACACCTCGGCGCACGAGGCGCACCGAGTGGCGCGGCGGTTGTTGCAGCGGATGAGGAGCTGTCCGGCCGGGAGGTCGCGGTCGGTGATCTCCCGGACGATCTCCCCGGTGGCGGCATGGACGTCGAGCCGGTGACCCTCCATTCGGATGGGCCGCTCGCAGCCGCCGAGGCGCTGGATCTGGTGGGCGTAGGCGCTGAGGTCGCCGTGCCGGGCGAGGAATGCCAGCTGGCGGATAGCTGCGGTCGGAGCCGCAGGAGTCATGTGCGGGGTCCTCCTTACGTGGGCTTGCGGTGGTTTTGTCGAGGGGGCTAGACAGTGCAAAAAGGCCGGGAGGCCGGGGCGGTGGTGTCAGCGACGGGCGATGACTGAGCGGACGGTGATGGCACACACGCCCACGGATGCGGCGGTGAGGGCGACGGCGAGGAGCATGGAGACCAGGACGGCGCCGACGACCAGGACCACGGCGGTGCCGCCGCCGACGAGGGCGAGCACGGTGCCCGGCGTGAGCTGGACGACCGAACGGTTCGGAGCTGGGGTGGCGGCGGTCGATGCCGGGGCCGGGGCGTGCGGCGTGACTGCGGTCGGTTCGACGACCGCGGGCGGGGTGGTCAGGCCGGTGGGCTGCGGCATGGTCGGGACCTTCCGTCGGAACATGAGCGGTCTCCCTTCGCGGGTCACTTGAGGGCGGGGTCGATGACGGGGGCGAGCAGGCTGTCGGCGAGGAGGTAGCCGCCGATGAGCAGGACGGCGATGAGCCACCAGGGCGGGCGGATGAGCTTGACGCCGAGGACGCCGACGACGAGCAGGGCGAGCCAGAGCGGAACGTCCATGTCGGGTGGTCTCCTGTCAGGCCGGGCAGCAGTGGGTACGGGCGGCGAGTTCGGCGGCGGCACGGCTGTCGTACTCGGCGGAGAAGTCGCAGCGGGGAGCGGTGCAGGCAGCCAGGTGGCGGTTCCGGCCGCGTTCGACGTAGGAGGCGACATTGACGGGGCCGATGCGTCGGAGGTTGCGGAAACGGCGGTTCACGGTGGGCTCCTCTCAGAGGTGTGCGGCGACGGATGCGGTCATGGACGGGGGCAGGCCGAGCCGAGTGCGGACGGCGTCGGGGTCGGCGGGGTGGCCGGTGGCCGAGCGGTGTTCGTCGGCCAGGGCCCGGACGAGGTCGACGAGCGCGGGCGGCAGGGCGACGGCTGGAGCAGGCGCCGGGGCGGGAACGGTGGCCGGGGTGGCAGCAGGCTCGGAAGCCGGTTCGGGGTCGGCGGGGTACGGAACCTTGTGATCGGGCCCCTCCACGCCGGACGAATCGCCGTCAGGAGCCGCTACCGCGTCCGTCGAGGGAGAGGCGGCGGGCCCTTCCGCGGTGTGCGGAGCGTGAGCCAGCAGCGTGCCGCCGAAGAACGCGACAGCCGGCCAGCCCGCGACCATCACACGAAGCCAGGCGGGTACGTCGTCCAGGTCGAGGAGGCCGGCCGTGGCGACGTTGGCGCCGAGGGACGCGGCCAGGGCTACGAGGAACCACAGCCGCGGACCGCTGGCCGCCTGACCCGCTCGCTGTGACTGGCGCATCCGACGCCAGGCGGCGACCAAAAGCAGGTCGACACTCACGGGGTAGGCCCACGCCTTCCAGCCGTCCTGTCCGGCCGCCGCGGCGACGTCGTGCAGGTGGGAGAAGGACAGGGCACCGGCGATGACGGCCTGCACGATCACGGCGTCCACGCGGGCCAGGTGGGCACGCATCGGCTCGGGCTCCTTCGGTTGGGGCATGGCAGGGGTAGGGACTTGGCGCGTGAGGCGGTCACGCCGACCGTTGGAGGGGAAGTGCGGCTACCCGGTCACCGGGCGCGTGGCGGGCTGCACGACGGGAGCAGCGGAAGGTTGCGGCACCACGGGGCGGAAGGTGTCCAGGCGGGGCAGTACCGGAATCAGGCCCGAGGTGTCGCGGCAGACGGCCGCCGCGTTTTCGAGGGTGAGGTGGGGTGAGCGGACCCGGGACCAGCCGCCGGAGGAGTCACCGACGACCGCGACGCCGGGTCGTTCGGCCGGGATCCTGGTGGCCGCCAGCGCCGCTTCCGGTGCGATGTCGCCGAGGGCCATGTTGGCGGATGTCTCGTCGTTGACGCGATGGCAGACCCGACCGGTGAGCTGGGCACGGAGCATGGTGGCGCCCTTGCCGAGTTCAGCGCCGAAGCGCTGCCCGCACACCTCCAGATAGATACCGGCCGCGCGCCCGAGCTGAGCGAGGCGGATGAGCTTGGTGACCATGGCGTCCCGCCGCTTCTCGTCGTCCTTGCTCGCGGCGAGGAAGAGTTCGGCGACCTCGTCGACGACGACCACGACCGGCACCGGCCGCGCCTTCTCCGGCAGGCCCCAGACGTCCGAGGTGAGCACGGCATCCGGACCGGCCCCGCCCCTCATGCCGATGAGGCGGAAGCGTGCCTCCATCTCGTCCACCAGGACGTCAAAGAGGTCGTTGGCACGGTCCGGTGTATCGGCGAGTGCCGACAACCGGGGCGCGAAGGGCGCCAGTTCGACGCCCCATTTGCAGTCGATGCCGACGAGTGCGACGGGTTGCCGGGCCAGCCCGCAGAGCAGGTTGCGCAGGTACACGGACTTGCCCGATTGCGTTGCGCCGAGGATGAGTTCGTGCGGCACGGTGCGGAAGTCCCGGACGTGCCAGTGTCCGTCCTCACGCAGTGCCAGGGGCAGGGTCAGCGGTTCGGTCCGCAGCCGCCGACGAGGGGGCCGGACG
>MUNG01000035.1 GCA_002154585.1 Streptomyces pseudogriseolus
CGCGAGATCGGCCAGGGCGCCGGCCCGCACCACGGGCGCGGCCCGGGTGGGGTCGAGGTCCCAGGCCAGCAGGCACAGGCGGGCCGGCAGGGAGAGCGGGCCGTTGGGCACGAGGCCTCCTCGGTGCGGGGACACGGGGTCCACGATGTCCGGGAATCGCGTTGACGGCCGCAGCGACCGCGCGTACCGTCGTTGTCGGTTCTGTTGCCGTCGATGGGAGAAGGACGTTGCTCGTCTGAGGTTCTGAGACACCGCCTCACACCGGTCAGGTGTGTGCGCTGCGTGCGACCTCGGCGTTCGAGCCGTCCTTGCGGTCCCTCCGCAACAGGGCTTTTCTCATGCCACGGATCTCCTCCCCGGCTGCCGGTCGTCGTCCCGCGGTGTCTCGATACGCGTGTGCCCCTGATCGCCCCTTGCAACCGCGGAGGCCCGCATGTCAGCTTCTCTCACCTGCCACTCCCTGTCCTTCACCTGGCCCGNNCAACGGCTCGGGCAAGTCGACCCTGCTCAAGCTGATCGCCGGCGAGCTCACCCCCACGGAGGGCTCCGTCAAGGTGTCCGGCGAGGTGGGCCGGCTGCCGCAGACCGTCACGCTCGACACCGCGCTGCGGGTCGACGAGGCCCTCGGCATCGCGGCCAAGCGCGCCGCGCTGCACGCCATCGAGGCGGGCGACGTGGCGGAGGAGCACTTCGAGACCGTGGGCGACGACTGGGACGTCGAGGAGCGCGCCCTGGTCACGCTCGGCGAGCTCGGTCTCGGCCACATCGGCCTGGACCGCACCGTCGGCGAGGTGTCCGGCGGCGAGTCGGTCATGCTGCGGCTGGCCGCGCTGCTGCTGAGCCGTCCCGACGTGCTGCTGCTCGACGAACCCACCAACAACCTCGACCTGTTCGCCCGCAGACTGCTGTACGCGGCCGTCGAGAGCTGGCAGGGCGTCCTGATCGTGGTGAGCCACGACCGGGAACTGCTCGACCTGGTGGACCAGATCGCCGACCTGCGCCCGGGCGGGATCACCTGGTACGGCGGCAACTTCACCGCGTACGAGGAGGCCCTGGCCGTGGAGCAGGAGGCGGCGGAGCGCATGGTGCGCGTCGCCGAGGCCGATCTGCGCAAGCAGAAGCGCGAACTGGCCGACGCGCAGGTCAAGCTGGCCCGCCGCAAGCGGTACGGCCAGAAGATGTGGGACCAGAAGCGTGAGCCGAAGATCGTCATGGGTGCGCGCAAGCGCGCGGCGCAGGAGTCCGCCGGCAAGCACCGCATCATGCACGAGGAGAAGCTCGCCGAGGCCAGGGAGCGGCTCGACGACGCGGTGGAGGCGGTGCGGGACGACGACGAGATCCGCGTCGACCTGCCGTACACCGCCGTGCCGCCGGGGCGTCAGGTCCTCACGCTGATGGACCTGGAGCCGGCGTACGGCGCCCGGGTGAAGAGCCTCGACCTGCGGGGCCCGGAGCGGGTGGCGCTGATCGGGCGCAACGGCGCCGGGAAGACGACGCTGCTGCGCACGGTCGCCGGGGAGCTGCCCCCGGTGTCGGGCGAGGCGACGGCGCACGTCCCGCTGCGGTTCCTGCCGCAGCGGCTGGACGTCCTCGACCCGGAGCTGACGGTGGCGGAGAACGTGGCGCGGTTCGCGCCGGGCGCCACCAACAACCGGATCCGGGCGCGGCTGGCACGCTTCCTGTTCCGGGGGGCCCGCGCCGACCAGCAGGCGGCCACGCTGTCCGGCGGCGAGCGGTTCCGGGCGACCCTGGCGGCGCTGATGCTGGCGGAGCCCGCGCCGCAGCTGCTGATGCTGGACGAGCCGACGAACAACCTCGACATGGCGAGCGTCCGCCAGCTCACCACGGCGCTGGAGTCGTTCGAGGGGGCGCTGGTCGTGGCCAGTCACGACCTGCCGTTCCTGGAGTCGATCGGCATCACCCGCTGGCTGATGATGGAAGGAGGAGAGCTGAAGGAAATCACGCCAGAAGCTGTCGGGTTTACCGCCTAGCGTCGGCGGCATGACCCAGCAGGACGCCTTCATCACCATCACCGGGGCCACGGAGAACAATCTCAAGGACGTCTCGCTCCGCATCCCGAAAGGCCGGCTGACCGTGTTCACCGGCGTCTCGGGATCGGGCAAGTCGTCGGTCGTGTTCGACACGATCGCGGTCGAGTCGCAGCGGCAGCTGAACGAGACGTACTCCTGGTTCGTGCGCAACCGGCTGCCGAAGTACGAGCGGCCGCACGCGCGGGCGCTGGAGCACCTGACCCCGGTGATCGTCGTCGACCAGCGTCCGGTGGGCGGCCACTCCCGGTCGACGGTGGGCACGATGACGGACGTGCACTCGGTGCTGCGGGTGCTGTACTCCCGGCACGGCGTCCCAAGCGCGGGCCCGGCGACCGCGTACTCGTTCAACGACCCGTCGGGCATGTGTCCCGGCTGCGACGGGCTGGGCCGGACCGTGCGGCCGGACTGGGACCGCATCCTCGACCCGGACCGCTCCCTCGCCGAGGGCGCGGTCCGGTTCCCGCCGTTCGCGCCGGGCACCTGGCAGGGGCAGGCGTACACCAACAACGAGGACCTCGACCCGCACAAGCCGGTGCGTCACTTCACGCCCGCCGAGCGGAAGTTCCTGATGCGGGGGCGGCCCGGCAGCAAGGTCACCGTGCAGGGCACGGGCGGCACCTGGACCACGGACTACGAAGGGCTGGCCGACCGGTTCGAACGGCTGTATCTCAAGCGGGACCTGGAGGGGATGAGCCAGAAGACCCGTGACCTGGTGCGGGGCTTCCTCACCGAGGGCGTCTGCCCCGACTGCGGCGGCGCCCGGCTGAACCGGGCGGCGCTGGCCTCCCTGATCGACGGCAGGAGCATCGCCGACCTGTCGGCGATGCAGGTGTGCGACCTGATCCCGGTGCTGCGGAAGATCGACGACCCGGTGGCCGGGCCGGTAGCCGCGGCGGCCGTCGCCGCGCTGGAACGGATCGACCGCATCGGCCTCGGCTACCTCTCCCTCGACCGGGAGACGTCCACGCTCTCCGGCGGCGAGGGCCAGCGCCTGAAGACCGTACGGCACCTGGGCTCCAGCCTGTCCGGGATGACGTACGTGTTCGACGAGCCGAGCGTCGGGCTGCATCCGCGTGACGTGCACCGGCTGGGCGAACTGCTGCTGCGGCTGCGGGACAAGGGCAACACCGTGCTGGTCGTCGAGCACGATCCGGACGTCATCGCGCTGGCGGACCACGTCGTCGACATGGGTCCCGGCGGGGGCGCCGAGGGCGGCACGGTCGTCTTCGAGGGGACGCCGCCGGAGCTGGCCGCCTCCGGCACCCTGACGGGACGCTGCCTCGGCCGGCGTACCGAGGTGAAGACCCAGGTACGGCGGCCGAACGGCGAGTTGTGGGTGAAGGGCGCGGACCGGCACAACCTGCGGGACGTCACCGTGTGCTTCGCGGCCGGGGTGCTGACCGCGGTGACCGGGGTGGCGGGGTCCGGGAAGAGCACGCTGGTCGCCGAGTTCACCGGCGCGCACCCCGACGCGGTGGTGGTCGACCAGTCGGCCATCGGCATCTCCGGGCGGTCCACCCCGGCGACGTACCTCGGGGTCATGGACACCGTGCGGAAGATCTTCGCGCGGGAGACGGGCGCGGAGCCGGGGCTGTTCAGCTTCAACTCCACCGGCGCGTGCGAGACCTGCGGCGGGCGGGGCATCCTTTACACCGACCTGGCGTTCATGGACCCGGTGACCACCACCTGCCCGGACTGCGAGGGGCGCCGGTTCGGCGAGGAGGTGCTGCGGCTGACCGTCGGCGGGCGCTCGGTCGCCGACGTGCTGGAGATGACGGCGGGCGAGGCGCTGGACTTCTTCGACGACCCGGGCGTACGGCGGCGGCTGCGCGCCCTGCGGGACGTCGGCCTCACCTACCTCACGCTGGGCCAGCCGCTGTCCACCCTGTCCGGCGGGGAGCGGCAGCGGCTGAAGCTGGCCACGCGGCTGCACCGGGACGGCGCGGTGTTCGTGCTGGACGAGCCGACGACCGGGCTGCACATGGCGGACGTGGACGGGCTGCTCGCCCTGCTGGACCGGCTGGTCGACGCGGGCAACACGGTGGTGGTGGTCGAGCACAACCTGGCGGTGGTGGCGCACGCGGACCGGGTGATCGACCTGGGTCCGGGCGGCGGACGGGACGGCGGCCGGGTGCTGTTCGAGGGCACGCCGGCCGAGCTGCTGAACGCGCCGGGGTCGTTCACCGGGGAGCATCTGCGGCGGGCCGTGGGCTGAACCGGGCCGCCCGGGGTACGTCCCGGCGTGACCCGGGGGCCCGGGGTGGTCCCGTACGGCGGCGGGTTGCATGATGGCTGCGCCGGGGCCGCGGCCGGCCCCGCGCGGGCCCAGACGCCCCGTCCACCAGCACGTACGACCCGAAAGGCGAACCCGTGCCCAGCAAGAAGGCCCTCGTCCGCCGTCCCGCGCCCTGTCTCGCCGAGGGGCTGGTGACCCACGTCGAACGGGAGGAGGTGGACGTCGACCTCGCCGTGCGGCAGTGGGAGGCGTACACGGAGGCGCTGCGGGCGCACGGCTGGGAGACCGTCGAGGTGGCCCCGGCCGACGACTGCCCGGACTCCGTGTTCGTGGAGGACACGGTGGTGATGTTCCGCAACGTGGCACTGATCGCCCGCTCCGGCGCGGAGTCCCGGCGTGCGGAGACCCTCGGGGTCGAGGAGGCCGTGGCGTCCCTGGGCTGCTCGGTGAACTGGGTGTGGGAGCCCGGCACGCTGGACGGCGGCGACGTCCTGAAGACCGGCGACACGGTGTACGTGGGCCGCGGCGGGCGTACCAACGCGGCCGGGGTGCAGCAGGTGCGGGCCGCGTTCGAGCCGCTGGGGGCGCGGGTCGTCGCTGTGCCGGTCGCCAAGGTGCTGCATCTGAAGTCGGCGGTCACCGCGCTGCCCGACGGGACGGTCGTCGGGCACATCCCGCACATGGACGCCCCGTCGCTGTTCCCGAGGTTCCTGCCGGTGCCGGAGCCGTCCGGGGCGCACGTGGTGTGCCTCGGCGGCGACAAGCTGCTGATGGCGGCGAGCGCGCCGAAGACGGCGGAGCTGTTCGCGGACCTGGGGTACGAGCCGGTGCCGGTGGACATCGGCGAGTTCGAGAAGCTCGAGGGCTGTGTGACCTGTCTGTCGGTGCGGCTGCGGGACCTGTACGCCTGACCGGCGGCCCGCCCCGGGGACCGGCGCTGATCAGCGGCCTTTTACGGTGCCCTTAGCCTACGGCTACGTAACCTACGGGTACGTAGCCTACGATGCCGTAGGTTGTCCGGCACCGCTCGCCGGCACGTCCGCATGTCCCCGTCCCCCTGGAGCCACCGTGACACTCACTCCTGCCCACATCGGCAGCCCCTCCGTCTGGACCGACGCCCGGCTGCTGTACGCGCTGGAGGAAGTGGTCGAGAAGGAACTCGACCGGCATCTGAAGGTCGCCAAGGACTGGATGCCGCACGAGTACGTGCCGTGGAGTGACGGGCGCAACTTCCCCGGCTTCTTCGAGGACGGCGAGGCCTGGGACAAGGAGCAGTCGAAGGTCACCGAGGTCGGCCGCATCGCGCTCGTGGTGAACCTGCTGACGGAGGACAACCTCCCCAGCTACCACCACGAGATCGCCTCGCTGTTCGGCCGGGACGGCGCCTGGGGCACCTGGGTGCACCGCTGGACCGCCGAGGAGGGCCGGCACGGCATCGTGATGCGCGACTACCTGCTCGCCTCGCGCGCCGTGGACCCGGACAAGCTGGAGCAGTTCCGCATGGCGCACATGAGCGAGGGCTTCGAGTCGGACAACCGGCACTCGATGCTGCACTCGGTCGCCTACGTGGCCTTCCAGGAGCTGGCCACCCGCATCTCGCACCGCAACACCGGCCATCAGTCCGGCGACCCGGTCTGCGACCGCATGCTGGCCCGCATCGCGACCGACGAGAACCTGCACATGGTGTTCTACCGGAACCTGCTGAAGGCGGCGTTCGAGCTGGCCCCGGACCTGACGATGCAGGCGGTCCGCGACGTGGTGGTCAACTTCCGCATGCCCGGCCACGGCATCCCCGGCTTCGAGCGCGCGGCCGCCCAGATGGCGATCGGCGAGGTCTACAACATGCGCATCCACCACGACGACGTGCTCCAGCCGGTGCTGCGCTTCCTGAAGATCATGGAGATCGACGGGCTGGGCCCGGAGGGACTCAAGGCGCAGGAGGAGCTGGGGATGTTCCTCGGCGGACTGGACGCCGAGGCGCGCAAGTTCGACGAGAAGCTCGCCGCGCGCAAGGCCCGGATGGCGGCCCGCGCCGCCGGCTGATTCCGGCCGGGGCGGCTCTAACGGCGTCCGGCGCGCCGCAGTTCGTGGCGCTCCTTCTCCGACAGGCCGCCCCACACGCCGAAGCGCATGTCGTGGGTGAGGGCGTACTCGAGGCAGGCGGCGCGGATCGGGCACAGGCCGCAGATGCGCTTGGCCTCACGGACCGAGCTGCCGGGCTCGGGGAAGAAGAAGTCTCCCCCGGTCTGCGCGCACAGCGCCTCCTCCTGCCAGGAGAGGTCGGGCGGCGTCAACGTGTCGGTGTGCATGGCCGGAAGCGTGCCCGAGCGGGAAAAACGTTCGATCAACGCGGCATCAACGCCGGGCCCCGGACGGCTGCCCGGGCCCGGCGGAGCCCGCGCGGCGGGCACGATGATGACGCCCGGCGGTCCGGTCGCGCACGGCGGCGCGCCGGACCGGGGCCGCTCGTCAGGTCTCGCGCGGGTCGCCCCTGAGCACCGCGAAGCGCGCGCCGTACGGGTCCTCCAGGCGGGCCAGCCGGCCCACCCCGGGGACCGAGGTGGCGGGCATCCGCACCCGGCCGCCCAGCTCGGCGGCGCGCGCGACCACGGCGTCCGGGTCCTCGGCGCCGATGTACGGCAGCCAGTGCGGCCGGCTCTCCTCCGCCTCGACGGGGTCGTCGGCGAGCGGCACCATCCCGCCGAACGCGCCCTCCTCCCCGGTGTCCCGCGGGCTGAAGGACGTGTAGACGCCGCCGGGGAAGCTCACCGCGGAGGTCTCCCAGCCGAGGACCTTGTGGTAGAAGGCGGCGGCGCTGGCGATGTCCGGGGTGTACAGCTCGGCCCAGCAGAGGCAGCCCGCCTGGCCGGCCGCCTCCAGTCCTTCGCGCCGTCCGGGCTGCCACACGCCGAAGGCGGCGCCCATCGGGTCGGCGAGGACCGCCGAGCGGCCCTGCTCCCCCACGGAGACCGGCGGCGCCGGCACGCTCCCCCTGGCGCTGCGGACCGCGTCGGCGGTGGCGTCGGCGTCGGCGCTGCGGAAGTACACCGTCCAGGCGGCCGGGTCCTGGCCGCCGGTGAGGGGCGCGCAGCCCGCGACGATCCGGCCCGCCCGCTCGAGGAAGCCGTAGCCGCCGCCCTCGGGTCCCGCGTTGCGGTACGACCAGCCGAACAGCTCGCGGTAGAAGGACGCGGTGCCGTCGGGGTCGGGCGTGGCCACGTCGATCCAGCAGGGCGCGCCGTCGACGAAGCGGGTGGTGAGCATGGTGCCTCCTGAAGGGGAGTCCCGTCGCCTGCTCCGCCGAGTCTTCCACTCCCCGCGGGCGCTCGCCCGGACGGCACCCGGACGGCTCGCGGCCGATCGGGGACCGGGGTTCAGGCGGAGGCCCGGCGGACCAGGGTGACCGGCAGCACCACCCCGGACGCCGCGGGGTCGCCGGCCTGGTCCGGTTCGGCTCCGCGGTCGAGGTCGCGCAGCAGCAGGCGGGCCATCAGGCGGCCCATCTCCTCAATGTCCTGACGGACCGTGGTGAGCGGGGGTTCGGTCTGTTCGGCGATCGGCAGCATGTCGTCGAAGCCGACCACGGCGACGTCCTCGGGCACGCGCCGGCCGTGGTCGCGCAGTGCCCGCAGGGCGCCCGCCGCCATCAGGTCGTTCCCGGCGAAGACCGCGTCCAGGTCGGCGCGGCGGGTGAGCAGTGCGCGCATGGCCCGCTCGCCGCTCGCGGCGGTGAAGTCGCCCTCCTCGACCAGCGCCGGGTCGGGGTCGGCCATGACGTCGCGGAAGCCGTCGAGCCGGTCCACCGCCGAGGTCTGGTCGAGGGCGCCGGTGATGTGCGCGATCCGGCGGCGGCCGAGGGCGAGGAGATGGCGGACGGCGTCGCGGGCGCCGCCCCGGTTGTCGGTGTCGACGTACCGGACGCCGTCCTCGCCGCCGTTCCAGTGCGGCCGGCCGCCGAACACGGTGGGCAGTCCGGCGCGCTGGATCAGTCCGGGCAGCGGGTCGTCGACGTGCAGGGAGAACACCAGGGCGCCGTCGACGTGGCCGCCGGCCAGGTAGCGGGCGACGCGCGCGTGGTCGTCGCGGTCCTCGGTGAGCAGCAGGACGAGCTGGTTGTCGTGGGCGGTCAGTTCCTTGCTGATGCCGCGCAGCTGCCGGGCGAAGAAGGGGTCGGCGAAGACCCGGGTCTCCGGTTCGGCCACGATGACGGCGACGGCGTCGTGGCGCCGGGTGACGAGGCTGCGGGCGGCCTGGTTGGGGACGTAGCCGAGTTCGTCCACCGCTCGTCGGACGCGTTCGGCCAGGGGTTCGCGCACTCCGTCGGAGCCGTTGACCACACGGGACACCGTGGCCCGGGAGACCCCGGCCCGCGCGGCCACGGCCTCCAGCGTGGGTCGTGGCGCTGTCTCGCTCACTTCGGGGCTCCTCACCTGGCGGTTGGCCGAAAGGATAGCCCCGACGGGCCCGGCGGCGAGAGCGCTCTCGCCGCGGCGGGCCGTCCGTCAGTGCGCGTGCCCGGACTGCTCCCCGGAGGCTGCGGTGTGGGCGTGCTCGTGCGGGTCGTAGCCGGGGATGGTGCCGTCGGGCTTCTTCACCAGGAACAGGCCGACCATGCCCATGTCGGAGTGGCTCTGGACGTGACAGTGGTACATCCAGGCGCCCGCGCCGACCCCCTCCCCGGCGATGATCTGGAACCCGAAGGACTCGGCGGGGCCGCAGATCTTGGTGTCGACGACCCGGGAGGGGTCGTCGGGGCCGGTGAGGATGCCGGTGCGGTTGTCGGCCCAGCGGTGACCGTGCATGTGGAACGTGTGGTAGTACTCGCCGTGCGTGATCATGACGATCTCGACCCGGTCGCCCACGGTGGCCTCGACGTCGGGACCGGTGTGGGGCGGCTTGTTGTTGATCGTCATGTCGTTGAAGACGATGGTGTGGGTGGCGTCCGGCAGGATGTCGCCCTTGCGGCGGACGATCACCGGCCCGTAGAGGCCGTTGCGGATGCCGCCGGTGCCGTGCACGGTGCCGACCACGTGGTCGTGGTAGTGCCAGTAGCCCGCGCTGCCCGCCCGCCAGGTGCCGTCCGCGCGCTGCCCCGGCTTGTGGGTGCGCCAGGTGTAGGTGCGGGTGCCGCCGGGCTCGACGTCGCTCTTGTTCTGCTGGGTGCCGTCGCTGGAGATCTCGTAGTCGACGCCGTGGACGTGCAGGCTGACCGGGACGTCCATGGTGTTCTCGAACTCGATGTGCAGGGTGTCGCCCTCGTTGAGCTCGATCAGCGGGCCGGGGACGGTGGCCTTGCCCTTCTCGAAGCCGTAGCCCATCTGCCCGCCGGGCAGGCGTTCGGCGTACATCTTGATCCGGCGCACCTCGCCGCCGGCGGGTGCGGTCCGCGCCGTGGTGGCGGCGTTCGCGGCCCCGGATGCGGTCGACAACGATGTCGTCGCCACCGCGGCGCCGCCCAGGATCACTCGCCGGTTGAAACCGCGTCTGTCCATGCCGAACTCCCCATGTGGCTGTCATGAACCTGTGAAACCGTAGCGGCCGCCCCGTGGTTTATCCACACTCAGGACAAAGTTCGTTTCATTGCTGCGATAGGTATTGGCGTCTGGCGCAAAGAGGTCTAGCTTCCTTGTCGCTGTTGCTGCGACCGAGGAGGGGTGGGTGGCCACGTGCGGTCCACATCGCATCACGAACCCGCGGGCATACGCGGGTTGAACACGACGAGCACCTCGAACGCACGAAGGACGAGAACGAGACGACGCGCCTGGGCCGCCACCGTGGCCGCCGGCGCCGTCGCCGCCGGCCTGCTGTCGGGTCCCGCCGCCAGCGCGCGCCCGGCCCCGGATCCGTCCCTGACAACGATGTCCATCAAGTCGCCGCCCGGCGGCGCGAACGTACGTGTGCTGCTGTTCTACGGCTCGGCGGCCGGCGGCGAGGAGTCGCCGCTGGTGAACGCCGGGATCGCGGCGATCGAGCGGATCGGGCAGACCGGCCCGGAGAACCAGCGCTTCACGGTCACCGCCACCGGCGACGCCTCGGTCTTCACCAACGACAAGAAGCTGAGCCGCTTCAACACGGTCGTGTTCCTCACCGGCGGCGGGGACGTCCTCGACCCGGAGCAGGAAGCGGGCCTGGAGGCGTACATGGAGGCCGGCGGCGGGTTCGTCGGCCTGCACGACGCGGCCCGCGCCGAGCCGTACTCGGACTGGTTCACCGGTCTGATCGGCGCCCGGCCCGCCGCCGGTCAGCCCACCGTGCAGCGGGCGACCGTGGAGGTCGGCGACCGGGTGCACCCGGCGACCAAGAGCCTGCCGATGGAGTGGAAGCGGCCCGACAAATGGCTGAACTGGGCCAAGAACCCCTCCGGCGAGGTCCACACGGTCGCCAGGGTCCGCGAGTCGACGTACCGACCCGGAACGGGCGCCAACGGCTGGGACCACCCGGTCAGCTGGTGCCGTGACTACGACGGCGGCCGCTCCTTCTACACCGGCATGGGCGGCACGGTGTCGTCCTACGACGAGACGGACTTCCGCGAGCACCTGCGCGGCGCCCTGCTGTGGACCACCCGCCTGGTGCGGGCCGACTGCAAGGCGACCATCACCGGCAACTACAAGGCGGAGCGGCTCACCCGGCCCAACCAGCCGGGGCAGAACGACCAGATCGGCGAGCCGCACGGCCTGGTCACCGCGCCCGACGGGCGGGTGTTCTACATCGGCCGGGGCGGCGCCGACGCCTCCCAGCCGGTCGTCACCGACTGGAACAACCCCGACATCGGCAAGGGCAAGGGCGAGATCCACGTCTACGACCCGAAGACCAAGGAGGTCACCCTCGCCGGCGCGCTCACCGTCTTCGGCAACAAGGGCGGCGGCGACGAACTCGTCAAGGTCGAGGAGGGTCTGCTCGGCATCGAGCTCGACCCGGGGTTCGAGGAGAACGGGTGGGTGTACCTGCACTACACCCCGCACTCCGGGATCGACCGCGACAAGCGCATGGCCGAGCGGCGGGTCTCCCGCTTCACGCTCGACCTCGCCACCAACAAGCTGGACCTGGCCAGCGAGAAGGTGCTGCTGAAGTGGCCGGTGCAGATCCACAGCTGCTGCCACGCGGGCGGCGGGATGGCCTGGGACTCCAAGGGCAACCTGTACATCGCCACCGGTGACAACAACTCCAGCGGCTTCAGCGACGGTTACTCGGGCAACAACCCGCAGCCCAACTACAAGGGCGTGTCCTTCGCCGACGCGCGCCGCACCGCCGGCAACACCAACAACCTCAACGGCAAGATCCTGCGCATCCACCCCGAGCCGGACGGCACGTACACCCTCCCCGAGGGCAACCTGTTCACCGGCAAGGAGACCGACGAGGGCGGCGGCAAGACCCGCGGCGAGATCTACGTGATGGGCGTGCGCAACCCCGCGCGCATCTCCGTGGACAAGAAGACCGACATCCTCTACGCGGGCTGGGTCGGCCCGGACGCCGGCGCCCCGTCGACGACCTGGGGCCCGGCCAAGTACGACACGTTCGCCGTCATCACCAAGGCGTCCAACCGCGGCTGGCCGTACTGCATGGGCAACGAGCAGCCCTACCGGGACCGCAATCTGCCCGACCCGTCCAAGCCGCTCGGCTGGTACGACTGCGACCACCCGAAGAACGAGTCGCCGAACAACGACGGCCTGGTCAACCTGCCGCCGGTGACCGGCAACAACATCTGGTACTCGCCCCAGGGCGGCGCCCCGGACTTCCCGCGCGACGCGAACGGCGTCCCGTCCTACAAGCAGGACGAGGCGACGTACAAGCTGCCCTGGCTCAAGGGCGGCGGGCAGGCCGCGATGAACGGGCCGGTCTACCGCTACGACGGCACGAACTCCAGTGACGTCAAGTGGCCGGCGTACTGGGACGGCAAGTGGTTCGTCGGCGACTTCTACGACTCCGATCAGCCGCGCAACGCCGTCCTGATGGACCCGAGGACACAGGGCGACGGCGGTCTGCCGGTGCACTCGGAGTCCCTGAAGAAGATCGTGCCGATCGGCAACGACGGCATCAAGAACCTGATGGGCTGGTCGTTCGGCCCGGACGGCGCGCTGTACGTGCTGGACTACGGACGCGGGTTCTTCACCTCCGACGCCAAGTCCGCGCTGTGGCGGGTCACCTACACGGGCGGCGGGCCCACCCCGGCCGCCGGCCAGCTGGCGAGGGGGACGCAGTGATACGTCGACCAGGAATGTGGGCCGTTCTGCTGGCCTGCCTGATGACGGTGCTCGGCCTGCAGGCGCTGCCCGCGGCCGGACAGCCCAAGGCCGAGGACGCGGGCGCGGCGGCGCAGGTGCTGACCTGGACCGCCGGTGACGGCATCACCGAGTACGCGTCCGCGCCGGCCACCGCGGTGGCCGGTCCGGCGACGATCGTCTTCGAGAACAGCGCGGCCACCGGCAACACCACCGGCATGCCGCACACCCTGACGTTCGTCACCTCCGACCCCGAGTTCAACAACGACGTCCAGCTCAACATCCTGGCCAACCCGGCCGACGCACAGGGCGGCCGGCACACCGCGGAGGTGACGCTCACCCCGGGCCGGTACTTCTACCACTGCACCATCCCCGGCCACGGCCAGATGCAGGGCATCCTGACGGTCACCGAGGGCGGCGGCGAGGACACCACCGCGCCCGAGGCCACGGCGAAGGTGACCGGCACGCAGAACGACAAGGGCGAGTACGTGGGCGCCGCGACCGTCGCCCTCTCGGCCACCGACGAGGGCTCGGGCGTCGACCGGATCGAGTACGCGCTCGGTGACGACGACGCCTGGCAGCCGTACACCTCCCCGGTGGTGGTCGACCAGATCGGCGCGCACACCGTCCGCTACCGCGCCCTGGACAAGGCCGGCAACGTGTCGCAGGAGCAGAGCGTCGCGTTCACCGTCGTCGCCCCGCCGACGGACGACTCCACGCCGCCGGAGACCTCGGCGACCGTGGACGGCGAGAAGAACGCCGACGGTCACTACATCGACATGGCGACGGTCACCGTCACCGCGTCCGACACCGGCTCCGGCGTCAACACCATCGAGTACGCGCTCGGCGCGGACGGCGCCTGGCAGCCGTACGCCGGTCCGGTGATGGTGCACGAGGCGGGCACGCACACCGTCCGCTACCGGGCCACCGACAAGGCGGGCAACGTCGCGGCGGAGAAGAGCGTGGAGTTCACGGTCGTCGCCGCTCCCCCGCAGGACACCACCCCGCCGGCGACCGGCGTGACCGTGGACGGCACCAAGAACTCCGACGGCGCCTACGTCGGCCGCGCCACGGTGACCGTCAGCGCCGACGACGGGCACGGCGGGTCCGGTGTCGCCGGCATCGAGTACTCCCTCGACGGCGGGCCGTACCTGGCCTACACCGCGCCCGTGGTGGTCGACCGGGCGGGCCGGCACACGGTCGCCTACCGGGCCTCCGACGAGGCCGGCAACACCTCCGAGCCGCTCACGGTGAGCTTCACGGTGGTGGCGTCCGGCGGAGTGCCCGCGCCCAACTGCCCCGAGTACGACGAGCGGCTGACGGTGATCGTCGGCACCGTCGACTCGGGCGTGCCGAACCGGGTGACCAACAACCGGTGCCGGATCGGCGAGCTGATCGAGGACGAGAAGGAGTGGACCTCGCAGGCGCTGTTCCTGAAGCACGTCACGACCGTGCTGGACGCGCTGAGGAAGGAAGGGGTGATCGACAAGCGGGAGTACCGGGCGATCAACAAGGCGGCCCGGCAGTCCGGCATCGGCACGCCCGGCCAGACCGAGGGGTACCGCTCCATCCTGGACGGCACCGAGGCGTCGTTCGCCAGGTGGGAGCAGGTGGGCGGCGGCTCGTTCAGCCTGAACCCGGACGGGTCGATCACCTCGGGCACCAGCCGGGGCGGGCTCGGCATGCTGTGGTTCCCGGAGCGCACGTACGGCGACTTCTCGCTGAAGCTCCAGTGGCGTGACGACGCCCCGGGCACCGCGAACGCCAACGGCGGTGTGTTCGTGCGGTTCCCGCAGATCCACGACCACCCGGAGGAGCCCCGGCCGGAGTGGGCGGCGATCAAGTACGGCCACGAGGTGCAGGTGTTCGACTCGCCCACCGGCGACATGTACAAGACGGGCTCGGTGTACGGCTTCGACCGGGTGGGCCTGGCCGGCGCGGGCGTGACGCAGAAGGGCACCTGGAACGACTACGAGATCCGGGTGGTGGACCAGCACTACGAGGTCTACCGCAACGGCGTGCTGATCAACGAGTTCGACAACATCGGCGGCCTGGACTTCTCCCCGCCGCGCTCGGACGACCCGGGCACGGACGGGCGGCGGTTCGCCGCCGGCTACATCGGGCTCCAGGTGCACAGCACGACGGACGTCATCTCCTACCGGGACGTGCGGATCAAGGATCTGTAGCGGCGGCCGTCCGCTGAGACGACGAGCCGGGTCAGGACGCCGAGGGTTTCGGTTTCCTGGCCCGGCTCGGCTGCACCCGGCTGGGCTCGCCCGGCATCTTCGGGTACTCGGGCGGGTAGGGCAGGTCGCCGAGCCCGTGGTCGTGCTCGTCGCGGCGGGCCAGCTCCAGCAGGGGCTCCAGCGAGAAGGAGTGGTCGTCCATGTCCGCGTGCACGTCGCCGAGTTCGGCGAAGCGCGCGGGCATCGTCGTGATGTCGAAGTCCTCCGGGTGGGCGACGCCCACCTCGTCCCAGCGCAGCGGCGCGGAGACGGGGGCGTGCGGGCGGGGCCGCACCGAGTAGGCGGAGGCGATGGTGCGGTCGCGGGCGGTCTGGTTGTAGTCGACGAAGATGCGCTCGCCGCGCTCCTCCTTCCACCACTTGATGGTCACCTGCTCGGGCATCCGGCGTTCCAGCTCCCGGCCGACGGCGATGGCGGCGCGGCGGACCTGGGTGAAGGTCCAGCGGGGCTCGATCGGCACGAAGACGTGCAGCCCGCGGCCGCCGGAGGTCTTGGGCCAGCCGCGCAGCCCGTACGCGTCGAGGACGGCGCGCAGTTCGTGGGCCGCGCGGGCGGCGTCGTCGTAGTCGGTGCCGGGCTGCGGGTCGAGGTCGATGCGCAGTTCGTCGGGGTGGTCGACGTCCGAGCGGCGCACCGGCCAGGGGTGGAAGACCAGCGTGCCGTACTGGGCCGCCCACACCACGGCGGCCTCCTCGGTGGGGCACATCTCGTCGGCGCTGCGCCCGCTGGGGAAGGTGATGTGGGCGGTGGGGATCCAGTCGGGCATGCTCTTGGGCGCGCGCTTCTGGTAGAACCACTCGCCCTCGATGCCGTCCGGGTAGCGCTGGAGGGTGGTGGGGCGCTCGCGCAGGGCGCGCAGGATGCCGGGGGCGACCGCCTGGTAGTAGCGGGCGACGTCCAGCTTGGTGTGGCCGCGCTCCGGGAAGAAGACCTTGTCCGGGCTGGACAGCCGTACCGTCCGGCCGCCGACCTCCAGTTCCACCGCATCGCCCATGCGGCCACGGTAGGGCCGGCAGCCGGGCCCCGCACACCGGGCGCGCCCACCCCGCGGGCCATGTCATGTGGCGCCAGGCCGCGCCTTCGATGCGCGGACCGCCGCCTCCGTCCTTACAGTCGAGCCATGGACCTCCCGGTGATGCCGCCCGTCAAGCCGATGCTCGCCAAGTCGGTGGCGAAAATCCCGCCGGGCATGCAGTACGAGGCGAAGTGGGACGGCTTCCGGGCGATCGTGTTCCGCGACGGGGACGAGGTGGAGCTGGGCAGCCGTACCGGCAAGCCGCTCACCCGCTACTTCCCGGAGCTGGCCGAGGCCCTGCGGGAGCGGCTGCCCGAGCGGTGCGTGGTGGACGGGGAGATCGTCATCGCCCGCGAGGGGCACCTCGACTTCGACGCGCTGAGCGAGCGCATCCACCCGGCGGACTCCCGGGTACGGACGCTGGCCGAGCGCACCCCGGCCTCCTTCGTCGCGTTCGACCTGCTGGCGCTGGCGGACGAGTCGCTGCTGGACGTGCCGCTGTCCGACCGGAGGCGGCTGCTCGTGCGGGCGCTGCGGGACGTCACCCCGCCGGTGCACGTGGCGCCGGCCACCACGGACGTCGAGGTGGCGCAGGGCTGGTTCGAGCAGTACGAGGGCGCGGGTCTGGACGGGGTGGTGGCCAAGCCGCTCGACCTGCGGTACCGGCAGGACGAGCGGGCCATGTACAAGATCAAGCACGAGCGCACGGCGGACGTGGTGGTCGCCGGGTACCGGCTGCACAAGAGCGGCCCGGTGGTGGGCTCGCTGCTGCTGGGCCTGTACGACGCGGGCGGCGCGCTCCAGCACGTCGGGGTGTCGGCCGCGTTCTCCATGAAGCGGCGTGCGGAGCTGGTGGAGGAACTGGAGCCGCTGCGGCTGGAGGACGTGTCGGACCATCCGTGGGCGGCCTGGGCGGACGAGGCGGCGCACGGAACGGCGCGGCTGCCGGGCGCGCCGAGCCGCTGGACGGGCAAGAAGGACCTGTCATGGGTGCCGCTGCGGCCGGAGCGGGTGGCGGAGGTCGCGTACGACCACATGGAGAACGGGCAGCGCTTCCGGCACACCGCCCGTTTCCGCCGCTGGCGCCCCGACCGCACCCCGGAGAGCTGCACGTACGCGCAGCTGGAGGAGCCCGTCCGCTACGACCTCGCGGAGATCCTCGGCGCGCCGTGAGCGTGGCGGCCCGCGGGGCGTTCCCGGCCGGCCGTCAGGGCTTGATCAGTACCTTGACCGCGCCGTCCCGCTTCTTCTGGAACATGTCGTACGCCTCGGGGGCCTCGTCGAGCGTGACGCGGTGGGTGGCGAAGTCGTCGACGCCCAGGGGGTCCTCGTCGGTGAGGTAGGGGATGATCTCGTCGCTCCAGCGGCGCACGTTGGCCTGGCCCATGCGCATCTGGATCTGCTTGTCGAACAGGGTGAGCATCGGCATCGGGTCGGCCATGCCGCCGTAGACGCCGGAGAGCGAGATGGTGCCGCCGCGGCGGACCAGGTCGATGGCGGTGTAGAGGGCGGCGAGCCGGTCCACGCTGAAGCGTTCGGCCATCGGGCCGCTGATCTTGCGGGGCAGCAGCGCCGAGGCGTTCTGCACCATGCGGGCCGCCGCGCTGCCGTGCGCCTCGGTGCCGACGGCGTCGATCACGGCGTCGGGGCCGCGGCCGTCGGTCTGGTCGCGGATCGCCTCGACGAGTTCCTTCTCGTCGTCGAAGGAGCGCAGGTCGAAGGTCTCCACGCCGCGTGCCTTGGCCCGGCGCAGCCGTTCGGGGACCAGGTCGACGCCGAACACCCGTCCGGCGCCCTTGACCTGCGCGATCCGGCAGGCCATGTCGCCGATGGGGCCGAGGCCGAGCACCGCGACGCTGCCGCCCTGCGGGACCTCGGCGTAGGCGACGGCCTGCCAGGCGGTGGGCAGCACGTCGGAGAGGTAGACGAAGCGGTCGTCCGCCGGGCCCTCCGGCACCTTGATCGGACCGTACTGGGCCTGCGGCACCCGCAGGTACTCGGCCTGGGCGCCGGGCACCGCGCCGTACAGCCGGGTGTAGCCGAACAGGGCCGCGCCCATGCCCTCGGCGGTGACCTGGGTGGTCTCGCACTGGGTGGGCAGGCCGGTCAGGCACATCCAGCAGTTGCCGCAGGCGATCTGGAAGGGCACCACGACCCGGTCGCCGACCTGGAGGTCGGGGACGGCCGCGCCGACCTCTTCCACGATGCCCATCGGCTCGTGGCCGAGGATGTCGCCGGGGGTCATGAAGGGGGTGAGCACCTCGTACAGGTGCAGGTCGGATCCGCACAGTCCGGTGGAGGTGACGCGGATGACCGCGTCGGTCGGCTCCTCGATCCTGGGATCCGGGACGGTCTCGACCCGTACGTCCCGCTTCCCCTGCCAGGTCAGTGCCTTCATCGCCGCCTGCTCCCTCCGTGCCGGCCGGTGTGTCCCGCCGTGCGGGCCCGTGCGCCGCCCGTGCGGTTGCGTCCGGGTACCCGAGGCGCCGGACGCCGAACCGTCGGTCACTGGGCCGATCGGCGGACTCCACCGCGCGGAATCCCGTCCCGTCCGGCAGGCGCGTAGACGATCGGACAAGCGCACAATCGAAACAGCGGATGAATGATGAATGAGGACGGCCGGTGGCGACGGTGGGCACGGAACGAGGGGCGCCGCGACGGCGCGGCGGCAGGAGGGCCGGGGCGCTGTCGGCCGCCCTGCTTGCCACGCTGCTGGCGGGCGGACTGGCGGCGGGCTGCACGTCGGGCGGGTCCGGCGACGACGGGCGCGGACCCCGGGAGTCCCCGGCGGCGACGCGGGACGCGGACGGGCAGGGGCCTCCGCCCGTCCTCGCCGTGAAGATCGACAACGCGCCCGAGGCCCGGCCGCAGTCCGGGCTCGACGCGGCCGACGTGGTCTACGTCGAGCAGGTCGAGGGCGGGCTGAGCCGGCTGATGGCGGTGTACGCCACCCGGCTGCCGGAGTCGGTGGGGCCGGTGCGCAGCGCCCGGGAGTCCGACCTCGAACTGCTGCGCCAGTTCGACGAGCCGCTGCTCGCCTTCTCCGGCGCCCAGAGCAAGCTGCTGCCGCTGATCGACGAGGCGCCGCTCACCCCGGTGGACCCTGAGTCGGAGGCCGGCGCCTTCACCCGGGACCCCGCGCGGGCGGCCCCGCACAACCTGTACCTGCGCCCGGACCGGGTCCTCGACGGCCCGCCCGGCGAGGGCGCGGCGACGACCGGCCTCCGTGAGGGTCCCGCACCCTCCGGCGGGACACCCGAGGACGAGGTCACCGTGCGCTTCCCGGCGGCCCGCTTCACCTTCACCTGGTCGGACGCCGACGGGCGCTGGCAGGTGTCGATGGACGGCTCCCCCGCGACCACCCGGGACGGCGACCGGCTGACGGCGGCCACGGTGGTCGTCCAGGACGTCACCGTCCGCCGCTCCGGTTTCCGCGACTTCCTCGGCAACAACACGCCGTACACGGAGACGGTGGGGTCGGGGAAGGCGACGGTACTGCGCGACGGGCGCGCCTACCCGGCGTCCTGGAGCCGCCCGGCCGCCGAGGACGGCACGTCGCTCGTGTCGCCGGAGGGCGACCCGGTGAACGTCGCGCCGGGGCCGGTGTGGGTGCTGCTGCATTCGGCACGCTGAACCTCCCGGTCAGCGGGCGGGCGGCGGTCGCGGGGTGCGGGGCGTCCCGGTCGGGCGCGCGTGACCGAGGGCCGGGGGTTCCGGACGGTTACGGGAGGCCGACGCCCGTGGCCAGTTCCGTGCGGGCGCGTTCCACCAGGCCGTCCGCGCCGCACGAGCGGGCCAGTGCCACGCCCCGCTCCAGGTCGGGCGCGGAGCGGGCGAGCACGCCGTACTCGATGCGGGCGGCGGCGTGTTCGTACTGGCAGGGCGACGACTCCAGGTAGGTGACCGCCTGGCCGGCGAGGCGCACCGCGCGCTGGCCGGTCTCCAGGGCGGCCGCCACCCGCAGGGCCTCCCCTATCGCCGTGTCCGTGCCGAGGCGTTCGGCGCGGCGGCGGAGGTCGACGGCGAGCCGGGCCGCGCGGGCCGGATCCTCGGTGGCGAGAGCGCGGGCCAGGTCGGCGGCGGCGAAGACGTGCACCGGGTGGTGGTGGCCGCGCGCGGCGGCGGCCTTCTCCGCGGCCTCCAGTTCGTTGACGCCCTCCTTGGTGCGGCCCACCGCGAGCAGCAGCCGGCCGCGCACCGAGCGCGGGTCGGGCAGCACGACGGTGGACGGGTAGGGCGGTGCGAAGCCGTGCCGTTCGGCCGTGGCCCACGCCTCGTCGACATGGCCCCGGGCGAGCAGTGTGTCGACCAGGTTGCAGGTGGCCGTCCAGTACAACGGCAGCCCGCGGCCGACGCGTTCGGCGAGGCGCAGCGACTCGCGCAGGGAGTTCTCCGCCGCCTCCAGTCTGCCGCGCCTGCGGTGGGCGAGTCCGACGTAGGCGTGGGCGAGGACCAGGTGGCCGCCGCCCCAGCCCGCCGTGTCGTACGCCTGGAGGGCCTCGCTGTAGAGGGCCTCGGCGCGGTCGAGACGGTCGGTGTAGGCGTAGGAGCTGGCCAGCATCAGCAGCAGTTCGACGCCCCACTCGTTGTCCGTCCAGCCGAGTCCGGGCGCGAGACGGCCGTTGACCAGGGCGCGGTCGCAGATCTCGACGATCTCCTCGGCGTTCTCGCCGCGCATCATCGCGTCGAAGCCGCGCAGGATGAGCAGGGCGCGCTCGGCGTTGTCGCGGCCGGTGCAGGTGGCGGCGAGTTGGGCGAGGCGTTCGGAGCGGCCGGGGGTGAGGGACTCGCCGGCGTGCACGCCCTCCCACATGAACTGCACGGCCTGGAGCCGCATCCGGGTGGGTCCGGCGGGCATCCGGGCGGCCTCCGCCTCGACCGTGCGGACGGCCTCCTCCATCTGGTCGTTGTGCAGGAGGGCCTGGGAGAGGCGGATCACGGCGTCCACACGCCGGTCGCCGTCCAGTCCGGGCATGCCGAGGGCGGTGCGCAGATGGCCGATGGTGCGGGCGGGCGCGGTGAGGAAGGTGGCGCTGCCCAGTTCGTGCAGGACGTGCGCGTGCACCTCGGGGCGGGGCGGTTCCTCCAGGGCGCGTTCCAGGCAGCGGCGGGCGGCGTCCGGGGCGCCGACGGCGAGGTGTTCGCGGGCGGCCTCGCGCAGCTGCCAGACCAGTTCCTCGTCGTCGTCCGGGTGCACCTCGAGGAGATGGCGGGCGGCCGCCGCGGCGCCGCGCCCGGAGTCGGTGACGATACGGGCCGCGATGCCGTGCATGGCGCGGCGCAGCGCGTCCGGGATGGAGTTGTAGACGGCGGTCTCGATCAGCGGGTGCACGAACTCCAGCTCGTCCGGTCCGGCGGACGCCGGGTCCCGCACCGTCAGGATGCGGGCGCCGCGCAGGCGTTCGGCGCAGCGGACCGCTTCCTCGTGGCCGAGGGTGGCGAGCTGGGCCACCAGGCCGACGGTGATGCCGTCGCCGAGGATGGCGGCCGCCCAGGCGAACCGGGTGGCGTCTATGCCGAGTTCCTCCAGCCGGGCGACGAGGCCGCCGCCGCGGGCGGAGCGGTTCAGTTCGCGCAGTTCGCCGGCGTGCGCCTCGACCGGTTCCAGCTCGCTGTCCTGCACCTTGGCGAGGAGTTCGACGGTCTCGTACGGGTTGCCGCCGGTGACGGCCCACACCTCGCGGCAGAACGCGGCGTCCGCGGTCTCGCCGAGCGTGGCGCGGGTCAGTCCGGCCGCCGCCTCGGGGTGAGGGCGCTGAGGCTGGTGACGGGACGGCCGGCCGCTTCGGCGACGGCGTCCAGGTGACGGGCGCTCACGCCGGTGATCTCGCCGGGGCGGCGGGCGACCACGACCAGCACCGACAGGTCGGCGAGGCGCTCGGCGAACGCGGCGAGCCAGTACAGGGTCTCCTGGTCAGCCCAGTGGGCGTCGTCGATGAGCAGCACCAGCGGCCAGTCCCGGCGGGCCAGCCGGCGCACGGCGGCGACCAGGCCCTCGCACACCCCCTGCGGGTCCGCCTGTCCGTCGCCGGGGTCGGCTATACCGAGGGCGGGACCGGCGATGCCGTACCAGTCGCCCAGGTACTCGCGGGCCTCTTCCGGCAGCATCGACACCAGGGCGGGCTGCAGGAGTTGGCGGACCACGTTGAACGGCACGGTGCGCAGGGTCTCGCCGCCGCGGGCGGACCAGACGGTGCAACCGCGCTGTTCGGCGATGCGGCGGGTCTCGGCGAGGAGGGCCGTCTTGCCGAGACCCGCCTCGCCGCGCAGCACCAGCAGGGTGCCGGGCGAGTGACGGTCGGCGCACAGGACGTCGACGGCCTCCGCTATGGCGGCGAGTTCCTCGTCGCGCTCCCACAGGGCGGCCGAGGGTGCCGCCGGCGGCCGTACCTCCGTCATCCTGCTGCCTCCCCGAGTCGCCCGAATGACGTACCGGACCCGAGCGTAGTCCCCCGCCCGGCCGAGCGGAGCCCGCTCGGGCCACGTGTTGCCGTGACGAGTGACACCGGGTGCCGCGGGTCGACGCGGCCCGCCCCTCACCAGGGCCCTGTCGGTCAACGGCTGTCCCCTTCGGACCCGTTGACACGGGGTGCCCCGGGTGTCGCCGGTGCGCGGAGGGCGCGGCTCCGGTACGGCCGCGGACTCTCTCATCCGTCTTTCACCGACGCCTCATACGGTGGGGGCATGACGCAGGTGACTCCCCCCGGGTGGTACCCCGACCCCGGACAGACGCAGGACGCCCCACCCACCGAACGGTGGTGGGACGGCACGGCCTGGACGGCCCGGATCCGCAGGACGGATACGGATCCGGCGACTCGGGGCGCGCAGGGTGCGCAGGACGCGCCGGGGGGGCCGGCAGATACGGGGCTGCCCTCCGCGGAGCCGGTCGCCTCGGGGCCGGTCGCCTCGGGGCGGGCCGACGCGAGCCGATCCGGCGTGGGCGGTGAGCCCGGGGACGAGGCCGACGCGAGCGGGACAGCTTCGGGGCAGGGCCCCGCGGGGCCCGGG
>MUNG01000350.1 GCA_002154585.1 Streptomyces pseudogriseolus
ACCTCCGTCCCACACCACCCCCGCCCCTCAGGGAGCCTCGCCATGCCGGGAACGTCCCGCAGAGCGATGGCCCTCTTCCCACTGGAGTCCTTCAAGGGCGCGCACCACACCGACTGGAACCTCACCATGGCCGCGACCGTTCTGGTCATGGCCCCCGTCATCCTCGTGTTCTTCTTCGTGCAGAAGGCGTTCGTCGAGGGCGTCACCCTCACCGGAGTCAAGGGATAACGCATGAAACTCACCGTGGTCGGCGGAGGCTCGACCTACACGCCCGAACTCATCGACGGCTTCGCACGGCTGAGGGACGTCCTGCCCGTCACGGAGCTGGTCCTCACCGATCCGGCGACCGACCGCCTGGACCTGATCGGCCCGCTGTCCCGCCGCATCTTCGACCGCCTGGGCCACCCGGGCCGCATCACGACGACCACCGACCTGGACGCGGCGGTGGACGGCGCCGACGCGGTCCTCCTCCAGCTCCGCGTCGGCGGCCAGGCGGCGCGCCTCCAGGACGAGACGTGGCCCCTCGACTGCGGCTGCGTGGGCCAGGAGACCACGGGCGCGGGCGGCCTGGCCAAGGCGCTGCGCACGGTCCCGGTGGTTCTGGACATCGCCGACCGGGTCCGCCGCTCCAACCCCGACGCGTGGATCATCGACTTCACCAACCCCGTGGGCATCGTGACCCGCGCCCTGCTCCAGGCCGGCCACAAGGCGCTGGGCCTGTGCAACGTGGCGATCGGCCTCCAGCGCAAGTTCGCGGCCCTGCTGAACGTGACGCCCGAGGACGTCGCCCTCGACCACGTGGGCCTCAACCACCTCACCTGGGAGACGGCGGTCCACGTGGGCGGCGAGAACGTCCTCCCCCGCCTCCTGACCGAGCACGGCGAGACGATCGCCGCGGACCTGCGCCTCCCGCTCCCCCTCCTCACCACCCTGGGCGTGGTCCCCTCCTACTACCTCCGCTACTTCTACGCGCACGACGAGGTGGTCCGCGAACAGCGAACCAAGCCCTCCCGAGCGGCCGAAGTCGCCCGCATGGAACAGGAACTGCTCACCCTCTACGCCGACCCCGCCCTCGCCGAGAAGCCGCCCCTGCTGGCCAAGCGGGGAGGGGCGTACTACTCGGAAGCCGCGGTGGACCTGGCGGCGGCCCTCCTGCGCAACGCGGGCTCGCCGCACCAGGTGGTCAACACCCGCAACAACGGCACGCTCCCCTTCCTCCCGGACGACGCGGTCGTCGAAGTCCCCGCCAGGATCACCCCGAAGGGAGCGGAACCCCTCCCCGTGTCCCCGATGGACCCCCTCTTCAGCGGCCTCGTCGCCGGCGTCACCGCGTACGAGGACCTGGCCCTGGAGGCGGCCCTGCACGGCGGCCGGGGCCGCGTCTTCCGCGCCCTCCTGGCCCACCCCCTGATCGGCCAGTACGAGTACGCCGACCGCCTGGCCGACACCCTGATCGCGCACAACCGGGAGCACCTCACGTGGGCCTGACCGCAGCCGTCCTCGCCGTCGACGCGGGCAACAGCAAGACGGACGTGGCGGTGATCGCCCCGGACGGCACGGTGCTGTCCACGGCCAGAGGAGGCGGCTTCCGCCCGCCCGCGGACGGCCTGGCCACAGCGATGGCGGCCCTCGCCAAGCCCGTCACCGCAGCCCTCCGATCGGCGGGCACCCCGGGAGCGACCCACCTCTCGGCCTGCCTGGCCAACGCGGACCTCCCCGTCGAGGAGGAGCAGCTCACCGCGGCCCTCGTCTCCCGCGCCTGGTCGGACACGGTCACGGTCCGCAACGACACGTTCGCCATCCTCCGCGCCGGCGTCTCGGAACCCCGGGGGGTCGCCGTCGTTTGCGGCGCGGGCATCAACTGCGTGGGCATGCGCCCCGACGGCCGTACGGCACGCTTCCCCGCCCTGGGCCGCTTCTCCGGCGACTGGGGCGGCGGCTGGGCGCTGGCCGAGGAGGCCCTGTGGCACGCGGCGCGCGCGGCGGACGGCCGTGGCGGACCGACGGCCCTGGCGACCACCCTCCCCGCCCACTTCGGCGTGCCCGACATGCCCGCCCTGATCGAGGCCCTGCACCTCAACCGCATCCCGCCGCGCCGCCGGCACGAGGCGACACCGGTCCTCTTCGCGACGGCGGCCCAGGGCGACCGCACGGCCCGCGCCGTCATCGACCAACAGGCCACCGAGATCGTCACGATGGCCACGGTGGCCCTCACGCGCCTGGACCTCCTCGACGAGGAAACCCCGGTCCTCCTCGGCGGCAGCGTCCTCGCGGCGGACCACCCCTACCTCACCGAGGGCATCCGCGCCCGCCTGTCGGCCACAGCCCCCAAGGCCGTACCCCATCTCGTCACGGCGCGCCCGGTCCTGGGAGCGGCCCTCCTCGGCCTGGACGACGTGGCGGCCCCGCCGGAGGCACACGAACGCGTGCGCGCGCACTTCGGCTGAGTGCCGCGTACCCCACCCCCCGTAGGCGGCACGCGCACCCCCGCCGCCGGGCACAACCTCCCGGAACCGAACGGATTTCCCGGGCGTGTTCCTGGGCAGGGTGGGGTGCGGCGGCCGGAACTTCCGGCCACAGCACGGCAAAGTGATCAAGATCGTGTCAAGGCCGGTGCGGATGTCGCGCCCGACGGCGATACTTGCCGCGGAGGATGACCACGGGGGAGGTCAGATGACACACACACCGAACACGGGCGCGCCACCCACGCTTCCGGCGATCCCGCCCCAGCCGTCCGCGCCGGCCCCCACCAC
>MUNG01000351.1 GCA_002154585.1 Streptomyces pseudogriseolus
GGTCCTACGGGGTGGGCTCGGAGAGCGCCGTCAGGGCGGTGGCCGCCCGTTCGGTGATCTCCTCGGGGCTGCCCGTCACGTTCACGGCGACCCCCGCCTCGTCCGGCTCCAGCGGCTGAAGCGTGGCGAACTGGGAGTCGAGCAGTGCCGTGGGCATGAAGTGCCCCTGCCGGTGTGACATCCGGTCCTCGATGAGGGCGCGGTCGCCCGTGAGGTGCACGAAGACCACGCCGGGCGCGGCGGCCCGCAGCCGGTCGCGGTACGACCGCTTCAGCGCCGAGCAGCTGACCACGCCGCCCAGACCCGCACGCCCCTGCGCCCAGTCGCCGATGGCGTCCAGCCACGGCCACCGGTCGTCGTCGGTGAGCGGGGTGCCCGCCGACATCTTGGCGATGTTGCTCTGCGGGTGGAAGTCGTCGCCCTCGGCGTACGGAACGCCGAGGCGGGCCGCGAGCAGGGGACCGATGGTGGTCTTGCCCGTTCCGGCGACGCCCATGACCACGACGACATGGGGGGTGTTCATCGCTGCCTCACTGTCTGCTGTCTGCGTCGACACCGTGCCGATGATGTCGACCGCAACTGAAACTTATAAGTACGACAACTTCAAGAGGCTGTGACGAATAAGTCTGACTTTTTATGCGAGTGATCCGCCCCGTACTCTGAGTGCATGAGCACCACGGGCCGGGGGCTGCACGGCCGCGTACTGGACACCCTCGGCCCCGAGATCACCGCAGGCGAATACCCGCCCGGCAGCGTCCTGCGCACCGACGAGCTCGCCCAGCGCTTCGACGTGTCACGCTCCGTGATGCGCGAGGTGGTCCGCGTCCTGGAGTCCATGCACCTGGTGGAGTCCCGCCGCCGCGTCGGCGTCACGGTCCTGCCGTCCCGCGAGTGGAACGTGTACGACCCGCAGGTCATCCGCTGGCGCCTGGCCGGCGCCGACCGCCCCCGCCAGCTGCGCTCCCTCACCGTGCTGCGCTCCGCGATCGAACCGGTCGCGGCCGGTCTGGCCGCGCGCAACGCCACGGCCGAGCAGTGCGCCGAACTCACCGAGTGCGCGCTCGGGATGGTCGCGCACTCGCGCGGCCACAAGCTGGAGGGCTACCTCTTCCACGACGTGGCGTTCCACCGCGTCATCCTGACCGCCTCCGGCAACGAGATGTTCGCCCGCCTCGGCGACGTGGTCGCGGAAGTCCTGGCCGGACGCACCCACCACGACGTCATGTTCGAGGACCCCGACCCGGCCGCCGTCACCCTCCACGTCCAGCTCGCCGAGGCCGTCCGGGCCCGCGACGCCGCCCGCGCGGAACGACTGACCCGCGAGATCACGGAGGGCGCCCTCCAGGAACTGGACATCCTCGCGCCCTGAGCCGGCCGGTCGCCCCGGCGCGGTCACCGGTCGCCGAACCGCTGCCGCGCCCGCTCGATGTGCCCCAGGTGCTCGTGCGTCCAGCCGCAGATCGCGTCCACGGCGATGCGCAGCGCGCGGCCCGGCTCGGTGAGGGTGTACTCGACCCGCGGTGGCACGGTGGGATGCACGGTCCGCTCCACCAGGCCGTTCCGCTCCAGCATGCGCAGATTCTGCGTGAGCATCTTGTGGCTCACGCCCTCGACCTCGTCCCGCAGCTCGCTGAACCGCAGGGTGCCCTCGCCGAGCGCCTCGATGATCAGCAGCGCCCACTTGTTGGCCACGTCGGAGAAGATCTCCCGCGCCAGGGAGTCCGCGCGCCGCAGATCGGCGTCCTCCGGCAGTCCCGCCAGCACGCGCTTGGTCACCATCAGGTTCCCCCGTTACGAAAAAGTGCGTTCTTCCAGGCCGGCCGTCACTCTCCTACAGTTCCCGGGTAACCACAAGAGACCGACCGGAAAAGGACGAACCGAACCATGGCCAGCACCAGTGATGTCTTCTCCTACGGGATCCCGGCCGAGAGCGACTTCGGATACGCGCAGGCGATCCGCTCCGGCGACCTGATACACGTCTCGGGGCAACTCGCGTTCGACGAGGACGGCGGCTTCCCGCACCCCGGCGACTTCGCCGCCCAACTGGCGGGCACCCACGCCGCCATGGACCGGGTCCTCGCCCACTACGGGGCCACCCGCCGTCAGATCGTCTCGCAGACCCTCTACGTGGTGGAGCTCGGGCGTCACGCCGCGGCCACCGCCCAGGCCAACCTGGCGTACTTCGGCGGCCACCGCCCGGCGAGCACGGTCCTCGGCGTCACCGAACTCACCCTTCCCGGCCAGCTCGTCGAGATCGCCTTCGTCGTCGACACCCGGCTGCCCGCCTGAGCCGGCCCCGGTCCGCTCCTCAGTCCAGGAACTCCCCGTCCACGTACACCCACGCCCCGTCGACCCGCTCGAAGCGGCTTCGCTCGTGCAGGGAGCCGCCGCGGAACGACGCGCGGAAGGTGACCGTGCCGGTGGAGTGGAAGGCGGAGCCGGCCTCCGCGGCCAGGATCTCCAGGCCCGTCCACCGCGTCCCCGGGTCCAGGTCCAGCCGGGCCGGGCGGGTGCGCGGGTGCCAGGTGCGGAGCAGGTACGCCGCGTCCAGCCGGACGAACGCCGTGTACCGCGACCGCATCAGCCGCTCGGCGGTCGGCGCGGCGGCCGCACCGCCGTGGAAGCGGCCGCAGCACTCCTCGTAGGACTCGGGGAGGCCACAGGGGCAGGGCGTGCGAGACGTCATGGGGCACCTTCCGTGACAACGCGTGAGGGCCGCGACCTCGCGGTCGCGGCCCTCACGTTCCAGTGTCCGAGGGGGGACTTGAACCCCCACGCCCGATAAAGGGCACTAGCACCTCAAGCTAGCGCGTCTGCCATTCCGCCACCCGGACAAGGTGTCTGTCGCGCGGGTTTCCCCCCGCGGCGACGACATAAACATTACCAGGTGTTCCGGGGTGGCCCGATCACCCCCCGGCGCGCGCCGTCGCGTGAACGGCGTGTGACGGGCCGGGCCGGGTCTTGGGGCCGGCCCGCGCGGGAGAGAGGATGAGGGGAACCCACCAGCGGGAACACCATCAGCGGGAACACCAGCAGCGGGAGGAAGCACGTGAGCCAGACGGACCCGGCCAAGGGCGTCACCGGTGAGGACGAGGTCGTGGACCTCTGCCGCGAGCTGATCCGGATCGACACCAGCAACTACGGCGACCACTCGGGCCCCGGCGAGCGCAAGGCGGCCGAGTACGTCGCCGAGAAGCTCGCCGAAGTCGGCCTGGAGCCGCGGATCTTCGAGTCCCAGCCGGGACGCGCCTCCACCGTCGCCCGGATCGAGGGCGAGGACCCGTCGCGGCCCGCCCTGCTCATCCACGGCCACACCGACGTCGTCCCCGCCAACGCGGACGACTGGACCCACCACCCGTTCTCCGGCGAGATTGCCGACGGGTGCGTGTGGGGGCGCGGCGCCGTCGACATGAAGGACATGGACGCGATGACCCTCGCGGTCGTCCGCGACCGCATGCGCAGCGGCCGCAAGCCCCCGCGCGACATCGTCCTCGCCTTCCTCGCCGACGAGGAGGCCGGCGGCACGTACGGCGCCAAGCACCTGGTGCACAAGCACCCCGAGCTCTTCGAGGGCGTCACCGAGGCGATCGGCGAGGTCGGCGGCTTCTCCTTCACCGTCAACGAGAAGCTGCGCCTCTACCTCGTCGAGACCGCCGAGAAGGGCATGCACTGGATGCGGCTCACCGTCGACGGCACCGCCGGCCACGGCTCGATGACCAACGACGACAACGCCATCACCGAGCTGTGCGAGGCCGTCGCCCGCCTCGGCCGCCACAAGTGGCCGGTCAGGGTCACCAAGACCGTCCGCGCCTTCCTGGACGAGCTCTCCGACGCGCTCGGCACCGAGCTCGACCCGGAGAACATGGACGAGACCCTCGCCAAGCTCGGCGGCATCGCCCGCATGATCGGCACCACCCTGCGCAACTCGGCCGCGCCCACCCAGCTCGGCGCCGGCTACAAGGTCAACGTCATCCCGGGCCAGGCCACCGCGCACGTCGACGGCCGCTTCCTGCCCGGTTACGAGGAGGAGTTCCTCGCCGACCTCGACCGCATCCTCGGCCCGCGCGTACGGCGCGAGGACGTGCACTCCGACAAGGCGCTGGAGACCGACTTCGACGGCCGGCTCGTCGACGCCATGCAGACCGCGCTGAGCGCCGAGGACCCGATCGCGCGCGCCGTGCCCTACATGCTCTCCGGCGGCACCGACGCCAAGTCCTTCGACGACCTCGGCATCCGCTGCTTCGGCTTCGCGCCGCTCAAGCTGCCGCCGGAGCTGGACTTCGCGGGCATGTTCCACGGCGTGGACGAGCGGGTGCCGGTGGACGGTCTGAAGTTCGGGGTCCGCGTGCTCGACCGGTTCCTGGACGCGTCCTGAGGTGTGGTCCCCGGGATGCCGACGGTGTCAATAATCGGGCAGGCGTACGGAGTTGACCGGGAAGAGTGAATGCGACCATAAGCTCGTAGCCTCATTACTTCCTCCTCGTTACCCGTGATGTGATCCGCGACTTTGGATCACATTGCCAACTAGGAGGAATACATGCTGAAGAAGGTCGTCGCCGTCGCGGCCGCCACCGGTGGTCTGGTTCTCGCGGGCGCGGGCATGGCCGCCGCCGACTCGGGTGCCCAGGGTGCCGCCGTGCACTCCCCGGGCGTCCTGTCCGGCAACGTCGTGCAGGTGCCGGTTCACGTTCCCGTGAACGTCTGCGGCAACACGATCTCCGTGATCGGTCTGCTGAACCCCGCCTTCGGCAACACCTGCGTCAACGCGTGATGTCGTGTCTCGCCCTCTAGGCAACGCCCGCTGAGGGTTCGAGCCCGTCGGCCCCGGAGCGCGCGCCATGCGCTCCGGGGCCGACCGGTTCCTCATTCGTCGAGAATCCGGGACGCGGCAGGCGCCGTCTCCCGGCAGCAGGTCCGAGGACAGGAATTCAGCAATGCGACAGGTCACCCGCAAGGGCTTGATGACCATGGCCGCCGCCACCGGTGTGCTCGCCGCCGCGGGCGGCGCCGCCGCCCACGCCGACTCCGGGGCGACGGGCGGGGCCAAGGGCTCGCCCGGCGTGCTCTCCGGCAACGTCGTGCAGGCCCCGGTGCACGTGCCGGTCAACGTCTGCGGCAACACGGTCAACGTCGTCGGGGTCCTCAACCCGGCGGTCGGCAACGCATGCGCCAACAAGGGCGGCTCCGGCCACCACGGCGGCGGCGCGGACGCCCACGGCACGGCGAGCGACTCGCCGGGCGTGGCTTCCGGCAACGTCGTGCAGGTGCCGGT
>MUNG01000352.1 GCA_002154585.1 Streptomyces pseudogriseolus
ACCCCCGCCCCCCGCTCCGACGCCACCCGCCGGGCCATCCTCGAGGCGGCCCGCGAGCGGTTCGCCGCCGACGGGTACGACCGCGCCACCATCCGCGCCATCGCCCACCGGGCGAAGATCGACCCCTCGATGGTCATGCGCTACTACGGCAACAAGGAGGGCCTGTTCGCGGCGGCCGTCGCCATCGACCTGAAGCTGCCGGACCCCGCCTCACTGACCCGCGACGAGGCCGGCCGCGCACTGGTGACGCACTTCCTCACCCAGTGGGAGGAGAACGAGGTGCTCACCGCGCTCCTGAGGGTCGGCGTGACCAACGACGCCGGCGCCGAGCGCATGCGGGGCATCTTCAGCGACCAGCTGCTCCCGTTGGCCCGCCGGGTGTGCCCCGACCCCGAACAGGCCCCGACACGTGCCGCACTGGTGTCCTCGCAGCTCCTGGGGCTCGCCCTCACCCGCTACGTCCTGCGCTTCCCGCCCGCCGCGCACCTGCACCCGGAGGAGATCACGGCCTGGCTGGCACCGACCGTCCAGCACTACCTCACGGCACCCCACCCCGGACTGTGACTCCCGCGCCGGCTCCCCGGCCCGGTTCTGGTTCTGCTGTCGGCAGACCGACTGGACGGCGGACGGTGAGCTGCCGGAGCGTGACCGCATGGCAGACATGGCGGTACGTCGACTCGATCTCGGGTACTTCATCCGGCCGGCGTCGGAGACGGGCAGCTCACAGCCACGGGCCGAACCCGTCCTCGCCTACCTCGTACGACACGGCAACGGACTGATCCTCTTCGACACCGGCATCGGCGACGCGGACCCCGAGACCGAGGCGCACTACCGGCCACGCCGCCGCGCGTTGCAGGAGGCACTGTCGGCGGCCGGAGTCGGCCTCGACGACATCTCCGTGGTGGTGAACTGCCATCTGCACTTCGACCACTGCGGCGGCAACCCCCTCCTGGGCGGCAGACCCGTCTTCGTCCAGGAGGCCGAACTGGCGGCCGCCCGCGGAGGCGACCACACCTTCGATGAACTGGTCGACTTCCCCGGCGCGACCTACGAAGTCATCGTGGGCGAGACCGAGATCTGGCCGGGGGTCCGGATCATCCCGACGCCCGGCCACACGGAGGGCCATCAGTCGCTGGTCCTCCGTCAGGACGACGGCACGATGGTCCTCGCAGGCCAGGCGCACGACTTCGCCTCCCACTTCGCGTCCGAGCACCTGGCCCGCCGCGCGGCACTCGACGGTGTGGAACAGCCCCTGCCGCCGTACCGGCGCTGGCTGGACCGACTCGCGGACTTCGACCCCCGCCGCGTGCTCTTCGCCCACGACTGCTCGGTCTGGGAACCACCACGGACCATGAACCCCTGACCGGGCCGCGAACTCCTCACCGCCCTTCCGGACCGTCGGCCAGGCGGCGCCACCACCATCGGTCAGGACGCCACGGGCGACGCACCGTGAAGCGGTCCGGCAGCGTGCGCCCGGCATACCCGACGTCCAGAGCACGCACTCGGTCCCTGAGCTCGCCCTGCGGCCGGGGCGGCAACCGCCGCAAGACCTCTTCCAGTACATCGCGGGCGTGTCGGACGTCCTCGAAGGAACAGCCACGGCATGAACACCCCGTCTCCTGCGGATACAGGGGGCGCCGGCCGGGTGGTCGCAGGAACGCGGCGTATCGCCGCAGCGCACGGTCGGTGGCGCCGGGGTAGAGGTAGTAGTCGTCCGAGAGTCTTTCCACCCGGTCTATCGCCACGCCGGTGCGCGACGAGAGGCCGTGGATCCGGGGTGGGGGGACGCTCCACGGGACACGGGGAGACTGTTCAGCGCGTAGCGCGCCGGGCCGTCTACGCGGCATCGGCCTTTCGGTACGAGGTCATGAGGGTCATCATGCCAGCCCACGCTGTCCGACGCCCCGACGTTCCGGCGCCCCGGGCGGCCCGACGCCTCGGCGACCCGACGACCCGAGACGGCCAGGAAGCCGCACCCGGACGGCATTCACCGGGTAGCGTCCCAAGCATGGCTTCTCACACCACCGTTGAGCGCGCTCAACGCCTCGCGCAGTTGCACGCCCAGCACAAGCCGCTCGTCCTGCCGACCGTCTGGGACGCGTGGTCCGCACGGACAGCCGTCGACGCCAGCTTCCTCGCCCTCACCATCGGCAGCCACCCCCTCGCCGACTCCCGGGGCGCCGGCGACCAGGAGGGGCAAAGCTTCGAGGAGGTTCTCGCCGCCGTCAGGCCGATCATCGCGGCGGTCGACGTCCCGGTGTCCGTGGACCTGGAGGCCGGGTACGGGCAGAAGCCGGCGGATCTCATCGCCGGACTGATCGAGGTCGGCGGCGTCGGTCTCAACATCGAGGACACCGTCCACTCCGAGGGCGGCCGCGTACGCAGCACGGAGGAGCACGCGAGTTACGTCGCCGGCCTGCGCGCGGCGGCCGACGACGCGGGGGTCCCGGTCTGGGTGAACGGGCGCACCGACCTCTTCATGCACGCGCAGGACGCCTCCGCCGTCCTCGACGAGGCGATCGGGCGGCTGCGTGCCCTGGTGGAGGCCGGCGCCGACAGCGTCTATCCCGTGGGCATCCAGGACGACGACGAGCTGCTCGCCGCCGTGACCGGCGCGATCACCGTCCCCGTCAACTCGACGGCCCACCCCGTCAGACACGACCTCGACCGCTTCCGCCGTCTCGGCGTGGGCCGGATCAGCAACGGCCCCCTGCTGCAACGGGCGCTGACGGACACGGTGAAGGACATGCTCAAGCCGTGGACGCCCTGACGAGCTGACCGGCCGCCGAACCCCTGGCGTGGCCCTGCCGCCACTCGCGCGTTCAGCGCGGGTGGCGACGCGTGCCGCGCCGGGCGAGCTGGCTCGCCACGGACGACGCGCTCCATCAGGTCGCGCATGCCGAGGCCGTCGTGACCTTCGCGGCCCCGCTGCACCACCAGGCTGGTGCCGACCCGGCGCCGCCCGGTCCGTACTCTCATCCGCCCCCTGACACCCACGGCTCGCGACACCGGCCCGACCCGCGGTGGGCACCGGCACCCGCCGATGCGGTGACAAGAAGGGTCGCGCCGAGCCCGGAGAAACGACGACACGCCGCACCCGGTTCAACCCGGATGCATGGTCAGGGAGTTGACGGCGTCGCCCGCCGGGCCGGAGCGAGGGTCACTGCCCCGTCAGCGGCGGAAGCTCGACGGGGTAGGGCTCCGCGAAGTCGGCCGAACGGCTCACCGCCTCCCACGCTTCCGCCTCCTCCAGCTGACGGCGGGAGTAGTCGAGCGCGAGCGTCACCGCGTTCACCCCGAGCAGCAGATGACTCGGCATCTCGCCGCGCCGCACCGTGCGCACGATGATCTCCGCGGCGCGCTCCGGGTCGCCCGCGCTGCCGGCGGTGCCCTGCCGCACCCGGCGGTTCATGGCGCCCACAGTGGCGTCGTAGGCGTCGGGCACGGGGTGGACGGTCATGGAGGAGCCGGCCCAGTCGGTGGCGAAGCCGCTCGGCTCGACGACCATGAACCGCACGCCGAGCGGCGCGGTCTCCGCCGCCAGCGACCGGGTGAACCCGTCGACGGCGAACTTCGCCGCCTGGTACGAGGCGATGCCCGGGGAGCCGCCGACCCGCCCGCCGACGGAGGAGATCTGCACCACCGTCCCCGAGCCCTGCCGGCGCAGCACCGGCAGTGCCGCCTTGGTCACGTGGTACACACCCCAGAAGTTCGTCTCGAACTGGGCGCGGAAGTCCTCGTCCTCCGCGGTCTCGACCGGCGACACGTTCGCGTACCCGGCGTTGTTCACGACGACGTCGAGGCGACCGAAACGGTCGACCGCGGCGTCGACGGCCGTGCGGGCCGCCTCCGCGCTCGTGACGTCCAGCGGCAGGGCGAGCACCCGGTCCCCGTACTCCTTCAGCTCCTCGGCGAGCGCCTCGGGGCGGCGGGCGGTGGCGACGACGATGTCACCCGCGTCGAGAACGGCGGTGATCAGGGCGCGCCCGAGCCCGCGGGAGGAGCCGGTGACGAACCAGACCCGCTGCTGCGCGCCGCGCGCATTGTCTGCACTTTCACTCATACCGTTAGGGAAACACCGTTCTCCAAATAAAGCAACAGCGTTGCGTTACGTGTTCCTATGATGGCTCCATGACACAGCCAGCCTCCTTTCAGCGGGCCCGCAGCGCGGAAGCCAAGCAAGTACGCGAAGCGGCGATCCTGGAGGCGGCCCGCACACTCGGGCGGGAACGCGGCATCCGCGACGTCACCCTCACCGACATCGCCGCCCAGGTGGGCATGCACAAGTCCGCGCTGCTGCGCTACTTCGAGACGAGGGAGCGGATCTTCCTCGAACTCACCGCGCAAGGCTGGCGCGAATGGTCCGCCGCGCTCCGCGCCCTCCTGCAAGCGCGGGACGCGGCCGATTCCGCCGCTGTCGCGGATGCCTTCGCCGCGACCCTGGCCGCGCGCCCCGTCTTCTGCGACCTTCTCGCCCAGGCCCCGCTCAACCTCGAACGCAACGTCTCACTCGAAGCCGTACGCGACTTCAAGCTCGTCACCCTCCACGAGGTCGCCCTCATCGGCGCCGAGGTCGACCGCCTCCTGGGTCTCGACGAACAGCAGGCCCTCGACCTGATCTCCACCGCCACCGGTATGGCCGGCGCCCTGTGGCAGATGGCCAGCCCCGGCCCACGCATCCGCGAGCTGTACGTGACCGACCCCCGGCTCGGTCACGCCGTCGTCGAGGTGGAGCCCCGCCTGCGCCGCATACTCACCGCGTTCCTCGCGGGAACGACCGCCTGACCGCGCCGCACCGACGGGTGGGCGCCCAGGGGTGGGAATTTTAAATACTGACCATTCGTTCCTGATACGGTACGGTAAAGAGGCGGGCTCAGGAGAGGACCCTCCGGCCTGTTCAGGGCGCTCGCCCATCGATAGCGAACTTCCCCCGGAGCGGTGGCCGTGTCACCCCGGGCAGAAATGGAGCACGTATGTCCAGCCGCCTGCAGTCAAAGGTCGTCATCGTCACCGGGGGCACCTCCGGAATGGGCGAGGCCGCGGTGAGGCGACTCGCCGGAGAGGGGGCGACCGTGGTCATCGGGGCGCGGGACAAGGCGCGCGGTGAAGCGGTCGTGGCAGAGATTTCCGCGGACGGCGGCAAGGCCGCCTTCGTTCCCACGGACGTGACGCGCGAGGAGGACGTCGCGCGCCTCGTGGACTTCGCCGTCAGCGAGTTCGGCGCCCTGCACGGTGCGTTCAACAACGCCGGAGGTGGAAACAGCCAGGGGTCGATCCGCGAGATGGACGCCTCCTTCTGGGAGAGCGTGGTCTCCCTGAACCTGACGAGCGTTTTCTACAGCCTCAAGCACGAAATTCCGGCCATCATCGCCAGCGGCGGAGGCTCCATCGTCAACAATGCCTCGGTGGTGGGTGCGGCGGGTGACCCGTCGGCCGTCGCCTACTCGGCCGCCAAGCACGGTGTCGTGGGGCTGACCCGTTCGACCGCGCTGGACGCGGCGAAGGACGGCGTCAGGGTCAACGCCCTCCTCACGGGCCTGGTCAACACGCCGCTCTGGCAAGGCTTCACGGCGAGCAACCCGGAAGCCGCGAACAGCATCCTCAGCCAGCAGCCGACGGGGCGCTCGGCCGACGTCGGCGAGATAGCCGCCTTCACCGCCTTCTTGCTGAGCGACGAGAGCCGGTTCATCAGCGGTGCCGCCCTGGCGATCGACGGCGCGCTGACCGCGGGCTACTGATCGCGCTGCCGGCCGGCCCGTGACATTCGGTCGCGCCCTCGATCACGAGTGATCGAGGGCGCGACCGCTTTGGCAGTACCGGGTCAGCAGGTCGCATCAGGTTCCCCGTGCTAATTTTTCCGGATATGCACTCGCGTCGATCCATGACGGTCCGGCGCGCACGGGGTGCTGCACAGTCGAGGAGGCGAGATCATGAGTGATCTCGACGAGATACGGCGGCGGCTCGACGCACTCGAGGCGATCGAAAACATCAAGCAACTGAAAGCGCGCTACTTCCGTTTCGTGGACGAGAAGAAGCACGACGAACTCGCCGCACTCTTCACGCCCGACGCGAAGGTCGTGACCGACGGGATCGTATGGAAGTCGCCGCAGGAATTCGCGTACACCATCCGGGATCTGACGGGTGCCGCGCCATCGGTGCATCACGGTCACATGCCCGAGATCGAGATGACCGGCCCCGACACCGCATCGGGAACCTGGGCGATGGAAGATCTGCTGACTTTTCCTGCCGGTGAGAATGCCCCGGAGGGGCACAACGGGTACGGGCAGTACCGGGAGACCTACCGCAAGGTGGACGGCCGGTGGCTCATCGACTCGGCGGAACTGACCCGTTTCCGCATGGATCCGCTCGAGAACTGGGACCCCGGCGCCTGACCGGCGGGACGGCGCCGAGCCGGGAGTTCTCGTCGACGCGGCACAACAAGCTCCCGGCCCTCGTGAAGGCAGAATTCGAAACGTCAGAACGTCAGAACGAGCCTGCCGCGCACGCCACCCGCCTCGAAACGGCGATGCGCGTCGGCTGCGCGTTCCGCCGGATATTCATCCGCGACGCGCAACGTGATCCGCCCCTCCTCGGCGAGCACGCGCAGGGCGTCGAGCTTGTCGTGCGCGTGGCGGTACTCCGGCACGAAGACGTTCCGTACGATTACGTCCCCCGTGTCACCGAGGGGAACCGTGCCGGGTTCCCCGATGCTGCGCGCCAGGGCGAGCTGCCCGCCGGGGCGGACGGCGCCCAAAACCTGGGGTCCCATCACGGCGGCGTCCACCACCGCCTCGACCCCCTCGGGGGCGATCTCGCGGATGCGGTCGGCCACGTCCGGGCCACGACGGACCACCTTGTCCGCGCCCAGGGACCGGACCAGTTCCTCGTCGGCGGGCGCCGCGTCCGCCACCACGGTCAGCCCGTCCGCCTTGGCGAGTTGCACGGTGTACCCGCCCAGGGCGCCGGCGGCGCCGGTGACAGCGAGCCACGCGCCGGGAGCCAGGCCCAGCACGTCGAGGGCACGGCGTGCGGTCAGGCCGTTCATCGGAAGGGTGGCAGCCTCGGCATGCGTCGTTCCGGCGGGTGCGCGTACGACCTGACGTGCGTCGACGACGACGTACTCGGCGTAGGCGCCTCCGGAGGGATCGATGGGGATGACGATCGCCATCACGCGGTCACCCACCCGGAGGTCGGTGGCCGCGTCGGGAGCGATGGCGTCCACGACGCCGGCGGCATCCATGCCGGGCCGGTACGGGGGAGTCAGGCGCCCGGCGAGCATAGGGTCGGTGAAGCCGGTGCGCAGCAGGACGTCCGACGGGTTCACCGCCGCCGCGTGGACCCGGATGCGGACCTGGCCGGGACCGACCTCGGGTACCGGCAGGTCGACAACCTCGAGAACCTCGGGACCGCCGTACCGGAACACTCCTACAGCCTTCATGGTGCAGCTTCCTTTCCTGGAACGTGTGCGCGCTCGATTCTATCTCGAACGGTCAGTATAGAATGACGGCCGCGTCGATCCGGTGAGAACCGCTGGAGGTCAGTCCTCAGTCCTCAGTCCTTGCCGGTCCGGATGCCGTCCAGGGCGAAACGGAGGACCCGGCCGCGCTGCTCGTCGCTGACGTAGCCGGTGGCGATGATGCCGGTGATCATGCGCAGGACGTCGTCGAAGGAGGCGTCACGGCGGGCCTCGCCCGCCTCCTGGGCCCGAGTGAAGAGCGGCTCGCCGGCCTCGTACATCGCGACCCGCGAGGCGCGGAACATCTCCGAGTCGCGATTGAGTTGGAAGGCGTGCAGGGCTCCGCCGTAGATCACGAGGCGCCAGTCGACGCCCGCGGCCTGCATCTCGGCGGCGAAGGCGTCCCGTTGCCCGGCGGGCATGATCGGGTCCTCCGATCCGACCCCGGCCCACACGGGACAGCGGATGCGCACCGCCTCGCCCGGCCGGCCCGTGGTCAGCGCGTTGACCGTGCCGATCGCTCGCAGGTCGACGTCGGCGCGCCCCAGTTCCAGCACGACGGCGCCCCCGGTGCCGTAGCCGATGGCGGCGATCCTGTCGGGGTCGGTCCGTGGCTCGGCGCGCAGCACGTCGAGTGCCGCGTGGCCGATCTCCCGCAGCCGGTCGGGGTCGGCGAGCAGCGGGAGGCAGCGCGCCAGCATCTCCTCGGGGTCGGTGAACCAGCGTCCGCCGTGGAGGTCGAAGGCCAGTGCCACGTAACCCAGTTCGGCGAGGGTGTCGGCCCGGCGGGGCTGGACGTCGTTCAGCCCCGGCCCCTCGGGGCCGATCAGGCCCCCGGCCGGCGGCCGGCGCCGGCGGGGAGCGCAAGGTGTCCGACCATCGTCAGACCGTCGGCGGGGTACTCGACCGTGCGCGTGGTGACCGTCGTCATGCGACCGACGGTAGCGACGGCCGAACACGGTGGGCGACTGCTTATCCGTCGGCAGAACGGCAGGACAGAACAGCGGGACAGAACAGCAGGACAGAAGCAGGGCGGAACGCTCGGCTGCCGGAGGCGCAGGGGCGCTCGCCTCGCTACAGCTCGATGTGCCCCGTCTGCCGCCATTCGAGGTAGGTGGCGAGGCGCGGTGCCACCCATGTGCGGCTGTCGGTCTCGTGATCCCACAGGAACACGTCGGGCCGTCCGACGCCGGGTACGAGCGCGNNCCCGGCGTCGGCGAAGAAGAGCAGGGGGTCGAAGGGCATGTACAGGGCCGCGAGGTCCGCGTCCGTGCGCAACAGGAGATTCTCCGAGGCGATCCTGTCCGCGGACCAGACGATCCCTGACCCGTACTCACCTTCGACGCCGTCGCTCTCGCGGAGCAGGGCCGCGAG
>MUNG01000353.1 GCA_002154585.1 Streptomyces pseudogriseolus
AAGCCGGGACGGGTGGAGCTGCGGTTGGTCGGCTGGGACGTCCTCGCCGACGAGGGGGCCGGACGTCGGCGAGGACGTCCCAGCCGACCAACCGCAGCTCCAGCCGTCCCGGCTTGGTGGGACGGACGTGCACGGCGTGCGCGCCCCAGGCGTGCCGTAGCCGGTCAGCCGAAGCGTTGAAGTCTTCGGGTGCCTGGCCGGCCGCCATGCGCAGCCGCATCACGAGTCCGGACCCGGTCGGCAGCGGCAGCGACCGACAAGGCGGTACGGGAGCGGCCTGTCGTCCCACCATCCGGGCGGTGGCCCGGCGCATGGCAGAGGCGGGCACCGTCAGGCCGCAGGCGTCCATGGTGGCCCGGTATGTGGCGAGCACCCGCAGCGTCACGGCCGGATACCCGACCAGCCACCAGGACAGGACCGGCAGTCGACGGCGTACAACGGCCAGCGCAGCCGCCACCAGCAGCGCTAACAGCAGAATCCACAGGGCGTCGGTCATGGCGCTCAGCCCTGCACCGCGGCCGGGGTGTCGACCATGACTGCGTCCGCCCGGTAGGCGATGCCGTGCCGAGTACGGCCGCCGAACTCGCTCTCCCAGGGCCGCGCGATCAGGCCGGACAGAAACACCGGTGCGCCCATGACCAGTCCCTCGCCGATGCCCTTCTCGGGCACGGTGACCTTGATCATGTCCGAGCCACCCTGGGCAATGAACACCAGCTCCAGGACCATGAGCCGGTCGTTGGTGACCGGGTCCACTGCCACCTCGCCGGTCTGCCGGTCCCTCACCTTGACCTCGGGGAGCTTGGTGACCAGCAGAGTGGCGGACGAGGTGTCCACGGGGATGACACGCATTCTGTACCTCACTTGATTCGGGCGTCCTCGTGGACGCCGAGCCGTTGAATACCCCCCTAGACAGCACAGAGAGGTGCCCACCCCAACTGTCTAGGGGGGTTGACGACTACCGTAAACCGACGCCCCGTCAACTGTCTAGGGGGGTATACGAACGTGTCGCGCGAGCGTCGATGAGACCACCCGATCTCGCAGCGGCCGGTGACGCCATTCGGGAGCCCCTCGCCCGCTTTTAGACCACCACCGTCACGGGCTGTCGAGCAGACCCAGCGCCGTATCCGGGCGGCAGTGCACGCACGCCGGCACGCCATGCCGCAGAGCTTCAACCACCTGCTCGCGGGACGCGGGACGACACCGGCCCGACTTCGTCGCTGCCCAGCAGTCCCCGGCATGGACGGCATCCACGTTTCTCCGGTTCAGCCCGTACTGGAGCAGCCAGTCCGAAGGCGGCGGCCGCATCTCCTCACCTCGGCGCCGCTCAGCCTCGCGCCGCTCCTCGTCCGCGATCCACCCGTCGATCTGCCGCACGGCAGCCGTCGCCTGCTGCACGACCACACGGCGCGCGAAGCGCAGCAGCTCCAGTCGGGACGGTTGGTCGCTCACACGTTCGATTCTACGGTTGGGTGCGCGGCTACGACGAGGGCACCCAGCGGGTGTCCCGTGCCATCGAAGGTCAGGGGTGGCCGTCCTCGGCAACAAGCTGCGCCACACCCACCCACGGGAACTCGCCGGTCTGATGGACCGCACGCACCCTCCACCGACCTGCCGGGAGCTGCACTGGAGCCTGGTCCGGCTGGCCCCCGTCGGGATACTCCACTCCCAGATCGGCGCCCGCTTCAGCCGAATCCATCAACACCGCCGGGCCATCGGTGACCCACAGTCCGCCGTCCTCCCAAGCGGTGTCCGGATCGGCCAGCACCGCCTCGGCTGCCGCGAACAACTCGGCCTCGGAGTCCGCAGCCAGCCACCGCACGAACAGCAGCTTCTCTGGCAGGAAGCACGTCTTTGCAGGCTCATCGGCCAGGACAAGCGCAGTGGCGGCGCCAGCGCCTACGGCGATGACACCGGCCCAGTCCTCCACCTCGCAGGCGCGGTCGTAGTCATCACGGCCATCGGCATCACCGAGGACAGAACCGTCCTCCGTGCATCCACCCCACGCGGTCACACAGGACTCCGGAACGACGATCAAGGGGCCGCCCATCGACCGGACCCACACCACCCCAGCACGGTCACAGCGATCGGTGTCGAGAGAAGCATCCATGCGCGCAGTCTGCCGCCCTCCACTGACACCGCTCGGAGGCCGGAGCCTTGTCGGCCGACCTGGTCACTCAAACTTCGATGTCACAGGACACCAGTGGAGTACCGTCGCGTCGTCCCTCGCCTTTCCGCGAGGCCATCGCTGCCCGTCGGGATCGCCGTTCTCCGCTTCCCGTACACGGCGGATGAGTTCGTCCGGGCCGGCGGACGCGAGCACGTCCAGCACGTCCGTCCAGTCGGCGAGGCCGAACCGGTCGACGAGGCGTGTCACGCCGTCGCTCAGCAAGGTCACGGACGCCAGCGACTCCAGCGGCACCGTTCCGGTGAGGGCGTGCTCGGCTGCCCGTGGTTCGGGGCCGGCGATCCAGAAGCCGCCCGGCCGGTTCCGGAGTCCCGTCAGGTCGTCGCGGTACTGGGCCAGGGCGGCAGCGTGCTCGGGCGTGCCGGTGGGTAGTCGGTCGACCGGCGCGCGGAGTTGCTTGCCGACCTGATCCAGACGGTCGTCGGTGACAGCGGTCGTCTTCCCGTCCTGGTGGGCCAAGAGGAGGGTCGAGTCGCCGAGGACGAGGTATTCCAGCGCTCCCCCGCCGACGCGGACGGCGACGACCGTGCTGGTCGGGCTGGCCCGGTAGGTCAGATCGCACCTGTCCTCGTGCAGGGATCGAACGCCGCGGATCGCGTCGGCGAGACAGTCGGCGAGCGGCCGGGCGCGATCTTGCGCGATGTTGCCCAGCATCAGTCCGCCCAGGGTCGAGGAGAACCACGCGATGCCGTGGACGCAGCCGGTCTCGGCCCCGGCGACGCCGGCACCGTCGAGGAGGACGGCCGCACCGGGAGCGGCGGCCGCGAAGTCCTCGTTCTGCTGGTCTGGTTCGGCGGGCAGCGTGCCGAGGGCGACGTTCACGCCGTCGCCTCCTCGTCGTGCAGGTAGAGGGGGCAGAGGAGTTCAGCGGACTGCGGTTCTTCGGTCTCGGGGTCGTACTCGACACACACCAGGGTGGAGAAGTGCCGCTCCCCCACCTGTCCCCACAGCGTGCTGAGGTCCGAGGTGAGCAGGTGGACGACGCCGAGGGAGCCTGCCGTGTGGATGCCAGCGATGGCGAGGATTGAGCCGTTGCCGTCCGGGCGGGGCAGTCGGCCCAGGTATCCGACGTCGTGCGGACGGCTCGGCTCAAGGTCCGCGCCTGCGTGGTACGCCGTGCCGGTGCGCCGGTCCACCAGCGCCCAAGGCTCGCCCTCCGGGTGTTCCCAGGCGAGTACCGGGTCCTGGGCGTACAGGTCGCGCATGGCCTGGGACATGCCCGGCCCGCAGACGACGACCAGGCCGTCACGGTTGAGGTCGACCTCGCCACTCACCTGCACGTGGCCGGAGCTGACGTCGAGCCCGTACGACTTCGCCAGCTCCTCCAGCCGCTTGCCGGAGTTCATGTCGGCCATGGCGACGACCGGGCGCTTCTTCGCGTCGTCCCACCGGAGCGGTGTCACCACCGTGACGGAGCCCGTCCCGAGGAAGGCACCCTCAGGTGCCGGGCCGGTGTGCCGGATCTGATGAATCCGCCCGCGGCTCAGGCCGGCCTTCTCGGCGATCTGCGCGTAGGACATTCCTTGCGCGTGGAGGTCCTGAACCACGCGGCGGCGGAGCCGGGCGAGTTCGGTCACCTCCTGCTGCGCAGCGGCCAGCCTCGTGGTGACCTCGCGCAGGAGCAGGTACGGATCATCGATCGCCATGATCCGCTGCAACTCGTCCGACATGACCACACCTCCCAGAAGTACCCAGGAGTCTAGGGCCCTAGACGGAATGGGCGGGAGGCGCCGTCCCGTACGACCTTCAACGACGAAGAAAAGCGATCGCCGCCGAGGCACACCCCTAGGAGTCACCCGTCACCGCCGGCATGGCAACGGCCGCCCATCAGCGAGCGGCGCGCGATCACACACCCTCCCAGGCCAGCTCCGCCCAGACGGAACGCCCGTCGGGCCAGTTCTTCACACCCCAGTTCTTCGCACAGGCCGCGATCAACAGCAGCCCGCGCCCGCCCTCTTCCTGGCTGGTCACATCGCACAGGTGCGGGACCCGTTCGCCGCCCTGGTCGACCACCTCGATGCGGACGAAGCCGTCACCGAAGCCGACGACCACGAGGAACCAGCCGCCTTCCGCCCCACTCAGCGAGTGCCGCACGGCATTGGTGGCCAATTCGCTGACGACCAGGGTGGCGTCATCGACCGGTCCCTTCTCGGCGACTAAGGCAGCGACGAAGTGACGGGCCTGGACTACTTGCTCGGCCAAACCGGGGAAAGCGCGGCACCACTTGGTACGCATGGCAAGCTCCTTGTCTGCGTCTAGGGGACTAGACAGCGCGACGGCAGGTTATGCCCGCAGCAAGGCAGCACGCTAGGCATGTAGAGGAATTATTCCTCTAAGGGGTGACCGTGTCTCCCAGCTCACGGAACTCCTTCATCACCCGCAACAACAGCTCACGCGCCTCGTCCCCGAAGACGGCTGCTTCTTGGAAGCGGTCGAAGGTCTCCTCGTACGCAGCCACCTCGGCGGAGTCGACCGACACCCGCTCACCGGTGAACGCCTCAATCACGACAGCCTGCTCGTCGCACAGCGTGAATCCGTGACGAGGCAGAAGCGGCACCGGGCGGCGCCACGGGATGACGCCGAGCCGGACGGTGCTCAGGCTCTCGACGGCGAGCAGCCGGTCGAGCTGGGCGAGCATCAGCGCCGGCGTGCTCGGCCAGGTCCGCAGCACGGCCTCCGTCAGCACGAACACCGACTCGCGCCCAGGCTCGTACAACACGCTCTGCCGCTCCACACGGGCAGCGACAGCCCGACCGACCGCCTCAGGGGTTGAGTCCGGTGCGCTCTCGAAAACGTGACGGGCGTACTCAGCGCTCTGGAGCAGGGCAGGCAGAACGACGCACTGGAAGGACCGCACCGACCGAGCACCGCGGACCGCGTCATCAACGACGAGCCCAGCGGTCAGCCCCGCAGGTTCGGAATCGGTGTCGATCGCAGACTCAACGGCGACGAGCAGGTCATGGACTTCCCCGGCCGCCGACTCATCGAGGTTGAGTGCTCGGCACAGCCGGTCCAGCACATCGACACTGGGGACCATGCGCCCGGTTTCCACCTTGGAGACCGTCGGCTGACCCACGCCAGCCCGCTGAGCCAGAACCGCACCCGTCAGACCAGCCTCCGCACGCAGAGCCCGAAGACGTGCCCCAAGCACCCGCATCCGCTCGCGCCGTTCACTCCCCATACCCAGGGTTCTACACCACGAGCCGATAGCCACCAGGTGCAAGAGCAACATCAACAGCCGCCAGGATGAGCGTGATTCAAAGTCTCTCTACTGGTTCAAGGCGGCTCGCTCCGCTCCCCGCGCGCGGCCCGGCCCCCGGCCGGGCCTGCGCTCCTGTCTCCGCCCCGCTCCAGCCCTGCCGGCGCCCGTGCCGCGCGCTACAGCAATCAGCCACCCGGTGCCAGAGATGAAGTACGTCGTGGCTGGGGCGGTCGGCTCCACGGCTTTAGGCAGCCACTTTGGCGCGAGCCTCGCAGATCATGGCCCCAACGTCGTGCTTTACCGGGCAGGTCCACAGACTGCCCGACGCGCCGGAAGCTTACGGGGCCATGATCACTCGCGCCAAAGCAGCTCCAGCCCAAAGCCGCTCCACCGACCTTGTCACTCAGGCGGATAGCATCGCTCAGCGGCCTCAGCCAGCGCCTCGGATATCTCCCGCCTCCGCGGCCTATCCGGCCGGGGAACCTCACACTGAATCAAAGCATGCGCGATCCCAATAGGGGGATCATCAAAGTCCGGATCATCCAGAACTTTCGCCTTGCAAGAGCGCACTACCTGAACAGGGAAGCCGTATACAACTTGACCCTCCTTTTTGATCATCGAGTGCGGGCCGAGGTCGTGCTCCGACAGAATTGAGCTCCGATGCACCGAGATGCCATCCGGATCCCACTTGAAGGCCGTGTGAGTAGGTGCCTTCTTCCCTGTTATCAGATCAGGGGCTAGAAAGTCTGGCTTATCAGGAATCCTTCGGTAGATGATCTCGTCATCCGGAATATCGCTTTCACTCGAACCCAAAGAGCCCCCCCCTCTCGCAAGCTACCGACCCTCAGGAAAAAAGTCTTCTCCAGGCCGGATTCGCCACCCACACACGGAGCGAGAGGGACGAAAGGAGCCTCCTAACGGCCTCGACTCCCACCCCTTCTTCACCCAAGTACCCGCTCACCCTGGCGCCACCAGAGGGCTCCGCGTAGCGGATATAGGGCATCTCTCCTGGGAAGAACTCGATCTCCAGCCTCTCACGGCCAGCTCGCCATTCAAAGACGATGGAGCCGCCCTCACCAGGGGTGATGAAGGGGAAAACTGTTCGATGATCCGAGATCCTGTCGAGCGTCCGGTAAGCGACATGGGTGACGGATTGCGAGGCAGGCTCACCGCCGGCATCATCCCAGTTCAGAGGCAGCGTCCTAAGTTCGTGCAGCTTGCCGCTCACATACATCTGCAGTTCGAGCTTGGTTCGCTTCTCTAACACACGGGACGTTCCACGCCGTGCGTCGTTACGGCGAATCATCCACACGCCAGCGTCCCGAGCAGGGGCAGCAGTGAAGGGTTTCCCTCCTCGCGCAGGTTGCGTGATCACTTGATCTCTCCCCATTGACTTCTCATCCCGTCACTGGTGACTTCAAGAAAAGCACCTGCCACCACTTCGTGGGCACGATCCATACGGTCCGTAAAGTCATCTTCTGTGTCGACTTGGGATTCCGCGTCAATGATTAGAGACGCACCCTCAGTGAATTCGCCGTCCGAGGGTTCCGTCACAGCAGAGTCAACACCAATAAGTACCGCGACCCGCGGATCCAGTTCCGATTCGTCGTAGTGAACCCTGAAGCCGCAGTAATCTGGAACACGGAAAGGGAAGGATGATTCAGATTTCCACCCGGTAAGAACGCCCGCCATTGCTTGGTGAGCAGAAACACCAGGGATCTTATTCGTATAAGTTACGTCTGCTCGCTTCACTCGTGGAAGCACACCCGAAACCGACTGCGACAGTTTCGAGAATTGATCAAACTTAGCGAGAAGTTCGGCTTTAAGCGCCTGATACCCCGGGTAGGGATTCTCTCCGTCGGAGAGGTTCCACTTTAGAACGAACCGATCTTGCTGGAACCTAACTTCCCTGTCCCCTGCTTCCGTGGTGAGCGAACAGAGAGCCATGGGCCAAGACAAACCGGACCTGACGAACTCCACGTCATCTTGCTCCGAGGCTTGCCATGCTGGCATAGGCGTGGATTCCCGAAGAATCGGGTAGTCCTCGCGCCAATCCACTCGCAACTGAGCCAGATCCAAGGTCTGCAGCTTCGGCAGCGTGTCAAACAGCAGTGCGAGTGACACTGCATGTACTGGCGGCCGTTCGAATCGCAGTTGCTCTGCCATTGAGATCTCCACCCCCTCGATCAGCCTACCCATGTGGCACAGCTCACCAACAGAGGATGGCGCAATCGAGCAGCCTAGGTGCCTCGGACGGCTGAAAATCTACCTCCTAGCAGCCGACTTGCACTCGAGAGGGCGAATCTCGTCGGCTATCCGAGGGACATACGGTGACAGAGTTGCCACTTGTGCTGACAAGCTCCAGTCGGTGCCACACGTGCAAGTGTCCACAGCAGCCACACCGAGGAGGGCCACTCAAGGGAGAACACGGACCTCGCGAGTGAGGTGCTGGCAGCCTGGATGGACGACGCGGACGGCTGGTACAACAACGCTGGCCGCAATTTTGCCCGGCAGCGGCGGCTGGAGCTTCTTCGCACAAGCCTTGCTGGCTGCAACCACCACGAGTAGTCCGTGGCTCGCGGCAGAGGCGCAGAGCTGACGGCAGCGCCCGTGCCAGACACGTGCCAGATCGTGCGGGGAACCGCGGGGAATAGCGGGGACCAGGCCGCTGATCAATCGGACTCCGCGCCCGCTGCATCGCAGTTCAGCCAAGCAACCGCCTGCCGAGAACCCAAGCTTCCCAAGCTGAGGTTCCCTCGTGAAGATTGGTCTTGCTGTCAGACCTGCGCTGTACGGTTCGCTCCATGGCTGAGAGACCGACGACGAACTGGCGCAGGGGCATAGCCATGGAGGCCGCGGAGCTTTCCGCCGGCACCCTAGATCCCGACTGCGCGTGCATGGTCGAGCTGTTTCCCGAAGAGCTCCTGGTGGAGACCGATGCTGTCCTCGACGTGTTCGATGCCGAGGTGCCCACGCTCGCAGAGGGCGACGACACACGGATCTTCGCCGCAGTGGAGCGCGTCATCCTGGCCCTGAACGCCGTGAACGATGCTCACGACGAGTGCGCCTTCGAAACCGATGAGCGCGAGCAGTTGTGCGCCTACATCGATGAGGCGCTCAGCGAGCAGGGAGTCGACGTCGCGGCCCTGACCGCCAGGCACGGGCTCGGCCGGCACGAGCTCACGGACCGGTGGCGGGACTGGTGAGCAACCCCTCGTCGTGAGAGATCAGGTCAACTGTCGCCAGCGAGAGGAGTGTCTACGATCGCGCGATGAGCTACGACATCTACTTCTTGAGCCGACGCGACGGGCAATCCTGGGATGAGGTCCTGGAGGCGATGAAAGACGCGGCCGAGCACAGCGAGCCGATCCCTGCTCGCCTTCTTGAGGATTGGGAACGCATAGTCCCGCAGGCCCGGTTTCTGCTGGGCGAAGTGGACATCACTGAGTACGAACAGGAGTCCCGAGACCTCAGCCACTCGGGCACCGGCATCGACCTGTCCGTCTTCGGTGACGAGGTGAGCATCACAGTGCCCTACTGGCATGCAGGGGAAGATGCCGCGGTCGTGCTCGGCAAGGTCTTTGCCCTGTCGGCCATCGTCGAGAAGGAAACGGGGCTGACTGCCTACGACCCCCAGACGGAACGTCCGCTGGCAGAGGTCCAACCGCAAGGCGCCATAGGGCTGATGTCAAGGACCACCGAAGATTTGCGCAGCCGCTACGGTGGTTGATCAATCGCCAACGGAGGCGTGGCGGAGGCCGGTGGGGGTGCAGCGAGGCACACGCGCGCCTGATCGGTCGGCGCACCCGCCATCGTGGCTGGCTGTCGTCGGCTGAGGTTCGTGCCACAACCATGCCAGATGTAGGGGTCAGTCACGGTCAACACCGGTGCTGTGCAGCCGAGTAGCCGCCCGCTTCCTCGACCGACGAAGCCGCAGCTCAGCCCGCAGATCACCCAGCCTCTCTCCTAAAGCGGTGCTCGCGCAACGCCGCAGCTGACACGGCCGCGGCAGAACGTCAGGGGGGTCAGTCCTCGCCTACCTGCAGCAACACCAGGGTGAAGGACCCGCCAGTCCCGGCAACGACCCCATCGAAGGTATGCCGGGTGACCGGGTTCCACGCTCTTGCTCCGGGCAAGAGGTCAGTGATGTTCGTGTACCAGGCAGCCTCATAGCCCAGCAGACGGACAACACGTTCCGCCGCTCTACGGGCATGGAGGCGGTCTCGTCGTCCTGAGCCCGGGAAAACGAGGTCATAGGTCGCCAGGTAGGTCATGAGTTCCACTGCGCGCTCAGCGTCGACCTGCAAGAGTGCGTCGTCGATCTCTACTGGTGTGTCCGGGCCGACTGCACCTTCCACTGCATACAGCTTCCAAGCCTCTTCAGCCTCGGCGGCCACTTGGCGCACGAGTTCCGGAACGGATCCGCCGGCCTCGTCGACCACACGCCCGAAGACCCCGTCTTCTCGCGACAATGAGCCCGTAAGAGCGCACAGTTCCGCAGCTACGTCCACCCTGCCATTCTCTACTGGTCCAGCTCCGACCCGGTCACGGCTACGCAGCACCGTGCGATCGGGTGGTGAGTGTCTAACTGCGTGACAACGCCGACGGACAGCGGCGGACGAGCGCGGACGCCCCTGGACCATCGCCACAGGTGAGATACGCACCAGCCCAAGGCCGAGCACCCATCAAAGTTGCTTCGGGACGAAGAGGTCGTGGGTTCAAATCCCGCCACCCCGACAGTGAAGTACCAGGTCAGGGGCCTGATCCGCTCAGCGGGTCGGGCTCCTGAGTGGTTCCGGGGGCCATTTTGGGAGCCATTTGGGAGCCGACTTCGGGATCCGGCTCCCGGGCGGATCCCACTCCTCCCGCGGAGGCGGTGCCTGGAACATCACGAGGATGCCATCGAGCGCACGAGCGAATGAGGTGGGCCAAAGCGCGGGGTCAGCCAGCGCTGGGGTCCTCCTCCCGCAGCCGAGCGAGCTGGGCCTCGCGGGGCTTGCCCCCCCACTCTCCCAGGCGATGGCGCATGCGTCGTCCGAGCGCATAGCGCCGCTCACCCGGTCCACGAGGCCGGGCCTGCCTGTCCTTATCCGGCACGGAGGCTCTGTTTCGGTTCTGGAGAGCCTTCGTACCCCGAGACGGAAAGGGCCTCGACGCTGATCATCGCGGCCTGCCCCTTGATCAGGCTGCGACGTTGTAGACGTGCGGGCATCGCCGAGTAGGTGCCGCCAGTAGAGGCGTCCTCGGCATCGGTGACAGTCACCGCATCCTGGTCTCGCAGCGCTTCGTCGGCCACAGCCCCGCCGCCCGCGAGCACGTCATAGCGCTCTCCGGCCGCCCGCTCATCGGACCTCAACCGGGTGCCCGTCCCGTCGCGGCGGTCCACCGCTCGTGGCACACCAGCCAGGTTTTCCACAGCAGCCCGCGCCCCGCCCCGGCCGCCTGATCGCCGAGCGTCGATCACGTGACCCACTGGTAAGGAGTGCGATACCAGGAGTATGGTCTCTTGTATGGCGACCAAGAAGGTGACCGTGACGATTCCCGAGGATCTCCTGGAGGAGATCCGCGCGGACGCGGCAGAGCGGGGCCTGTCGGCGTATGTCGCCGAGGCGCTGCGCTTCAAGCGTGACCGGGACCGGCTCCTGGAGCTGGTCGACTGGCTGCAGGAAGAGCACGGCCCCGTCACCGAGGACGAGCATGCGGCAGCGCTCGTCGAGCTGGACGAACTCGACGCCGAACACGAGCGGCGTCGAACCGCCGGAAAGCACAACGCCGGAGAGGCTGCGTGAAGAAGCGAGCCGGTGAGCACGGACAGCGGCCCCTTCGTGTCTTCGTACTGGACTGTGAAGCCCTGTCCCTTGCGGTGCGCGGCGACCGGAAGATGATCGCCTGGCTCGATCTCGCGGCACGCGGGGAAGCCGAGGTGGTGACGTCCCCGATGACACTGGTCGAGGCGTACGACGGCAGAACGACCGAGCAACGCTGGGATTGGGTACTGTCCCGGCTCCAGGTCGTCGACATCGGAAAGGACGAGGCTCGCCAGGCGCGTCGACTCCTGGCCGACGCCAAGTTGCACGGCCACAAGTACGCGATCGACGCCGTGCTCGCCGTCATCGCGCGACAGCAGAGGGGACGGGTCACCGTCTTCACCTCGGACGTCGACGAGCTGGAGAAGCTGGTCCCGAACACGATCGTCGTCAAGAAGGTGTGACCCGACCCGCCCCCTCCAGCGCCCGCATCCACGCTGGTGAGCACCCGCGATCCTTGGGTCGAAAGATCAGCCGGTGGCCGTTCTCATATCCGGGCCCTCACTCCGACGCCAGGACAAACGCCCGAATCAGGTGGGAACCCGTACACCACTTCCCAGGACGCAACCGAGCGCGAGCCGGAAACACGCCAGGCCACGGGGTGGTGCGGCGGCTCGGTGCTGGACCTCTACGGGACCAGCGACGGTCGTGTGGTCACGGAAGCAATCGGACGACCGCGGACGTCTGTGGACCGTTGCAGCAGGTGAGAGCCAGATCAGCCCAAGGCAGCTCCCCCGCCCGAACTGCCTTCAAGACGAAGTGGTCGCTCCGCAAAGAAGCCGGTGTCAGATCGGCAATTAGGTAGCCAGGAAGTTTCGTTGCTCTCACGATGAGTGTATGGACCGGTTGCAGCGCAGCGCTTGGCAGTATGTGGCAGAGGTACTCCCGCCCGAGGAACTCCCGATGCTTGCTGCCCATGCACTCGTCGACGGGCGTGATTCCCCCGCCCTGCGCGAACTGGCCGGTCTGCCACGCAGGAGCGACGAGACCGAGATCCGCGAACTGTATGTCCAAGCCCTGGGCGAACTCGGCGTACCCCTTCCCGATGAAGTGACAGCCGGCCGTCGGCTCCTCGTGAGCCTCGCTGTCGGTCTCGCGAACGCTGAGCTGAGCCCCAAGGAAGTGGTCGATCGGCTGTCGATGACAGTGGCAGCTTGCACCCTGGACGAGACACAGTTCCTCTCCATCGCAGCGGACTACAGCGAGTGGATGAGCGCGGACGAACTCCCGGAGTGGGAGAACGGTCTCAGGACTGCGGCCCACTCGTTGACCGTCTCCACCGATTTCGGATTTGGTATCGGCGTGCCAGGGTCGCGGCGTGACTGACTGACCTGCCTCAACGCGCTCGTGCCAGACCCGTGCCAGATACGCGGGGAGCCGCAGGGAACAGCGGTCCCCCCACCACCCGGAGACGGCCTGCCCCAGGTCATGACACGGATCGACACCAGGTCGGCGGGACCATTGAGCCCGTAGAACCCGAGCTTCCCGGGCTGAGATCCCAGCGAATCCCCCTGCTTGCCGTCCTTGAGGTGCTCTACCGTTCCGCGCATGTCTCCGATCAGCCACGAGAATTCACTGACCGCCGAAGACGCCCTGGTGTTGCTTGCCATGCTCTCTGCCCGCGTCGAGGTGAAGCAAGGCATGAGCGAGCGGGAACTAGATCACGTTGAGGAGCGCTGGGGGTTCCGTTTCGCGCCGGAGCACCGAACGCTGCTGAGCGCAGGGCTGCCCACGGGGAGCCGTCGTTGGCCCGACTGGCGGGACGGCGACCCGGAGGACCTGGCGGAGCGGTTGGCTCGGCCGGTGGATGGGGTGCTGTTCGACGTACAGCACAATGCTTTCTGGCATCCGCACTGGGACCCGCGGCCGGCGGACACCCAGGATGCCCTGGACATGGCACACACCTACTTGGCGAGAGTTCCTGTGATGGTGCCGATCTACTCACACCGGTACTTGCTGGCTGATCCAGACCGCACCGGTACGCCCGTGTTGTCGATGCACCAGACGGACATCATTCATTACGGCACCGATCTGGTCGACTACTTCCACCACGAGTTCGGCCACCCTGTGCCAACGCCCGAAGGCCACCAGTACGCCGCCATCCCCTTCTGGTCCTACTTCCTGGATTGAGCGGCCCCCTGGGTCAGGGTGGATACTCCCAGGCCAGCGTGCTGGACCCCATTGGCCATCCAGCCGACAGTCGGGGCCAAGAGGTCGTGAGCCAACGGTCGTCGCGCTCGATCAGGGAGCCCGCGAGTCCAAGCATGTCCATGCGTGGCGGTCCCATGGGTTCCACCACCCCTCGCACTTGCCGCCACGAGGCGTTCGGGAGGCTGGGAGGGGGCATCGATCATCACCCTCGCGATCAGCGATGACGTCCACGCCGGGCCAGCCGGCCGCGTACGTCGTCCCCTTCGGTGGCCGCACGCCGCCCGAGAGAGTCGAGCCCTCGCACCGGGTGGAGCCGCCGCAGCATCCCGATGGTTCGGTCAAGATCTGTGCCCCACACGTACTCCCGTGCGGTCCCTGTGGGATGACCGTGCCTCTACGAAAAACTCGCCGTCAGCCGATGCCGCTCATGTCCAGCACCTTGGCCCTGTCCGGGGGCTGCACGTCCAACGGCTAGTACCAGGTGAGGCAACCCGTTGTCCTGGCTCTGGCCAACCCGCCATGGCAACGGGACGTCTGGCTCGATCCGTCGGTGTTCGAGAACCTCGATCACGTCTTCCACACGCTCTTCGACGACTTCTGTGACGCCGACGAGCCCGAGCGGTACCTCGGAGTCAGCCTGAGAAGCGAGGAAGAGGTCGCTCTCATGCGTGAACTGGGCGCCGCTCTCAACGCCGCCGCGGACGAAGCACCCAACGACACCGACGCCGAGTATCTGCGGGCACCCTCTTGGCCGACGGTCGTGGCGGTCGCGGGTCGTCTCGCTCAGGTCATGGTTGCGAACGATCTGAAGGAACTCGTCGCTCTCCCGAGCAACGACGAGACCTGATCACCACGTGGCGGACCGCCCGGGTCCGGTCGCCGGGTGCCGCGAGCGCGCCCGTCCCCCTCACCCCGCCACCGGCACCGCCGCCGCCATCTGGTTCCGCTTCTTGCGGTTGAACGCCGTGAACGTGAGCTGGAGGCTCTGTTCGTGGCCCGGGTAGGACAGGACCAAGGACGAGTTGATCGTGCGGTCGTCGATCTCCGAGCGGACCAGGCCCGCGCGCGGGAAGGCCATCACCAGTTCGCGCGGCCAGACGAGCATCGGCTCCGCCCGGAAGAGGAAGAAGCGGCGGTCGGTCATGACCAGGTGCATCGCCGTCGGCGCCGGGGCCATGGTGGTGGCGCCGCCGCTCACGATCGCCGACGCCACGGCGAACGCCGCGGTCCGGCCGAACGAGACGGGGCTCGTCGTCACGATGGTCACCAGCTCGATCCGCTCGCCGGGCTCCAGCATCGGGTTGACGGAGGCAAGCAGCGCGCGGCGGCGCGGTCCGTTCACGGGCGGTACTCCTGACGGTCGGGCCGGCCGGAGCCCCTCGGTCCGGCGTACGGCAGCCCGGATCCTCCCGGGCGTCGCCGAAGCGTAATCGAGTGCTTTGTGCGGCCGTACGCTGGGGCTTTGCCTGACGGTCCGGTCCCGCCCGTCTTGTTTCGAGTCGATCGTCCGGGCCAGGTGGCCCGTATCAACCCCGGTGCACCGAGGTCTGCATCAATACGCGGGGATACCTGCCCCCGCCCCCGTCCCGTAAGGTGCCGTCGGTCGTGGGCCGTACCGTACGGCTGTCGAGGCGGTACAGGGGGAACTGGCATGGGCGGTGTCGGGCGGGTGG
>MUNG01000354.1 GCA_002154585.1 Streptomyces pseudogriseolus
GGGGGCGTCCCCACGCCCGTGGAGGGAGGGCGCGCAAGGCCTCGCGTCCCTGGCACGATCCCGCGGGCAGGGCCCGTCGCCTTCCGTCCGGATCAGGCCGGCCGTGAGGCGCGGGGTGTCCCCGGCCGGCCTGATCCGGACGGAAGGCGACGGGCCCTGCCCGCGGGATCGTGCCAGGGACGCGAGGCCTTGCGCGCCCTCCCTCCACGGGCGTGGGGACGCCCCCAGCGGGTTCACGGCACCGCATCCTCCCCCGACTTGACCGCCCGGACGCGCCCTAGGTGAGCCCGGGCCGGACCGGCTCCCCCGCCGGTTCGCGCAGCGGCCAGCTGGGGTCGACCAGGGCGGCCGGGTCGCCCTTGCGGCGCAGGAAGTCCTGGAAGTCCGCCGCCCAGGCCGCGTACCACTCGATCTGACGGCGGTGCAGCTCCGCCGGGCCGAGGGCCGCGACCTTCGGGTGACGGTCGGCTATCGCGCAGGCCAGCTGGGCGGCGGCGAGGGCGTCGGCCGTCGCGTCGTGCGCCGCGTCGAGCCGCACGCCGTACTCCGCGCAGACCGCCTCAAGCGTGCGCTTGCCGCGGCGGTAGCGGTCGACGGCGCGGTCGATGGTGTACGGGTCGACGACCGGGGCCGGGTCGGCGCCGCCCAGGCGGTCGCGCAGGGACGGCAGTCCGTACCTCCGCAGCTCGGCGGAGAGCAGGCTCAGGTCGAACGAGGCGTTGTAGGCGACGACCGGGACGCCGGTCTTCCAGTAGGCGGCGAGGACGCCGGCGATGGCGTCGGCCACCTGGTCGGCGGGGCGGCCCTCGGCTGCCGCGCGCTCGTTGCTGATGCCGTGGACCGCGACCGCGTCGGCGGGGATCGGCACGCCCGGGTCGGCCAGCCACTCCCGGCGCCCCAGCGTCTCCCCCGCGCGGAGCTCGATCACGGCTCCCGTGACGATCCGCGCCTCGCGCGGATCCGTCCCCGTCGTCTCCAGGTCGAAGCCGATCAGCAGCTCCCGGTGCCAGCCCATGGGCTGCCCCCCTTCTGTGCGGTGCGTTCCCCCAGTGGCTCTCACCCTCGCACGCGCCACTGACAACCAGAGGATCGCATTCCGTTTCCCGGGCGGACCGGGCGGCCCCGGAACCCGCGCGGACCCGGAGGTTCAGGACACCGGCCGTGAATCCGCCCACATCTGCTCGAACTCCTCGCGGTAGGTGGGGAAGAGGCCGCCCTCCTCGATCTCGCCCGGCTTGACCACCTTCGTGCCGTTGCGCAGCACCAGCACCGGCGCCTCCATGCCGCGGGTGCGGCGCAGATGGTTCTGCACCACGGCGATGCCGTCCGAGCCGTCGCCGTCGACCAGGTAGGCGGTGCAGCGCGGCGTCTCGTCGTAGACCTGGATCTCGAAGGCGCCCGGGTCCCGCAGCCGGGACCGCACCCGGCGCATGTGGAGGATGTTCATCTCCACGGACCGGCCCAGCTCGCCCCGTTTGATGCCCAGTTCGCGCTCGCGCCGCTTGACCGCGCTGGAGGCCGGGTTGAGGAACAGCAGCCGCACCCGGCAGCCGGACTCGGCCAGCCGCACCAGGCGGCGGCCGGAGAAGTTCTGCACGAGCAGGTTCAGGCCGATGCCGACCGCGTCGAGCCGCCGGGCCCCGCCGAACATGTCCTCGGCGGGGAACTGGCGCAGCAGCCGCACCCGGTCCGGGTGCACGGCGACCACGTCCGCGTACCGGTCGCCGACCAGGTCCTCGACCGCGTCCACCGGCAGCCGGCGCGCCGAGGGCACGTCGCCGCCCGCGCCGAGCATCTCCAGCAGCCGCGCGGAGGCCCGCTCGGCCTGGTTCAGCACCGTCTCGGACAGCGCCCGGTTGCGGGAGACCACGTTGCGGGTGACCTCCAGCTCGTCCAGGGCCAGCTCGACGTCCCGGCGGTCGTCGAAGTACGGCTCGAAGCAGGGCCAGTGCTGCACCATCAGCTCGCGCAGCTGCGGCAGGGTGAGGAACGACAGCACGTTGTCGTCGGCCGGATCGAGCAGGTAGCCCTTGCGGCGGCTGACCTCGCGCACGGCGACCGCGCGCTGCACCCATTCCTGTCCGGCGGGCCCGGCGGCGGCGACCACCCAGTCGTCGCCGTGCACGGGCTCGTAGATCGGCCGCAGTACGGCGGCGACGACCGCGCGCAGCCGCTGCTCGACCAGGTTCAGCCAGATGTAGGCCCGGCCGGCCCGCTGCGCGCGCGTGCGCACCTCGCGCCACGCGTCCGCGCCCCAGTCCAGCTCCGGCCCGATCGCACCCGCGTCCATCGGCCGCGCCAGGGACACCGCACCGGGCGGGACGTCCGTGGAGCCGCTCCCCTCGTGACCGTCGTCACCAGGGGGCAGTTCCAGCCCTCCCGAGCCCACCCGCGCACCGCCTTCCAGTCCCCCGAGCACTCCCGTCCAACGATCAAGGAGAGTACTCCGCATGCGGTGCGCGGTGCAGCCCGATGGGCAGGGTCGTTTCCCAACTTCCCCGTACGGGGCGACCGTTCCGCCTCCGCGTGCCGACAGGTGAGCAGGTTCACAGCATCCGGCGGGGAAGGTGCGGCCGTCGGCAGGCGGGGCATGGGTAGAGGGTGGACCCGCCCTTGATCCCGCCCGTTCGGGGAGACACGGGGACACTCGGAGCCAACGCGCCCCCACCGGCGCCGTACACCTGAAAGAGTCGAGTCCATGCAGGTCTGGCCTGGCGAGGCGTATCCGCTCGGTGCCACGTACGACGGCGCCGGAACGAATTTCGCGGTCTTCACGGAGGCCGCGGACCGAGTAGAGCTGTGTCTGCTGCACGACGACGGCTCCGAGACCGCGGTCGAGCTGCGGGAGAGCGACGCGTTCGTGCGGCACGCGTACCTGCCCGGGGTCATGCCCGGGCAGCGGTACGGCTTCCGTGTGCACGGGCCGTACGCCCCCGAGCGGGGGCTGCGCACCAACAGCGCGAAACTGCTGCTGGATCCGTACGCGCGTGCGATCAGCGGCTCGATCCAGTGGGGCGAGGAGGTCTACGGCTACCACTTCGACGACCCGGACCGGCGCAACGACCTCGACTCGGCGCCGCACACCATGACGTCGGTCGTGGTCAACCCCTACTTCGACTGGGGGGACGACCGGAGCCCCCGGACGGAGTACCACCACACGGTGATCTACGAGGCCCACGTCAAGGGTCTCACCATGCGCCACCCGGGACTGCCCGAGGAGCTGCGCGGCACCTACGCGGGCCTGGCGCACCCGGCGATCATCGAACACCTGACGGAACTGGGCGTCACCGCGCTGGAGCTGATGCCGGTGCACCAGTTCGTGAACGACCACCGGCTGGTCGACATGGGGCTCAACAACTACTGGGGCTACAACACCATCGGCTTCTTCGCCCCGCACAACGCCTACGCGTCCTGGGGCGACCGCGGCCAGCAGGTGCTGGAGTTCAAGTCGGCGGTGAAGGCGCTGCACGAGGCGGGGATCGAGGTGATCCTCGACGTGGTCTACAACCACACCGCCGAGGGCAACCACCTGGGCCCCACACTGTCCTTCAAGGGCCTCGACAACCCCTCGTACTACCGGCTGACCGACGACCCCCGCTACTACATGGACACCACGGGCACCGGGAACTCGCTGCTGATGCGGTCCCCGCACGTGCTCCAGATGATCATGGACTCGCTGCGGTACTGGGTCACCGAGATGCATGTCGACGGGTTCCGCTTCGACCTCGCGGCGACACTGGCCCGCCAGTTCCACGAGGTGGACCGGCTGTCGTCGTTCTTCGACCTGGTGCAGCAGGACCCGGTGGTCTCCCAGGTGAAGCTGATCGCCGAGCCCTGGGACGTCGGCGAGGGCGGCTACCAGGTGGGCAACTTCCCGCCGCTGTGGACCGAGTGGAACGGCAAGTACCGGGACACCGTGCGGGACCTGTGGCGGGGCGAGCCGCGCACGCTCGCGGAGTTCGCCTCCCGGCTGACCGGCTCGTCGGACCTCTACCAGGACGACGGGCGCCGCCCGCTCGCCTCCATCAACTTCGTCACCTGCCACGACGGCTTCACCCTGCACGACCTCGTGTCGTACAACGACAAGCACAACGAGGCCAACGGGGAGGACAACCGGGACGGCGAGAGTCACAACCGGTCCTGGAACTGCGGGGCCGAGGGCGACACCGACGACCCGGACGTGCTGCGGCTGCGCGCCCGGCAGATGCGGAACTTCATCGCCACGCTGATGCTCTCCCAGGGCGTGCCGATGATCAGCCACGGCGACGAGCTGGCCCGCACCCAGCGCGGCAACAACAACGCCTACTGCCAGGACAACGAGCTGGCGTGGGTGGCCTGGCCGGAGGGCGAGGACGCGGACACCACGCTGCTGGAGTTCACGCGCGCGATGGTGTGGCTGCGCAAGGACCACCCCGTCTTCCGCCGCCGCCGCTTCTTCCACGGGCGTCCCGTGGAAGAAGCGGCGGCG
>MUNG01000355.1 GCA_002154585.1 Streptomyces pseudogriseolus
CCCGGAGGCCCGGGCCCGGGCAGCGGGTCTGACCGGTCAGCTCCAGGCCGCCGTGGACAAGCTGAAGGGCCAGATCGAGCAGGCCCGCGCGCAGGGCAACACCGCCAAGGCGGAGAAGCTGGAGCGCGAGCTGGAGGGCCGCCAGGCGCTGCTGGACCAGGCCCTGAAGGGTCTCCAGGAGTTCGGCGGCTGACCTGGGCCCGCGCCCGCGCTGAACGGGGAGGGGCCGCCGTACCTCGGGTACGGCGGCCCCTTTCGTGTGTCTCCCCCGCGCGCTACCCGCGGTTGCGGGCCGAGGTGACGCGGTAGACGTCGTAGACGCCTTCCACGCCGCGCACCGCCTTCAGGACGTGACCCAGGTGCTTGGGGTCGCCCATCTCGAAGGTGAAGCGGGAGGTGGCGACCCGGTCGCGGGAGGTCTGGACGGCCGCGGACAGGATGTTGACGTGCTGGTCGGACAGCACGCGCGTGACGTCCGACAGCAGCCGGGAGCGGTCCAGCGCCTCGACCTGGATGGCGACCAGGAACACCGAGGACTGGGTGGGCGCCCACTCGACCTCGAGGATCCGCTCGGGCTCACGGGACAGCGAGTCGACGTTCACGCAGTCGCTGCGGTGCACCGAGACGCCGCTGCCGCGGGTGACGAAGCCGATGATCGGGTCCCCGGGCACCGGGGTGCAGCAGCGGGCCAGCTTGACCCACACGTCCTCGACGCCCTTGACGATGACGCCCGGGTCGGCACTGGAGCGGCGCTTGCGGCGGCTGCGGGTGGGCGGGACCGACTCGTCGATCTCCTCGGTGGCCGCCTCCTCGCCGCCGAGGGCCTGCACCAGCTTCTGCACGATGTTCTGCGCGGAGACATGGCCTTCGCCGATCGCCGCGTACAGCGCGGAGATGTCCGAGTAGCGCATCTCGTGCGCCAGCGTCACCAGCGAGTCACCGGTGAGGATGCGCTGGATCGGCAGGTTCTGCTTGCGCATGGCACGGACGATGGAGTCCTTGCCCTGCTCGATTGCCTCGTCCCGGCGCTCCTTGGAGAACCAGGCGCGGATCTTGTTGCGGGCGCGGGGCGACTTGACGAAGCCGAGCCAGTCGCGGGAGGGGCCCGCGCCGGCCGCCTTGGAGGTGAAGACCTCCACCAGGTCGCCGTTGTCGAGGGTCGACTCCAGCGGCACCAGGCGGCCGTTGACCCGGGCGCCTATGGTGCGGTGGCCGACCTCGGTGTGCACCGCGTACGCGAAGTCGACCGGCGTGGCGCCGGCGGGCAGCGCTATGACGTCGCCCTTCGGTGTGAAGACGAAGACCTCGTTGCGCGACAGGTCGAAGCGCAGCGACTCCAGGAACTCGCCCGGGTCCTCGGTCTCCTTCTGCCAGTCCAGCAGCTGCCGCAGCCACGCCATGTCGTTGATGGCGTCCTTGTCCTTGCCGGACGACCGGGGGGCGTCGGTGCGGATCTTGGACGCGCCGGCCACGGCCTCCTGCTTGTACTTCCAGTGCGCGGCGATGCCGTACTCGGCGCGGCGGTGCATGTCGAACGTGCGGATCTGGAGTTCGACGGGCTTGCCGCCGGGGCCGATCACCGTCGTGTGCAGCGACTGGTACATGTTGAACTTGGGCATCGCGATGTAGTCCTTGAACCGGCCGGGGACCGGGTTCCATCGCGCGTGCACCGTGCCGAGGGCCGCGTAGCAGTCGCGGACGGTGTCCACGAGGACGCGGATGCCCACCAGGTCGTAGATCTCCGCGAAGTCACGGCCGCGGACGATCATCTTCTGGTAGACGCTGTAGTAGTGCTTGGGGCGGCCGGTGACGGTCGCCTTGATGCGGGCGGCCCGCAGGTCCTGCTGCACCTCGTCGGTGACGACGGCGAGGTACTCGTCGCGCTTGGGGGCGCGCTCGGCGACCAGGCGGACGATCTCGTCGTACATCTTGGGGTAGAGGATCGCGAAGGCGAGGTCCTCCAGCTCCCACTTGATGGTGTTCATGCCCAGGCGGTGGGCGAGCGGCGCGTAGATCTCCAGGGTCTCGCGCGCCTTCTTCTCCTGCTTCTCGCGCTTGAGGTAGCGCATGGTGCGCATGTTGTGCAGGCGGTCGGCGAGCTTGATGACCAGGACGCGGGGGTCCTTGGCCATGGCGACGACCATCTTGCGCACGGTCTCGGCCTGCGCGGCCTCGCCGAACTTGACCTTGTCCAGCTTGGTGACGCCGTCGACGAGCAGCGCGACCACGTCGCCGAAGTCGCGGCGCAGGTCCTCCAGGCCGTACTCGGTGTCCTCGACCGTGTCGTGCAGCAGGCCGGCCATCAGCGTGGCCGGGTCCATGCCCAGCTCGGCGAGGATGGTGGTCACCGCGAGTGGATGCGTGATGTACGGGTCGCCGCTCTTGCGCTTCTGGCCGCGGTGCCAGCGCTCGGCGACCTGGTAGGCGCGCTCGATCTGGCGCAGCGTGGCGTTCTCGATCTTCGGGTCGTTGCTCCGCACGATCCGGAGCAGCGGCTCCAGCACCGGGTTGTACGGGTTGGCCCGCTGGACGCCGAGCCGGGCCAGGCGGGCGCGGACGCGGTTGGAGGAGCCGGAGCGGGGCTGGCCGGTGTTGGGGCGGGCCAGGGACGCGGAACGCTCGGGCGGGGACGGCTTGGGCCGCGGCTGCTCGGGCTTGTCCACGGGAGCCCCCTGGGCGCGCTGCACCGGCCCGCGGGTGTCGTTCTTCGCCTGGGGCGTGTCCGGTGCGGGCTTGGCCGCCGGGGCCGAGGCGGGCTCGGGCTTGGCGGCGGTCAGGTGCTGGGCCTCGTCTGGCAAGAGGGCTCCTCGTGCGCGATCCGGGTCCCCCGGTCAGGCTCCGGAGACCCCATCGTAGCGAGCCCGGGCCCGCCGATCGCCTCCGGAACGGTGTGAGGACCGTCAACAGGAGAAACGCACGAGGCGGACGCCGGATTCCTCCGGGTCCGCCTGCGTGGTGGGTACGGGGCCGTCTCCGGTGTCCCCGAGGGTCCTCAGACCGTGAGCAGCGCCTCCAGCGGGGCGCCCGCCAGGGCGGGCTCCAGCCGGGCCCGGCCGCCGAGGAAGCCGAGTTCCATCAGCACGGCGAGGCCCGCGACGTCGGCGCCCGCCCTGCGGATCAGCTGGAGGGACGCCTCGGCGGTGCCGCCGGTGGCCAGGACGTCGTCGACGACCAGGACGCGGTCCTCGGCGCCCAGGTCCTCGGCGTGGACCTCGATCTCGGCCGAGCCGTACTCCAGGTCGTACGCCTGGCTGAGGGTGGCCCCGGGGAGCTTCCCCGCCTTGCGGACGGGGATGAAGCCCAGGCCGGCGCGGACGGCGACGGGGGCGCCGAGGATGAACCCGCGGGCCTCCAGGCCCACGACCTTGGTGGCGCCGGCCCGGCGGGCGACGTCCGCGAGCGCGTCGGTGAGCGCCTCGAACGCCTTGGGGTCGGCCAGGAGCGGGGTGATGTCCTTGAACATCACGCCCGGCTCCGGGTAGTCCGCCACGTCCCGGATGCGGCTCAGCAGCAGGGCGGACAGATCGGCGTGGTCGGTCATCGGCGCTTCCCCGAGGGTCGGCCGCGGCCGCGGGCGCGGGACGCGGGCTGGTTGCGGGGTCCGACGACCGCCGCCGCGACGTCGGCGGGCTCGTCGTCGAGACCGTCGTCGCTCACGGGGGCGTCCTGGCCGTCGTCCGGGTCGCCGCCCTGGGCGCGCTTGGCCAGCACGCGCTTCTTCAGGCTCTTCATGGCCGGCTCGCGTTCCTTGAGGTCGGCGACGAGCGGGGTGGCGATGAAGATCGAGGAGTACGCGCCGGCGGCGAGGCCGACGAACAGCGACAGGGAGATGTCGTTCAGCATGCCGGCGCCGAGGACGCCGCCGCCGATGAACAGCAGGCCGGCCACCGGCAGCAGCGCCACCACCGTGGTGTTGATCGACCGCACCAGGGTGCTGTTGATCGACCGGTTGGCGATCTCGCTGTAGGTCCAGCGGGTCTGCTTGGTGATGTCCCTGGTCTGTTCCTTGAGGCTGTCGAAGACGACGACCGTGTCGTACAGCGAGTAGCCGAGGATGGTGAGCAGACCGATCACCGTGCCGGGGGTGACCTCGAAGCCGACGAGGGCGTAGATCCCGACCGTGATGGTGATGTCGTGGATCAGCGCGACGAACGCGGCGAGGGCCATGCGCCACTCGAACGCGATCGCCAGGTAGATCACGACCAGGAGGAGGAAGATCCCGAGGCCCTGCCAGGCCTTGTTGGCGATCTGCTCGCCCCAGCTGGGACCGACCAGTTCGGCGTTGATCTTCTCGCCGTCGACCTTGAGGTCGTCGGCGAGCCGGTCCTTGATGGTGTCCGAGGTCTTGGTGTCGATGCCCGCGACCTGGATGCGCAGGCTGCCGTCACCGAGCTTCTGGACGATGGCGTCGTGGCCGGAGGCGTCCTCCGCGTAGCCCTCGGCGGTGGACACCGAGACGCTCATGTTCTTCGGGGTGGTGAAGACCGCGCCGCCCTGGAACTCGATGCCCATGTGCAGGCCGCGCACCGTCAGGCCGACGATGGCCGTGATGGTGATCAGGATCGAGATGCCGTACCAGATCTTGCGGTTCTTGACGAAGTCGTAGCCGATCTCGCCGTGGTGCAGTCGGGCGCCGAGGGTGCCGAGCTTCGACATCTCTCACGCCTCCTTCGTCTGGGCAGGGGCGGAGGGACGACGGGTGCGGCGCAGCGGCGGTTTCGCGCCCAGCGCCTTCGGGTCGAGACCGGACCACTTGTGGCCGCTCGCGAAGAACTTGCGGCGGGCCATCAGCGACAGCAGCGGCTTGGTGAAGAGGAAGACCACCACGACGTCGAGGACCGTGGTCAGACCCAGGGTGAACGCGAAGCCCTGCACCTTGCCCACGGTGACCACGAAGAGCACCGCGGCGGCGAGGAAGGACACGAAGTCGGAGACCAGGATGGTGCGCCGGGCGCGCGGCCAGGCCCGCTCCACGGCGGGGCGCAGCGAGCGGCCCTCGCGGATCTCGTCCCGGACCCGTTCGAAGTAGACGATGAACGAGTCCGCCGTGATGCCGATGGCGACGATGGCGCCGCAGACGGCCGGCAGGTTCAGCGCGAAGCCGATGGTCGGGCCGAGCAGCGCCATGATCACGTAGGTGAGGGCGGCGGAGACCAGCAGCGACGCGACGGCGATGAAGGACAGGCCGCGGTAGTAGAACAGCAGGTAGAGGATCACCAGCGCGAGGCCGATGGCGCCGGCGATCAGACCGGCCTGGAGCTGCTCTCCGCCGAGGGCGGCGGTGACGGTGGTGACGCTGTCCTCGCGGAAGGTCAGCGGCAGGGCGCCGTAGGACAGCATGTTGGCCAGTTCCTGCGACGACTGCTGCGTGAAGTTGCCGGAGATCTCGGCGTTGCCGCCGGTCAGGGCCTGCCGGACGTACGGGTCGGAGACGACCTCGCCGTCCAGGACGATCGCGAACTGGTTCTGCGGGGACTGCTTCTGCGCGAGCTGGCCGGTGATGTCGGCGAACTTCTTGGAACCCTCGCCCGTGAACTTCATGGTCACGGTCCAGCCGGCGCCGGACGTGGTGTTCAGGACGGCGTCGGCCTCGTCGACGTCGGTGCCGTCGACGGCGGCCGGGCCGAGGATGTACTTCTGCCACTGGCCCGAGGAGTTCTGGCCGCAGGCGACGGTGGAGTCGGTGGCCTTGGCGCCGTCACCGGCCGTGGCGCGGACGCTCTCCTTGGTGCAGTCGAGCTTGGCGTACGCGGCCTGGAGCTTGGCGTCGGGGTCGGAGGCGCCGCCCGTCGCGGAGGCGGAGGGGCTGGCCTTGTCCGCGGGGGTCGGGCTCTCGTCGGCCTTCAGGGCGTCGGTGACCGCGCGGCCCTGGGCCGTGGCGCTCGACGAGGGAGTGGCGGACGCCGAGGAACCGTCGGTGGCCTCCTCGCTCGCGCCGTCGCTCGCCTTGTCCCCGGACGTGTCGTCGGCCTTGTCGCCGGAGGGGTCGGCGGAGGGCTCGCCGGTCGCGCTCGGCTGCGGGGCGGCGCCGCCCCCGGCCAGCTCGGTGGCGATCACGGGACGGAAGTAGAGCTTGGCGGTGGTGCCGACCTGTTCCCGGGCCTGCTTGGAGTTCGTGCCCTTGGGAATGTTGACGATGATGTTGCGGTCGCCCTGCGTCTGGACCTCGGCCTCGGAGACGCCCAGACCGTTGACACGCCGCTCCATGATGGAGACCGCGGTGTCCATGTTGGTCTTGTTGATCGCGGACTCCTGGCCCGCCTCGGGGACCGCCGCCAGCGTGATGCTCGTACCGCCGGCCAGGTCGATGCCGAGACGCGGAGTGGTGTGCCCGGAGGCGAACATCCCTCCGGTGAGCGCCACGATGGCGATCAGGATCAGAGCCAGCGAGCGCCACGGCTTGCTTGTGGCGCTCGCGTTCCGTCCCTTTTTGAGTGCTGCCACCTTCTCGTACTCCCTCTCGGGCCGCCTCGTCCCCGGTCGGGAGGCCGGCGGCCATGACATGGTGTCGGGATGATCCCGTGCGAGCCGGGCAAGTTCCGGGGCGCGCGGGCGCCGCCCGCGCGCCCCGGAACGCGGCTACTTCGCGTCGGAGTCGCCGTCGGACTTCTTCGCGCGCGCGTCCGCCGTGGCGTCGGCCGGCTCGTCCTCCGCGTCCTTCTTGCCGAGGTCGACAGGCGTGTCGTCGGAGTCGGCGGCAGCGTCGGAGGAGTCGTCGGTCTCGGTGAGGGAGGAGGCGTCGTCGGGGACGACGTCGGCGTCGGACTGCAGGTCGTGCTCGATGCCGTGCACGATGCGGTTGTACTCCTCGTCGGTCAGGACGGCACCGATCGAGTTCTTGGCGAACAGCAGCTCCACACCCGGCCCGGCGTCGAGGAGGACGGTGTCCTCGCTGACCTCCTTGACCGTGGCGTACATGCCCCCGATCGTGCGGACGCCGGAACCGGGCTGCATCTGGTTCCGCATCTCGATGGCCTGCTGCTGCTTCTTCTTGGCCGACCGGGTCATCAGGAACATGGCCCCGATGAGCACAATGAACGGGAGGAGGGTCAGGAGACTCACGGGTCGGAACTTCCTTCACACGACCGCGTTGGTGAACGGCCTGATGGTTGGGGGTATGGGGCGCCACCGGCAAGGGCGGCATCGGCGGAGTCTAAGCGAGTCCGCACCACAGGAACAACGCTCAGCATGGCACCGGGGTTCCTGCCCGGGCCAGCGTGCTCGCCGTCACGCCCCGAACAGGTCCCCTTGTCCGTTTCCGGGGGCCTGCGGGCGCGGTGGCGTGAGGCCGAGGTGCGTCCAGGCCGCGGGTGTCGCCACCCGTCCCCGCGGGGTACGGGCGAGCAGTCCCTCCCGCACCAGGAAGGGCTCGGCCACCTCCTCCACGGTCTCACGCTCCTCCCCCACCGCGACGGCGAGCGTGGACAGGCCGACCGGGCCGCCGCCGAACAGCTTGAGCAGCGCCTCGAGGACCGCCCGGTCCAGCCGGTCCAGGCCCCGGGCGTCCACCTCGTACACCGCGAGGGCCGCGGCGGCGACGTCCTTGGTGATCCGGCCGTCCGCCTTGACCTGCGCGTAGTCCCGGACGCGGCGCAGCAGGCGGTTGGCGATACGGGGCGTGCCGCGGGAGCGTCCGGCGATCTCGGCGGCGCCGTCGGCGTCGATCTCCACGTCGAGCAGGCTCGCCGAGCGGTGGACGACGCGCTCCAGCTCGCCCGGCTCGTAGAACTCCATGTGGGCGGTGAAGCCGAAGCGGTCGCGCAGCGGGGGCGGCAGCAGTCCGGCCCGCGTGGTGGCGCCGACCAGGGTGAAGGGCGGCAGCTCCAGCGGGATGGCGGTGGCGCCGGGGCCCTTGCCGACGATCACGTCGACGCGGAAGTCCTCCATCGCCATGTACAGCATCTCCTCGGCGGGCCGGGACATGCGGTGGATCTCGTCGAGGAAGAGGACCTCGCCCTCCTGGAGGGAGGAGAGGATCGCGGCCAGGTCGCCGGCGTGCTGGATGGCGGGGCCCGACGTGATGCGGATGGGGGCGCCCATCTCCGCGGCGATGATCATGGAGAGGGTGGTCTTGCCGAGGCCGGGGGCGCCGGAGAGCAGCACGTGGTCGGCGGTGGCGCCGCGGGCGCGGGCGGCGCGCAGCACGAGGTCGAGCTGCTCGCGGACCTTCTCCTGGCCGATGAACTCGCCCAGGTCCTTGGGGCGCAGCGCGGCCTCGACGGCCTGGTCCTCGCGGTCGGCGACCGATTCCACCAGCCGCTCGGAGGCGGCGGTGTCGTTCGTGTCGTCCCAGTTCATGTGCGTGTGCCTCAGCTCTCCGTACGGACTCGGGCGCGGTCGTGGGCCGGCGGACGGCGGTCTATCGGGCGCGGTTCAGCGTCTGGAGGGCCGCCTTGAGCAGCTGCCCCACCGGTACGGCGCCCTCGGCGGCCTCCGCCTGGGGGGTCACCGCGGCGACGGCCTCGTCGGCCTCCCGGGTCGCGTACCCCAGGCCGATCAGGGCGGCGTGCAGCTGGTCGCGCCAGCCGGCGGTGACGGGCGCGCCGACGGCGGGGGCGCCGGTGGGATCGCCGAGCCGGTCCTTCAGTTCGAGGAGCAGCTTCTGGGCGCCCTTCTTGCCGATGCCGGGGACGGCGGTGAGCGCCTTCTCGTCCCCCGTGGCCACGGCGCGGCGCAGGGCGTCGGGGCTGTGCACGGCGAGCATGGCCTGGGCGAGCCGGGGGCCGACGCCGCTGGCGGTCTGGAGCAGCTCGAAGACCTGGCGGCCGTCCTCGTCGGCGAAGCCGTACAGCGTCAGGGAGTCCTCGCGGACGACGAGGGAGGTGGCGAGCTTCGCGGGCCGGCCGACGCGGAGCGTGGACAGCGTGTCCGGCGTGCACCGGACGGCCATGCCGACGCCGCCGACCTCGACCACCGCGGTGTCGGGGGTGAGGGCGGCGACCGTGCCGCTGACGAAGGCGATCATGCCGTACGGCCTTTCGATGCGTGGGGGGCCACGGGGGCCCGGGGGG
>MUNG01000356.1 GCA_002154585.1 Streptomyces pseudogriseolus
GCGGCCGGCGCGGGGGCGGGGACGGCAACGGTGGCCTCCTTGGTGATCACTTCTCGCCTCCGAACTTGCTCAGCCGCAGATAGACCGTCGAGCAGAAGAGCAGGATCACGAACGCCACCGTGGTCAGGGCCGACGCGTAGCCGAAGTCATGGGCGTCGACGGAGGTGTTGGCGATGTACAGCGGCAGCGTGGTGGTCGTGCCGGCGGGTCCGCCGCCGGTCAGCGTGTAGAGCAGGTCGACGTTGTTGAACTCCCACACGGCGCGCAGCAGCGTGGAGAGGATGATGGCGTCCTTCAGGTGCGGCAGCGTGATGTGCCAGAACTGCTTGAAGCGGCTCGCGCCGTCCACCTCGGCGGCCTCGTACAGGTCCTTGGAGACGGACTGGAGGTCGGCGAGGATGAGGATCGCGAAGAAGGGCACGCCGCGCCACAGGTCGGCGACGACCGCGGCGGGGAACACCGTGGAGGTGTCCGACAGCCAGCTCACCCCGTACTCGCCGATGCCCATGTCCGCGAGGTAACGGGTGATGCCGGTCTGGGAGTTGTAGAGCAGCACCCAGATCGCGGAGGTCAGCACGCCGGAGACGGCCCACGGGGAGAAGACCAGGGCGCGGCCGAGGGCCCGGCCGACGAAGGTCTGGTTGACGACGAGGGCGAGGGCGAGTCCGAACAGCAGCTGGAGGCCGACCTCGACGAACACCCACTTGGCGCTGAAGACGAGGGTGTCCCAGAAGAGGGGGTCGTCGGTGAAGATGCGGGTGAAGTTGTCGAATCCCGCGAAGCCGTTCCGCCAGGGCTTGGTGGGGTTGTAGTCCCGCAGGCTGTAGTAGAAGACGCTGAGCACCGGGTACGCGATGAACCCCAGCATGAGCAGGGCGGCCGGCGCGATCAGCAGGTAGGGCAGTCGGCGGGGTGCGGCGGAGGCACGGCGCCGCCTCGGTGGCGCGGGCGGTTTCGCCACGGCTGCGGCTTGGGCCATGACTGTTCTCCGTTTCTCGGTACGTCGTGCTGTGCGGGGTGCCTGGGCCGAGCCGGTGGCGCTTGACAGGAAGCGCTTTCTGCACGGGTGTGCGGGAGCCTGGTCCGCCCGGGCGGGCGGATCAGCCCGCGTACGGGTCCTGGACGACGCCCGGCCGGGCGAGGAACTCGAAGTCGCAGCCGGTGTCGGCCTGGGTGATCTGGTCGAGGTAGAGGGCGCCGTATCCGCGTTCGTAGCGCGCGGGCGGCGGCGTCCACTCCGCGCGGCGGCGGCGCAGCTCCTCGTCGTCCACGTCGAGGGTGAGGGTGCGGTTCTCGACGTCGAGGGTGATCGGGTCGCCGGTGCGCACCAGCGCGAGCGGCCCGCCGACGTGCGACTCGGGGGCGACGTGCAGCACGCAGGCGCCGTAGCTCGTGCCGCTCATCCGGGCGTCGGAGATCCGGACCATGTCCCGCACGCCCTGCTTGAGCAGGTGGTCGGGCAGCGGCAGCATCCCGTACTCGGGCATGCCCGGACCGCCCTTGGGGCCCGCGTTGCGCAGCACCAGCACGGTGTCCGCGGTGATGCCCAGCGCCGGGTCGTTGATGGTCCGCTGCATCTCCTTGTAGTCGTCGAAGACGACGGCGGGACCGGTGTGCCTGAGCAGGTGCGGCTCGGCGGCGATGTGCTTGATGACGGCGCCGTCGGGGCAGAGGTTGCCGCGCAGCACGGCCACCCCGCCCTCGGCCGCGACCGGGTTGTCGCGGGTGCGGATCACGTCGTCGTCGTGCACCCGTGCGCCGGCGAGCTGGTCGCGCAGGGTGTCGTGGCAGACGGTTGGACGGTCCAGGTGCAGCAGGTCCGGGATCCGGGAGAGGAACCCGGGCAGCCCGCCCGCGAAGTGGAAGTCCTCCATGAGGTACGTCCGTCCGCCGGGCCGTACGTTGGCGAGCACAGGGACGGTGCGGGCGACGCGGTCGAAGTCGTCGAGGGTGAGCTTCACTCCCGCGCGTCCGGCCATGGCGATCAGGTGGATGACGGCGTTGGTGGAGCCGCCGAGTCCGAGGACGGTCGTGACCGCGTCCTCGAAGGCGTCCGCGGTGAGGATGTCGCCGATCCTGCGGTCCTTGTGGATGAGGTCGACGATCGTCATGCCTGCCTTCGCGGCCATCCGGTCGTGTCCGGAGTCGACGGCCGGGATGCTGGACGCGCCGGGCACGGTGACGCCGAGGGCCTCGGCGGCGGCGGTCAGCGTGGACGCGGTGCCCATGGTCATGCAGTGGCCGGGCGAGCGGGCCAGGCCGCTCTCCAGTTCCTGCATCTCGCAGTCGCCGATGACGCCGGCCCGCTTGTCGTCCCAGTACTTCCACATGTCGGTGCCGGAACCGAGGGTCTCGCCCCGCCAGTGCCCCGGCAGCATGGGCCCGGCGGGCACGAACACGGCGGGCAGTCCGGCGCTCGCGGCGCCCATCAGCAGGGCGGGCGTGGACTTGTCGCAGCCGCCCATCAGCACGGCCCCGTCGACCGGGTAGGAGCGCAGCAGCTCCTCCGTCTCCAGGGCGAGGAGGTTGCGGTAGAGCATGGGGGTCGGCTTCTGGAAGGTCTCGCTGAGGGTGGAGACCGGGAACTCCAGCGGGAAACCGCCCGCCTGCCACACGCCCCGCTTCACGGCCTGCGCGCGGTCCCGCAGGTGGACGTGGCAGGGGTTGATGTCGGACCAGGTGTTGAGGATCGCCACGACCGGCTTGCCCAGGTGCTCCTCGGGCAGATAGCCGAGCTGGCGGGTGCGGGCGCGGTGGCTGAAGGAGCGCAGGCCGTCCGTGCCGTACCACTGGTGGCTGCGGAGCTCTTCGGGTGACTTCATATCGACCATCCGGCGGCGATGGCGGCGACCTCGGCGCGCTCGCTCTCGGGCAATTGCCTGCTGGGCGGGCGGACCTCACGGCGGCACAGCCCGAGGGAGGCGAGGGCCTCCTTGACGACGGTGACGTTGTTGGCGGAGCCGTTGGCGGCGCGCAGTTCCTCGAAGCGGCGGATCTGCTCCCACACCTTCATGGCGGTCGGGTAGTCGCCGGAGCGCAGCGCCTCCAGCATGGTCAGCGACACGGACGGGGCGACGTTGACCAGGCCCGAGGTGAAGCCGGTGGCCCCGGCGGCGAAGTAGGAGGGGGCGTACGGCTCGGCGAGCCCCGCCACCCACACGAAGCGTTCGAGACCCGCGTCGCGGGCGAAGGCGGCGAACCGGGCCGCGTCCGGCACCGCGTACTTCACGCCGATCACGTTGGGGCAGGCGTCGGCGAGTTCGGCGAGCCGGGCGCCGGTGAGCTGCGCGTTGCGGATGTACGGGACGACGCCCAGCTCGGGCACCGCCTCGGCGATGGCCCGGTGGTAGTCGACCCACCCGCTCTGCGACACGTACGGGTGGACGGGCTGGTGCACCATCACCATCTGCGCGCCGAGGTCGCGGGCGTGCCGCGCGGAGGCGACCGCCGTGGGCACGTCGTGGCCCACCCCGACGAGGATCGCGGCCCGGTCGCCGGCCTCCTCGACGGTCAGCTCGGTGACGAGCCGCCGCTCGGCGGGGGTGAGGGCGTAGAACTCGCCGGTGTTGCCGTTGGGGGTGAGGGTGGTGATGCCGCCGTCGAGGAGGCGGCGCAGCAGCGCCCGGTAGGTGTCCGGGTCGACGGAGCCGTCCTCGGCGAACGGGGTGACGGGGATCGCCACCACGCCGGCCAGGGCCGCGCGCTGCGCCTCGAACGACGGGGGTCCGGCGGTGCGGGGTGCGCGCGCCTGGGCGGGAGACGTGGTCGTCATGCCTGACCGTCCTTCCGGGAATCGCGCTCCGCCGCCGGCTCGGTCTCGAACTCCGCCTCGGGGAAGGCGCGTCGGACGAAGGACGCGATGTGCGCGTGCAGGGCGCGCGCGGCGCCGTCCGCGTCCCCGGCGAGGGCCAGGTCGAGGATCACGCGGTGCTCGTCGGCCTCCCGTTCCCAGGACGGGTCGGCGGCCCAGGCGACCGCGGAGACCAGGGCGGCCTGGTCGCGGACCTCGTCGAGCATCCGGCCCAGCAGCGGGTTGCCGCAGGGCAGGTAGAGGGCGCGGTGGAACTCGCGGTTGGCGAGGGAGCGTTCGGCGGTGTCGGTGGCCTCGTCGGCGCGGGTCAGCGCCTCGCGGGCGTCGTCCAGGGAGGCGCGGCGGCGCACGGCGCGCTTCAGCGCTTCCGGTTCGAGCAGCAGCCGCACGTCGTAGACCTCGCGCGCCATGTCCGCGTCGACCATGCGCACCGTGACGCCCTTGTACTGGCTCATCACCACCAGTCCGGTGCCGGCCAGGGTCTTGAGCGCCTCCCGCACCGGGGTCTTGGACACCCCGAACTGCGCGGCGAGGTCGGTCTCGACCAGGGCCTGGCCGGGGGTCAGCCGGCCGGTGAGGATGCGGCGTTTGATCTCCTCCAGCACGTACTGCGTGCGGGAGGGGATCGGCGTGGGCACAGAGGTCATGCGCGCCTCTCGGATCTCGCGTCGGATCGCGTATCGGATCTCGCGTATCGCGTCTCATATATGACGTACGAAGTACGACGCGGACGACCGTAGGAGCGGGCCGGTGGTTCGTCAATGCTTCTGACAAAGGTGGGTCGGATTGCTTGTCCCCGGGGCACCTTTCGGAGGCGCTTTCCGCGGGCGTGGACCAAGCTGCTTCAGCCGCGCCTGGACCAGCCCGGGTCGCGGCCGCTGAGGCCGATCGCCCGGTCCAGCAGCGGGGCGTCCGCCGGGACGGGAACGACCGGTCCGAAGATGCCGTCGTCCCGGTCGCCCTCCTCGGCGGCGGCCCGCAGGAAGGCGTGGGCGTGCTCCAGCGCGGCCGGGTCGGGCGTGTACGGCTGTCCGGTCGCGCGGGCCAGGTCCCAGCCGTGGACCACCAGTTCGTCGAGGGCGACGGCGGCGGTGACCTCGCCCGGCATGTCTACGCCCCCGGCGCGTGTCATGCCGGTCCAGGCCGCCGGGTCCCGCCAGGCCTCGGCGAGTTCACCGAGCGCCTGGGGCAGTTCGGCGCGCCAGGCGGGTCCGACGTCCGGCAGGGCGTCCTGGGGACCGGTGTCGGTGGTGGCCCCGAGGTCCTTGCGGCCCGCGTCACGGAAGGCGACGGCCAGTCCCAGCAGGTGGCCCAGGACATGACGCACGGCGTATGCGGGGCACGGCGTGCCGTCCGACAGCTGCGCGTCGGTCACCCCCTCGGCCAGGCGGGCGACGATCCTGGTCTGCGGTCCGAAGTCGAGCGGAGTGTGGGTCATGGCTGCTCCCGTGAGGCGGTGGCGTACGAAGGGGTGACCGGACACGGCCGCGGAACTCATCGGCGAGCGGTTCCGGCGCCCGCCCCCGTCCGCTCCCTAGGGCATTCGCCCGATGCCGTCGCCGCCGCCTTAGGGCCACGATGACCAGGCATGACGACGAGATGGACGGCGGTCCGCGTGCTGCGTGACCGCACCGCGGGGCGGTGTCTGACAGCGGTGGTGGTCTCCGGGTTCGGCACCTCCGCGCTGTGGCTGGCGTCGGGGGTGTGGGTCAAGGACCTCACCGGCTCGGACGGGCTCGCGGCGCTGTGTCTGCTGGCGATGTGGGCGCCCACCCTGGCCGGCCCGCTGCTGGGCACGCTCGCCGACCGCCACCGGCGCCGGCCGCTGCTGATCACGCTGAGCCTGCTCATGACGGCGCTGCTGCTGACGCTGTGCGCGGTGGACGGACCCGGGGAGCTGTGGCTGCTCTACGCGGTGCTGTTCGTGTACGGCGCGGCGGGCACGGTGCACGACGCGGCGGAGTCGGCGCTGGTCGCGGGCGCGGTGGACGGCTCCCTGCTGGGCGACTTCAACGGGCTGCGGATGACCGCCAACGAGGGCATGAAGCTGCTCGCCCCGCTGGCCGGCGCGGGGCTCTACACGGCGTACGGCGGGCCGGGCGTCGCCGTCCTGGACGCGGCGAGCTTCCTGGCGGCGGCGCTGGTGTACCTGTCGCTGCGCCTGCGGGAGGATCGGCCGGCGCCCCGGCGGAAGGACGGCCGGAGCGCGACCGCCGAGGGCGTCCGGCGCCTGTGGGCGGACCCCGTGCTGCGCCCGCTGGTGCTGGCGGGCGGGGTGACCATGCTGTGCGCGGGCGTGAGCGGGGCGCTGACGTACGCGGTGGTCGAGGACCTCGGCCACCCGCCCGCGTACGCCGGGGTGCTGTACGCCGTGCAGGGGGCGGGGTCGGTGGCGGTCGGGCTGCTGTCGGGCCCGGCCCTGCGCCGGCTTGGCGCCCGGCGGTTCGCGGTGTGCGGCATCGCCCTCCTGGCCGTCGCGGTGGCGCTGCGCGCGGTGCCGTACGACCCGGTGGCGTGGGCGTGCTCGGCGGCCATCGGAGTGGGGCTGCCCGCCGCGCTGATCGCCGCGCTCACGAGCGTGCAGCGTCGCACCCCGGGCCCGCTGCTGGGCCGGGTCACCGCCACCGCGAACACCCTGGTGTTCACGCCGAACGTGATCGGCCTGGCGGCGGGCGCGGCGCTGGTCGTACTCCTCGACCAGCGCGTGCAGTTGGTCGTCCTCGGGGTGGTGCTGGGGGTGACGGCGGCGGTGCTGGCGGGTCAGCGGCCGGACAGCGCCGACCGTACGGCGGCGAGGTCCGCGTCCGACGCCAGTCCCGCGTGATAGAGCCGCAGTTCGGTCGCGCCCAGGCGGCGCGCCTCGGCGGCGTCGGCCGCGAGGGTGCCGGGGCTGCCGCCCATGCCGGAGACGACGGTGAAGTTGGCGGCGAGCACGGCGCCCTCCCTGCCTTCGCGGGCGAACGGGGCGATCGGGCCCGGGTCGCCGGTGCAGGGGACCACCACGCCGTCGGCGACGGAGAGGACGTGGGCGGGGTCGACGCCGGCGTTGGCGCCGCAGTGGTAGGACACCGGGTCGGCGTGCAGCAGCACCTGGAAGCCGTCGGGAGCGGCCCGGCGCACGGCGGCGACGGCCGCCTCCTGGAGGGTGCGGGCGGTGCGGTCGCGCCAGGCGCGCGTGGCCTGCGCCCGGGTGTCCCCCAGCAGCTTCTCGATGCCCGGCCAGGCGCCCGCGGACGGCGCCTCCCCCCGCCACACGGGGTCCAGCGCGTCCCGTACGGCGGCGGCGAGCGCGTCCGCGTCCAGGCCCTCGGCGCCGTAGCCGTCCCGGCAGGCGGGGCAGAAGCACAGGGACATCAGGTACTGCCCGGCGTCCCCGAGCGGGACCCCGGCGGTCTTGTCGTGGGCGTGCAGATGGGCCAGCCCGTACCAGCCGAGCGACTCCAGTTCGGTGCCGCGCGCCCCGGGACGGACGGCCGCCTCGGCGGCGAGGTCCGTCAGGTAGGCACGCACGTCCGGCTGCGCGATGCACGGCGCCCAGGGGTAGCGGTCGCCGTAGGCGTTGACCACGGAGGTGTCCGGATGCTCCTCGCCGAGGCGGGAGTTGTGCGCGAGCACCACCCAGGTGTGGACCTCGAGGCCCGCGTCCGTGAGCGCGGCGGCGGCCTCGCCGTAGGCGTCCCCCGGCGCCCAGTCGCCCGCCGGACGGGGCCGCGGCACGCGCCCGGCCCAGCGGGACCCGTCGGCCGGGTACAGCACGGCCGCGTACTCGGCGGTGACCACGCGGTGCCGGGGATGGCGGGGGGTCAGCGCGCGGGTCGAGTGGTAGGCCGAGGCGAGGGTCACCTGGGCGGTGCCGAGCTCCGCGATCCGCGCGGGCGCCCCGGGGTCCCCGTTGACGTCCCAGGGGTAGACGAACGCCGATGCCTTCACATGCCCTCCTCGAGCAGCGCCTGTCCCCGCTCGATCAGCTGAGCGAGCTGCTTGAGATGATCCCCGGCCGGCTCGTGCAGCGGGGGGCGGACCTCCCCGACGTCCAGCCCGCGCAGCCGCACCCCCGCCTTGACCAGCGAGACGGCGTAGCCCTGGCCCTGGTCGCGCAGTTCGACGAACGGCCGGTAGAAGTGGTCGGTCAGGCGGCGCACGGTGGCCTCGTCGCCGGTGCGCAGGGCGGTGTGGCAGGCGAGGGCGATCTCCGGCGCGAAGCAGAACACGGCGGAGGAGTACAGGGTGACGCCGAGGCCGTGGTAGGCGGGCTGGGTCAGCTCGGCGGTGGGCAGCCCGTTGAAGTACAGGAACTCCTCGACGCCGGCCGTGCGCACGGCGCTGACCGTGCGCTGCATCAGGTCGAGGTCGCCGAAGCCGTCCTTGAGGCCCACGACTCCCTCGGTGCGGGCGAGTTCGACGACGGTGGCGGGGCTGAAGACGGCGTTGTCCCGCTGGTAGACGATCACCGGCAGGGAGGTCGCGGCGGCCAGCTCACGGTAGTGCCGCAGCAGCCCCTCCTGCCCGGCCTTCACCAGGTACGGCGGCATGGCGAGCAGCCCGTCCGCGCCGGCGGCCTCGGCCAGCCGGGCGTAGCGGACGGCGAGCGCGGTGCCGTAGCCGGCCCCCGCGACGACCGGGACGCGCCCCTCGGCCGCCTCCACCGCCACGCGCACGCAGGTCTCGAACTCCTCGGGCGTCAGCGCGTGGAACTCGCCCGTGCCGCAGCAGGCGAAGACAGCGGCGGCCCCGGCCTCGACGCCGCGCCGCACATGGAGCCGGAAGGCGTCGGGGTCGACGGCGCCGTCGGGTCCGAAGGCGGTGACCGGGAAGAACAGCGGCCCGCTGGGGATACTGAGTCGCGCGGCGAGAGGGGCTGGCGTCACTGTCTCTCCCTGGTCGTGATTCTGGTCCATATTCTTGATTGGCGTCCATATTTCTGAACGACACCACGCTAAGACGGGCCAGGGAGGCAGGTCAAGCGGATCGCCGCGCAGGGCTGACACGGCCAGGGTGACGCAGGGACACTTGACGCATCCCGTCAGGGCTCCTTAGCGTGTCCATGCACGTGAACGCTGTGCGTCCACCTGCATGTTCTCTCCCGTGTTCCGGCCGGCGCCGCAAGGAGACCCGCAGATGCCCGCTCCCCGCACCGTCCTGCTCACCGGCGCCGCCGGCGGACTCGGCACGCTGATGCGGGAGCTGCTCCCGCCCTACGGCTACGACCTGCGGCTGTTCGACATGCGGCCGGTCGACGGCGCGCCCGACGCGATCGTCGGGGACCTGGGCGACCGGGACGCCGTGCGCGAGGCGGTGCGGGGCGTCGACGCGGTGGTGCACCTGGCGGGCATCTCCCTCGAATCGTCCTTCGACAAGATCCTCAAGGCGAACATCGAGGGGACGTACCACCTGTACGAGGCCGCCCGCGAGGAGGGCGTGCGCCGGATCGTCTTCGCCTCCTCCAACCACGCCGTCGGCTACACCCCGCGCCCCCAGGGCGACGACCCGCTGATCCCCGTCGACACGCCGCGCCGGCCGGACACCTTCTACGGGCTGTCCAAGTGCTTCGGGGAGGACCTGGCCCAGCTGTACTGGGACAAGCACGGGGTGGAGACGGTCTCCGTGCGGATCGGGTCGTGCTTCCCGGAGCCGACGAGCGTGCGGATGCTGTCGGTGTGGATGAGTCCGGCGGACGGGGCGCGGCTGTTCCACGCCGCGCTGACCGCGGAGGGGGTGGGGCACACCGTGGTGTACGGCTCCTCCGCGAACACGCGGTTGTGGTGGGACCTGGGGTCGGCGCGGGCGCTGGGGTACGAGCCGCGGGACGACTCCGAGGTCTTCGCGGAGAAGCTGATCGCAGAACACGGCGAACTGGACCCCCGGGACCCGTCCCACGCCCACCTGGGCGGCCACTTCACCACAAACCCCCCGATCTGGCCGTACTGACGGTCACCGGAGTGCCGCGGGCTGCTGGACGCCGGGTGCGGGCCGCACGGGGCTGATCGCGCAGTTCCCTGCCGACTGCGGGCAGTCGTGCCGCTTGGGGCGGCACGGGTGGGCGC
>MUNG01000357.1:0-1079 GCA_002154585.1 Streptomyces pseudogriseolus
GGGCGTACGGTCAGCCCCCGTACGCCCAGCAGGCCCCCTACGGCCACCCCCACGGATGGCCCGGCGCCGCGCCCTACCCCCCGCCCGCCGTGACCGTCGGCATGCCCGGTCCCGTCCGTGCCGCGCAGATCGTGATGTTCGCGACGTTCGGGATCGGTGTCCTGCTGACCGTCCTGGTCGCCGCCGGCGAGGGCGCCGAGGCGGCGGGGCGCTTCTTCAGCGGCTACCTGATGCCCGCCGTGCTGTTCGTGCTGGCGTTCTTCTTCCAGAAGGCGGGCAACGGCGTGCGCGTGGCCTCGATCGTGCTGGCCTGCCTGCAGATCCTCTTCGCGCTCAGCGGCACCGCCCGGGGCGTCCCGCTCGGCATCGTGCCGCTCGGCACCGGCATCGCCGTCCTGGTGCTGCTCTCCCGCGCGCCCGCGAAGCAGTGGTTCCGGCGGCAGCGCGCAAACGGCGTGCCACCGCAGTACAGCTGACAAAAGCGCGCCAGACCGGACGTTGGGGACCCCCGCCCCGGCGGGGGTACGCTTCGCCTCTGGGGACCGCCATACGGGCAGGGACCGCCCGCGGCCGAGACCGGGCCGCTTGCCGCGCGACCGCGGCGGGGTGCCGCGCCTGTCCGATCCGTACGGAGGGGCTGACGATCACGTGAACCTGCGCGACAAGCTGCGGAGCCTGTTGGTCAGGCTGTACGCACGCCGGGTGGAAGGCCACCTGGACACCGCTCAGGTGCCGAAGCACATCGGCGTCATCATGGACGGCAACCGCCGCTGGGCGAAGGCCGCGGGCTCCACCACGGTGCACGGTCACCGGGCCGGCGCCGAGAAGATCGAGGAGTTCCTCGGCTGGTGCGCCGAGACGGACGTCGAGGTGGTCACCCTGTGGCTGCTGTCGACGGACAACTTCGACCGGCCCAAGGAGGAACTGGTCCCGCTCCTCGGCATCATCGAGGACACGGTGCGCACCCTCGCCGCCGACGGCCGCTGGCGCGTCCACCACGTGGGCACCCTCGACCTTCTGCCCTCCGGGATGCAGACCGTCCTCAAGGAGGCCGAGGAGGCCACCGCGCACGTCGACGG
>MUNG01000357.1:1113-1341 GCA_002154585.1 Streptomyces pseudogriseolus
CGAGTCCGTGGACGTCGACATGATCGGACGTCACCTCTACACCAAGGCGCAGCCCGACCCGGACCTCGTCATCCGCACCAGCGGCGAGCAGCGGCTGTCCGGATTCATGCTGTGGCAGACGGCCCACTCGGAGTACTACTTCTGCGAGGTCTTCTGGCCGGCCTTCCGCAAGGTGGACTTCCTGCGCGCACTGCGCGACTACGCGGCCCGCCACCGTCGCTTCGGCGG
>MUNG01000358.1 GCA_002154585.1 Streptomyces pseudogriseolus
CCGCTGTTGGGGCCGGCCGGTTCCCCGGCCGTGGGCGCGTCGCCACCGGCCGGCCTGCCGCACCATCGCCGTCGGCCGGACCGAGCCGGGGAACGCCGGCGGGGACCGCGACGGCGGACCCGCCCGACGGATGGAGAACCAGGACCATGGTCACGAGCACCGACCCGCGCCAGCCGGGCGGACACGTCGCCGACAGCCACGACCTGATCCGCGTGCACGGCGCGCGCGAGAACAACCTCAAGGACGTCAGCGTCGAGCTGCCCAAGCGCCGCCTGACCGTGTTCACCGGCGTGTCCGGCTCGGGCAAGAGCTCGCTGGTCTTCGACACCGTCGCCGCCGAGTCGCAGCGCCTGATCAACGAGACGTACAGCGCCTTCCTCCAGGGGTTCATGCCGACGCTGGCCCGTCCCGAGGTCGACGTGCTCGAGGGGCTGACCACGGCGATCACCGTCGACCAGCAGCGGATGGGCTCCGACCCGCGCTCCACGGTCGGCACCGCCACCGACGCCAACGCCATGCTGCGCATCCTCTTCAGCCGGCTCGGCAAGCCCTACTTCGGCCCGCCCGGCGCGTTCTCCTTCAACGTGGCCTCCGTGTCGGCGAGCGGCGGCTTCACCGTCGACCGCGGCGCCGACAAGACCCGGACGGAGAAGGTGACCTTCTCCCGCACCGGCGGCATGTGCGTCCGCTGCGAGGGCCGCGGCACCGTCACCGACATCGACCTCACCCAGCTCTACGACGACTCCAAGTCGCTCAACGAGGACCCGTTCACCATCCCCACCTACACCGGCGGCGGCTGGGTGGTGCGCGTCATCACCGAGTCCGGCTTCTTCGACCCGGACAAGCCGATCCGCGAGTACACCAAGAAGGAGCGTCACGACTTCCTGTACCGCGAGCCCACCAAGGTGAAGATCGGCGGGGCCAACCTCACCTACGAGGGGCTGATCCCCAAGCTGCAGAAGTCGATGCTCAGCAAGGACCGGGAGTCGATGCAGCCGCACATCCGGGCCTTCGTGGACCGGGCGGTCACCTTCACCACCTGCCCCGAGTGCGACGGCACCCGGCTCACCGAGGGCGCCCGCTCCTCGAAGATCGGGGGCATCAGCATCGCCGACGCGTGCGCCATGGAGATCAGGGACCTCGCCGAGTGGGTGCGCGGCCTGGACGAGCCGTCCGTGGCGCCGCTGCTCACCGCCCTCCAGCACTCCCTCGACTCGTTCGTGGAGATCGGCCTCGGCTACCTCTCGCTGGACCGGCCGTCCGGCACCCTGTCCGGCGGTGAGGCGCAGCGGGTCAAGATGATCCGGCACCTCGGTTCCTCCCTCACCGACGTCACGTACGTCTTCGACGAGCCCACGATCGGGCTGCACCCGCACGACATCCAGCGGATGAACGGCCTGCTGCTGCGGCTGCGCGACAAGGGCAACACGGTGCTCGTGGTCGAGCACAAGCCGGAGACCATCGCGATCGCCGACCACGTCGTCGACCTGGGGCCCGGCGCCGGCACCGAGGGCGGCACGGTCTGCTACGAAGGGACCGTGGAGGGGCTGCGGGCGAGCGGCACGATCACCGGCCGCCACCTGGACGACCGCGCCTCACTCAAGGACACCGTCCGCAAGCCCACCGGCGCCCTGGAGATCCGCGGCGCCACCGCGAACAACCTGCGGAACGTCGACGTGGACATCCCGCTCGGCGTGCTGACCGTCGTCACGGGCGTGGCCGGCTCCGGCAAGAGCTCCCTGCTGCACGGTTCGATCCCCGCCGACCAGGGCGTGGTCTCGGTGGACCAGGCCCCGATCCGCGGCTCCCGGCGCAGCAACCCGGCGACGTACACCGGGCTGCTGGAGCCCATCCGCAAGGCGTTCGCCAAGGCCAACGGCGTGAAGCCGGCGCTGTTCAGCGCCAACTCCGAGGGCGCCTGCCCCACCTGCAACGGCGCCGGGGTCGTCTTCACCGACCTGGGGATGATGGCCGGCGTCTCCACCACCTGCGAGGACTGCGGCGGCAAGCGGTTCGACGGGTCGGTGCTGGAGTACCGCTTCGGCGGACGCGACATCAGCGAGGTGCTCGGGATGTCGGTGACGGAGGCGGAGGAGTTCTTCCGGGAGGGCGAGGCGCGGCTGCCGGCCGCCCACAAGATCGTGCGGCGGATGGCGGACGTCGGGCTCGGCTACCTCACCCTCGGCCAGCCGCTCACCACCCTCTCCGGAGGTGAGCGGCAGCGCCTGAAGCTCGCCACGCACATGGGCGACAAGGGCGGCGTCTACGTGCTGGACGAGCCGACCACCGGTCTCCACCTCGCCGACGTCGAGCAGCTCCTCGGGCTGCTGGACCGGCTGGTCGACTCCGGCAAGTCGGTGATCGTGATCGAGCACCACCAGGCCGTCATGGCGCACGCCGACTGGATCATCGACCTGGGTCCGGGCGCCGGCCACGACGGCGGGCGGATCGTCTTCGAGGGCACCCCGGCCGAGCTGGTCGCGGCCCGCTCCACGCTGACCGGCGAGCACCTCGCCGAGTACGTGGGCGCCTGACATCGAGGCCGGGCGGCGCCGGGGTGCTCCCTCTCAGGCCCCGGCGTCCCGGCGCGGGATGCCGTACGCCCGTTCGACGTGCAGCCGGAGCACCAGCCTGCGGTCGCGGACCATCGCCGCCCGGTAGTCCTCCCAGTCCGGGTGCTCGCCGTTGACGTCCCGGTAGAGCCGGATCAGCTCCTCCACCGTCTCGTCGTACGGCTGCCCGGCGACCGGCGTCAGCTCGGCGGTGCCCTCGGCCACGGTGTAGGCCCAGCGGTCCTGGGTGGTGACGTGGTAGGACGCCCGGGGGTCGCGCCGCAGGTTGCGGGTCTTCGCCCGGTCGTCGGTGAGGGAGACGCGGATGACGCGCTCGTCGGGGTAGTAGGCGTGCGTGACGTTGGACAGCTGGGGCCGTCCGTCGCGTTTCAGCGTGACGAGCACGCCGCCGTGCCCCTCGGTGAGCAGGGCGAGCAGTGCATTCTGTTCTGCGTCCTGGGTCATGCTTGGATCAACGGCCCACACCGGGCCGGCGTTCCCCGGAGGTGTGCGATGGCGGTGCTGCGGCAGGAGGCCGATCCCGGCGAGGCCGGGCTGGACCCGGACGCGCTGGCGCGGCTCGACCGGGAGCTGGCCCGCCGGGTCGACGACGGGGAGATGCCCGGTTTCCTGGTCTCCGTCGCCCGCGCGGGGCGCGTCGCGCATCTGACGGCGTACGGGGCGCGGGACGTGGCGGCCGGTCTGCCCGTGGAGAGCGACACCTTGTGGCGTATCTACTCCATGACCAAGCCGGTGACCACCGTGGGCGCGCTGATGCTGGTGGAGGACGGGCTGCTGTCCCTCGACGACGAGGTGGGCCGGCACCTCCCGGCGTTCGCGGAGCCGCGTGTGTACGTGGACGGCGCGGGCGACCAGGTGCGCACCCGCCCGGCGTCCGGCCCGCTGCTGGTACGGCATCTGATGACGCACACGGCCGGGCTGACGTTCGCCTTCTACCACGCCCACCCGGTCGACGCCCTGTACCGCGCGGCCGGGCTGGACTCGTCGGTGGCGCCCGGCACGGACCTCGCCGGGACGACCGACGTGTACGCGAGCCTGCCGCTGATGTTCGACCCCGGCACTCGGTGGAACTACTCGGTCGCCACCAACGTGCTCGGCCGGATCGTCGAGGTCGTCTCCGGCCGCCCACTCGACGCGTACCTGACCGAGCGCGTGTTCCGGCCGCTCGGCATGGAGGACGCCGGGTTCGAGGTGAGCGACGCGCAGGCGGAGCGGCTCGCGGAACTGTACGGCGAGACGGACGACGGGGACCTCGAGCCGATCGACGGGCTGCCGCTGCGGGGCCGCCCCCGCTTCCTGTCCGGCAGCGGCGGCATGGTGGCCTCCGCCCACGACATGCACCGCTTCATGGAACTGCTGCGCCGCCACGGCGAACTCGACGGCACGCGGCTGCTCCGACCGGAGACGGTCCGGCTGATGACCCGCAACCACCTCCCGGGCGGCGCCGATCTGCGCACCGCCGGCGTCCCCCCGCACGACGACCCCGGCAACGAGGGCGTCGGGTTCGGCCTCGGCGTCTCCGTGGTCGTCGACCCCTCACGCACCCGGGAACCGTCCGGCCTCGGCGCCTACGGCTGGAGCGGGGTGGCCACCACGACCTTCTGGGTCGACCCCGGCCGCGACCTGACCGTGCAGTTCTACACGCAGGTGCGGCCCAGGTCCTCCCACACCGTCTACCGCGACCTCAGACGGCTGGTGCACGAGGCACTCACCGACTGACCTGCCCGCCGCGGCGGTTCCACCGGCCGGCGGGGCGTCAGGACAGGTGCCCGACCGCGTCCAGGTGCGGGAGGTGGTGGTCGAGCCGCTCCCGTTTGGTGCGCAGGTAGGTGATGTTGCTCTCGCACGGCTCGATCAGCAGCGGCACCTGCTCGTCGACCTCCACGCCGTGCCGCACGAGCGCCTCGCGCTTGCGCGGGTTGTTGGACATCAGCCGTACCGACCGCACGCCCAGGTCCTTCAGCATCCCGGCGGCCACGGCGTAGTCGCGGGCGTCGACCGGCAGTCCGAGCGCCAGGTTCGCCTCCACGGTGTCCAGGCCCTCCGCCTGGAGCGCCATCGCGCGCAGCTTGGCGAGCAGACCGATGCCGCGGCCCTCGTGGCCCCTCAAGTAGACGACGACGCCCGCCCCTTCGGCGACGACCGCGCGCAGCGCCGCGGCCAGCTGGTCGCCGCACTCGCAGTGCTGGGAGCCGAAGGCGTCGCCCGTGAGGCACTCCGAGTGCAGCCGGGTGAGCACCCGGTCCGAGCCCAGGTCGCCGTACACGAGCGCCACTTGTTCGTCACCGCGGTCGTGGTCCAGGTAACCGATCGCCTGGAACTTCCCGTACACGGTGGGCAGCGGCGCATTCACGACGCGCTCCACACCGGTCCGCCGCTGAGGCTGCTTGCCGAGTACGCCTATTTTTTCTGTCATGATTCTCGAGTTCCTAAGCAGAGACGAAAGGCCGTGACGGATATGGGTGGTTCACACGAGCGGTCGGCGGCATACGGCCCGGTGCACGGTCTGTTGCCGGCGGATACTACTGAGGATGTACGGACGCGGGGAGCCGGTGTCTCACGTCAGATCGCGGTACTTCCGGTCGGAAGCCATGAACAGCACGGCCCCTTCCTGCCGTTGGCGACGGACACCCTGGTCGCCTGCGCGATCGCGCGGGCCGTCGCCGACTCCCACCCCGTGCACCTCCTTCCCCCGGTGACCATCTCCTGCTCGCACGAGCACGCGGCCTGGCCGGGCACGGTGTCCATCTCCTCCGTGACCCTGCACGCGGTGGTGCGGGACATCGCCGACTCCCTGCGCCGCTCGGGCGTCGACACGCTCGTGCTGGTCAACGGGCACGGCGGCAACTACGTGCTGGGCAACGTCGTCCAGGAGGCGTCCGCGCGCGGTGAGCGGATGGCGCTCTTCCCGGCCCCGGAGGACTGGGAGGCGGCACGGGTGCGCGCCGGGGTCGTCACGTCGCTGCTGACGGACATGCACGCGGGCGAAATCGAGACGTCGATTCTTCTCCACACTTCTCCCGAGGTTCTCCGTCCCGGTTACGAGACGTCCGACCACGTTTCGGACGACCGGCGTCATCTGCTCACCACCGGAATGTCCGCCTATACGGATTCCGGCGTCATCGGCCGGCCTTCGCTGGGCACCGCGGAAAAGGGCAGGGAACTCCTCGCGAGCCTGGCGGATTCCTTCGGCGCGTATTTCTCGCTTCTGACCTCCGACAGCTGAGCGGGAATCCGGACGAGGAGTCCCTGCCGGTCCGGCCCCGGTGTCCCCGTCTCCCGGGCGAGCGGGCGGGGTTCCATGACGGCCGGTTCCGGGACGGCCCGCGTGGCCGCCGTGGAGTGTGCGGGGTCGGCCGTGCGGCGGTCACGGGCGGCCGTGTACCACCGCGCCACCAGCACCACCGCTCCCGGCAGGCTGGCCGCCAGGCTGAGCACCCCGTACACCACGGCGACCGTCAGCCCCCGTCCCGCGCCGAGACCCGCCGCGCCGAACGCCCACGCGGCGACGCCCTCCCGCGGCCCCCAGCCGCCCACGTTCAGCGGCAGGCTCATCGCCAGCAGCGCCAGCAGCGCGAGCGGCAGCAGCTGCGCCACCGACGCCCCGGCCCCGGCGACGTCCGCGGCGAGCACGAACATGGCCACGTACCCGGCGAGCACCACCACCGACGACACGAGCACGCCCGGCGCGGTGCTCCGCGAGAACAGCGCCTGCCGCGCCTCACCGAGCAGCCCGCGCACCACGCGGGGCTTCCGCCCGGACGGCGCCCGGTTCATCCGCAGGGCCAGCACCACCGCGCAGGCCCCCAGCAGTCCGAGCCCGGCCGGCAGGGCGGTCTGGCGCATCTGGTCGTGGACCGGGGAGGGCATGGTCAGCAGGACCGCTCCCCCGGCGGCGAACAGCGCGAGCTGCCCGGCGGTCCGCTCCAGCACCACCGCCCGTACGCCCCGCCCGAGGTCACCGGCGTCCTGACCGTGCCGCACGGCCCGGTGCACGTCGCCGAGGACGCCGCCGGGCAGCGCCGCGTTGAGGAACAGCGCCCGGTAGTAGTCCGCCACGGCCGCGCCGAACGGCAGCCGGATGCCGATGCCGCGCGCCACCAGCGCCCAGCGCCAGGCGCTGAACACGGTGGTCACCAGCCCGATGCCGAGCGCGGCGGCCAGCGTGGACGCGTCGATGCGCCGCACCCCGTCGACGAAGGCGCCGGTGCCGAGCCGCCAGAACAGCACGGCGAGGATGACGACACCGGCGAGCGTGCCGAGGCGGGTGCGCACGGCGGGACCGCCGAACCGTCCGAGCAGCCGGCGGACGCCGCCCCTGCCCGCCGGCGCCTCCGCCGTGGGCGTCTCCGCCCCGGCCGTCTCCCCCGTGTGCGTGCTCATGCGCCGCCGTCCACCGGGCGGCACAGGGCGAGCAGGTCGGTGTGGTGCACGACCACCCGCAGCTTCCCCGCCGCGCAGGCGTCGAGGCGCTCGGCCAGATAGGCGGTGGCACGCTCCGCCAGCTCCGGCCGCTCCTCCACCGCCGCGCCGACCCAGCCGCGCAGCCACTGCTCGGTCAGGGCGGCGTCCTCCGGGCCGAGCCGCCACGGGCTGGGGTTCAGCCGTACGGTCGCGCCGTGCTCGGTGAACGCCTCGGCGGCGGCGGTGACCGCGTCCGGGCCGAGGAGCCCGCCGCGGCGCTGGTGGGCGTTGAACGCCTCGGTGATCTCCGTGTCCAGCGGGTGCTGCTCCGTCAGCTCCACGCGTCCGGCCACCGACAGGGTGAGCAGCGCGGGGCAGCCGGCTCCCGCGCAGGCGGCGGCCAGCGCGCCGACCTCCTCGCGGGTGAGGACGTCGAGCAGCGCGGACGCCGTCACCAGGGAGGCTCCGGCCAGCGCGTCCGAAGTGAGCCGGGCGACGTCGCCGCGCCGGGTCTCGACGGTGACATGACTGCCGTCGGCGGCGGAGCGCGGGGAGGCCACCGCGGCGAAGTGCAGCAGATAGGGGTCGCGGTCGTGCAGCACCCAGTGCTGCGTGCCGTCCAGACGGGGCGCCAGCCAGCGTCCCATGGAGCCGGTGCCGCAGCCGATGTCGTGCACGACGAGTCCGCCGCCGGCCCGTCCGGGCAGGTTGGCGAGCCGGATCCGCAGCGGGTCCAGCAGGTCGTAGGAGCGGGCGGCGGCGTCGGCCGGTTCGCGCAGCTGGAGCCACTCGGGCGCGTAGCGGGGCGGCTCCTCCTCGCCGGTGTCCCGCAGCCGCACGGTGGCCCGTTCGCCGGGGCGGGGTCCGGCCGGTCCGGCGCCGGGGATGACGGACGCGCCGTCTGTGGAGCCGCTGGGTGCCATGTCGCTCCCTGGCGTCGCGGGCGCCGCGCCGGTGACGTCCCGGGGTCCGGGCTGGGCCGGGATCGCGGCGGCGGCCTGGGTGGTGGTCGGTCGTGTCATGCCGCCCTCCCGGACGCGGTGGGGAGCCGGCGCAGGACTCCCGCGAGACTCTGTGCCGTGCCGGCCCAGCCGCCGAGCGCGGCCCGCCGGCCGCGGGCGGCCGCCTTCAGCCGCCGCCGTACGTCGGCCTCGCCGAACCAGCCGCGCAGTTCGGCGGCGATCGCGGCCGGGTTCTCCGGCGGGACGAGGATGCCGGGCACGCCGCCGTCGGGGGCGCGGCCGACGGCCTCGGGCAGTCCGCCGACGTCGGTCGCCAGCACGGGGATGCCGCGGGCCAGGGCCTCGGTGACGGCCATGCCGTAGGTCTCGGCGTAGGAGGTGAGGACCATCAGGTCGGCGGCGGCGTAGGCGGCGTCGAGTTCGGCGCCGGACTTCGGCCCGGTCAGCTCCAGGCGGTCCTGAAGACCGTGGTCGCGGACGAGGCCGCGCAGGTGGGCGACGTACTCGGGGTCGTGTCCGAGTCCGCCGACCAGGGAGCAGGTCCACGGCAGGTCGGTCACCGTCGCCAGCGCCTCCACCAGCCGGTGCTGGCCCTTGCGCGGGGTGACCGCGGCGACGCACACCAGGTGCGAGACGCCGTCGGTGCCCGGGGCGAGGGGCGCGATGTCGGCGCCGGGAGCGGCGACATGCACGCGATCGGGGGCGAGCCCGTGGTGGGAGACGAGCCGGCGCACCGCCCACTCGCTGGTGGCGACGACGGCGGGCACGGCCCGCAGCACCGCGCGCTCACGGGCGTCCAGTTCGGCGGCGACGGCCGCGTCCAGGCCGGTCTCGTCGCCGAGCGGCAGGTGGACGAGCACCACCATGTGCAGGCGCCCCGCCTCCGCCTCGGGCACGATCACCTCGGGCACCCCGCAGGCGACCAGCCCGTCGAGCAGGACGACCGCGCCGTCGGGCAGTTCGCGCAGGGTGCGGGCGAGTGCGTCGCGGGCGGCCGCGTCGGGGCGGGGCCAGTCACCGGGGACCGGGTGCCGGTGCGCCTGCCAGCCGAAGCCGGGCAGGTCCAGGCACACGCGCCGGTCGTAGGCGTTGCCGCCGCTCGGGGCGGAGCGGTCGTCGACCCCGCCGGGCATCACGAAGTGCACGGAGCGCAGGGACATGGGGATGATCCCGCCGTTCCTCCGGAAGGACGCCTGCACGGGCACGTAGTCCAGGCGGCCGGCGCCGCCTCGGCCTGCCGTCCGGGTGGTGGTGTCGAGCGTCCTGCCGGTCGTCGTCTCGGTCGTGCCGGCAGTGGTGCCGACGGTCGTGTCGGTCACAGCGCACGCTCGTAACTCGCCCAGGCGATGTGCGACTCGTGCAGGGTGACGGAGATCCGCGCGATGCCCTTGGCCCCCTCCCCGAGCGCTCCCTTGTGGATGCGCTCGGCGAGCCGGTCGGCGATGACCTTTGCCAGGTACTCGGTGGACGTGTTCACCCCGGCGAAGTCGGGCTCGTTGTCGAGGTTGCGGTAGTTCAGCTCTCCCACGACGGCCCCGAGTTCCTGCGTGGCCAGGCCGATGTCGACGACGATGTTGTCCTCGTCCAGCTGTTCGCGCCGGAAGGTGGCGTCCACGAGGAACGTGGCCCCGTGCAGGCGCTGGGCCGGTCCGAAGACCTCGCCGCGGAAGCTGTGGGCGATCATGATGTGATCGCGGACGGTGATGCTGAACAACGGACGACCCTCCAGGTGCGGCGCGTCTGTTCCCCGCCGGTCTGGAGGCGGGGATGTCGAGTAGTACGGCTGGCTTCCTTCCCGTGTTCAGCGTCGGTCGTGTCTTTTCTCAGGTCAGGCGTGTGCGCCCGCTCCGGGGTCGTCGTAGCGCACCCGGTGGCACAGCGCGGGGAGTTCGCCGGAGGCGAGGCGGGGCATCAGGGCGGGCAGGTCCTCGAAGGGCGACTCGCCCGTGACAAGGGAGTCGAGAGCGGGGTCGGCGAGCAGGTCGAGGGCGAGGGCGAGGCGGTCCCCGTAACCGCGGTGCGCGCGGGCCGGGGAGACGGTGCCGACCTGGCTGCCGCGGACGGTCAGCCGCCGGGAGTGGAACGCCTCGCCCAGCGGCACGCTCACGCTCCGGTCGCCGTACCAGCTGAGCTCGACGACCGTGCCCTCGGGCCGCAGCAGCTCCAGCGCGCGGGCGAGCCCCTGCTCGGTGGCGCTGGCGTGCACCACCAGGTCGCACTCTCCGTCGGCGTCCGCGGGCAGGGCGAAGCCCACTCCCAGGGCCTTCGCGGTCGCGGCCCGCGCGGGGTCGGCGTCGACGAGCTGGACGCGCACGCCGGGGAAGCGGGCGAGCAGCGCGGCCACCGAGCAGCCGACCATCCCGCCGCCGACCACCGCGATCCGGTCGCCGACCAGGGGCGCCGCGTCCCAGAGGGCGTTGACGGCGGTCTCCACGGTGCCGGCGAGCACCGCCCGCCCGGCCGGCACCGACTCGGGCACGGGTGTCACGGCCGCCGCCGGCACCACGTACCGCGTCTGGTGCGGGTACAGGCAGAACACCGTCCGCCCGGTGAGCGACGGCGGCCCCTCCTCGACCACGCCGACGCTCAGGTAGCCGTACTTCACCGGTCCGGGGAAGTCGCCCTCCTGGAACGGCGCCCGCATCGCGCCGTGCTGACTTTCCGGCACCCCTCCGCGGAACACGAGCGTCTCCGTGCCCCGGCTGACACCCGAGTACAGGGCGCGCACCAGGACCTCGTCCGGGCCCGGCTCCGGCAGGTCCACGTCACGGATCTCGCCCCGGCCAGGTGAGTCGAGCCAGAACGCACGTGCGGCGCGGTTCATCGAAGTCCTCCTGAACGATCGGGATCCTGCGCGCGTACGGAGTGGTGCACAGGCCGCGCACAAGGTAGCGGCGTTGATCGACTCTGTCACACGGCCGGAGGGTGTTCGGTGGCCCTGAACAACACGTACGACGCGAGGCTCGTCCAGCAGGAGACCGCTCTGGGAGCGGGCGTACAGATCCTGCTGCTGGCCCTGATCGGTACCGCGATCGGCATGGGCCCCGCGGGCTGGGCCACGGGCCTCGCGTTCGCGATCGCCACCTGGGCGGTGCTGTCCCGGGCCCTGCACCGGGCGGGGTCGCGCACCTTCGGCCCGGCGAACCGGGTCACCCTCGGCCGGGCCACCCTCGTCGGCGGGGTGACCGCGCTGGTCGCGGACTCGTTCCAGGACTCACCTCCTGTCTCCCTCTTCGTCGGCCTGACGGCCGTGGCCCTCATCCTCGACGGCGTCGACGGCAAGGTCGCCCGCAGGACCGGCACCTCGACGGCGCTGGGCGCCCGCTTCGACATGGAGGTCGACGCCTTCCTGATCCTGGTGCTCAGCGTGTACGTGTCGATGGCGATGGGCCCCTGGGTGCTGCTGATCGGCGCCATGCGCTACGTGTTCGTCGCCGCCGCCCGGGTGTGGCCGTGGCTGACCGCGCCGCTCCCGCCGAGCACGGCTCGCAAGACGGTCGCGGCGCTCCAGGGCGTGCTGCTGCTGGTGGCGGCCTCCGCGCTCCTTCCTCACCTGGTCAACGTCGGCGTCGTGGCCCTGGCCCTCGGCCTGCTGGTGTGGTCGTTCGGCCGGGACGTGCTGTGGCTGTACCGCACCCACCGGGCGACCCAGGCGGGGCCGGCGGCAGCGGCCGGGCGCAGGGCGCCGCGGGAACTGGTGACGAGCTGACGCCCCGTCGGACGGACAGCGCGCGTCACACACCCGCGCGCCCTCGTCACCCCGCTACTCGATCCCTGTGGCGTCCAGCAGCCGCACCAGCTCCTTCCGCCCGTACCCGAGCCGTCTCGACCGGTGCGCGGCCGTCAGCACCAGATGCGCCACCCGCGCGGCCGCGTCACCGCTCCGCACCTCGGCGTCCGGCCACTCCTCCGGTCTCCCGGCCACCCGCAGGCCGTTCATCACCAGCCCGTGGTCGCGCCGGATCTCCGCGACCGTGGCCGCCACGGCGTCCAGCAGCGTCTTTCCGGGGCGCTCGCACTCCAGGGCGAAGTGCCCGTGGCCGGCAGGCACGCAGCCTTCGGGCGGCCTCTCCCGCAGCCCCGCGTACCGCTCGTCCTCGAAGCCGCAGCTCCCGTCCTCCTCGTGGGTCAGCAGGAAGCGGTGGTGTCCCGGCGGGAGGGGAGGCGGCGGGGGCGTGTACTCCCAGCCCGCGTCCTCGTACAACTGCCGCTTCACCTCCTCCTCGTCGGCATGCGTCACGGTGAAGCCGTTGGTCTCGTTGCGTCCGGTGACCGTGCCGTCGGCGTTCCGCAGGAACTGAAGCGTCATGGTGTCTCCCCCGTCGTCGGTGCCTCGCGGGGGCGACGACCGCCCCCGTCACCCCGTCGAACGGCCCGCGGGACCGCCCAGTGCCCGCTTCGGGCGTTATCACCGGATCGCGTGAAAGGGGCGACGGTGGGAACTCTTCCGCTTCTGGTGACTCTTCCGCATCCTCCGGCGAGACGCTGAGGCTCCCGGCCCGGCAACTCCTCCACCCGCTTCCACCTGCGGTTGTTACGCTCCCCGGATGAGGATTCCGGGACCCGAAGAGATCCGCGCGCTGCACGAGACGCACGCGCCGACGGCCGAGGCGTTCGCCTCCGTCCACCGCCACTGCGAGATCGTCTGGAGCGTCGCCGAGCAGTTGCTGGCGTCGCCGCACCTCGCCCACCTCGACGCGGAACTGGTCCGGGCCGGCTGCCTCCTGCACGACATCGGCGTCCACCGTCTCTACGACGACGAGGGACGGCTGGATCACAAGAACTACATCCGGCACGGCCTGCTCGGCCAGGAACTCCTGGAGAGCGAGGGCTTCCCCGCCGCCCTGTGCCGCTTCTGCTCCCACCACACCGGTGTCGGACTGACCCGGCAGGACGTCGTGCGCCAGAACCTCCCCGTCCCGCCCGCCGACTATCTGGCGGAGACGCCGGAGGAGCGGCTGGTGATGTACGCGGACAAGTTCCACTCCAAGTCGCACCCCGACCGGTTCCTCTCCCCCGACGAGTACGCCTCCCACGTCCGCCGCTTCGGCGAGGACAAGGTGACCGCCTTCCAGGCCCTGCGCGACGAGTTCGGCGACCCGGACCTCACCCGCCTCACACCGGAGGTGGAACAGCCGCCCGTCGCCGGCTGACACCGGGCCTGCGACTGCCGCCCCTCGCCAACTGACTACAGGCGGCGACGCGAGACCGCCCCTCACCCCTCCGGCAGGTGCGCGTCCGGTGCGTCCGGGCGGTGGTCGGGGAGGTTGGAGCGGGTGGACGCGTCGTGGCGCACCCGCAGGAACTCCAGGTACCGCTCGTACTGGTCGAGGGCGTCGGCGATGAGCTGCTCCTTGGTGTACCCCATCACGTCGTAGTCCTGGTTGCCCTCGGCGAGACGGACCTCGAACCGCACGTAGGTGTCGCGTTCCTCGACCGACCGGATGGCGAAGGCGGGGGTGGGGCGCTCGACGGGCCACACCTCGTAGAGGAACACGTCGTCCTCGCCGACCGGCACGCGCAGGCCGACATGGGTGAGGCCGCTGTCCTCGACGGTGCCCTCGACCGTCTCCGCCTCGGCTCCCTGCTGCCGCAGTTCCTGCGTCACCTCCGCGGAGGCGGGCCGGGCCACGTGGTCCACGAACCGCGCGGCCGCCCGCCGACCGGGGAACGACATCGCGCGCGCCAGCCGGTGCCGCCAGTTCGGCGCGCCGTGCGGTCCCTGCGGCACCGTGCGTCCGGAGAGCGAGCCGGGCAGCGTGGTGACGCGTGCCTCGGCCTTCATCCCCTCGGTCCTCAGGGCGAGATAGAGCCCCGCCATGATCAGGAACATCACGAAGGAGAAGGGCAGGCCCATGATGATGGTGGCGTTGGTGAGTGCCTGCACACCGCCGACGATGAGCATGGCGAGGGTGAGCAGACCGGTCGCCACCGCCCAGAAGATGCGCAGGTACGTCGGCGCGTCGGTCATCGGGGTGGGCAGGTCGGCGCTGAGGTTGCCCATCACCAGGGCGCCGGAGTCGGCGGAGGTGACGTACAGCAGCAGGCCGACGAAGGTGGCGAGTCCGGCGCTGAACGTGAAGCCGGGGAACTGCTCGAGCAGGCTGTAGAAGCCCTGTTCGGGGACGTTCATGGCGATCTCGCCGAACTCGGTGTTGCCGTCGCGCACCAGGAACAGGGCGCTGTTGCCGAAGATCGCCAGGAAGAGCCCGGTGAAGAGGAACGGGATGACCAGCGTCGCCGCGACGAACTCGCGCAGCGTGCGGCCGCGGGAGATGCGCGCCAGGAACAGGCCGACGAACGGCGCCCAGGCGACCCACCACGCCCAGAAGAACAGCGTCCACGCGTCGAGCCACTCGGTGGGCTGGTCGTAGGCGAAGGTGTTCAGGGTCATCGAGGGGAAGCCGCTGACGTAGTCGCCGACGTTCTGCACGATGGCGTTGAGCAGCCGGAACGGCTCGCCGACGACGAGGATGTAGAACATCAGCAGGGCGGCGAGCATGATGTTGAGCTGGGACAGCCGGCGGATGCCCTTGTCGACGCCGGAGACCGCGGACACGGTGGCCATGCCCACCGCGATGACGATGAGCGCGATCTGCGCGGTCAGCCCCTCCGGGACGTCGAAGAGCGCCTTCAGGCCGTAGTTGAGCTGTACCACGCCGATGCCCAGGGTGACGCCGATGCCGAAGACGGTGCCGATGATGGCGGCGAGGTCGACGGTGTCGCCGATCCGGCCGTGGATGCGGCGTCCGATGATCGGGTACAGCGCGGAGCGGATGGCCAGCGGCAGCCGGTAGCGGAAGGAGAAGTAGCCGAGCGCCATGCCCATCAGCGCGTACATGCCCCAGCCGGTGATGCCGTAGTGGAACAGCGTCCAGACCACCGCCTGCCGGGCGGCCGCCAGCGTCTCGGGGTCGCCCTCGGGCGGCGCGAGGTAGTGGCTGACCGGGCCCGACACCGAGAAGAACATCAGGTCGATGCCGATGCCCGCCGCGAACAGCATCGACCCCCAGGTGAACAGGCCGTAGTCGGGCCGGGAGTGCTTGGGGCCCAGCTTGACGGCGCCGTACTTGGACGCGGCGACGAACACCACGAACAGCAGGTAGAGGGTGGCGGCGAGGAAGTAGTACCAGCCGAACCAGGCGGAGATCCTGCCGACGACGACACCGATGGCGTGCTCGGCGCCCGACGGGGTGACGATCGCCCAGAGGGAGATCGCCAGGACGAGAAGGGCCGCGCCGAAGAAGACGACGGGCTTGAGACGGACCGGGCCGGACGGCTCGTCGTCGGACGGGACGTCCTCCGGCGCGCCGGCGCCCTTCTCCCCCACGGTCACCGCGTCGCCGCCCGGCCGTCCGGACCGGGCCGTCCGGTCATGAGGTCGGCGGCGCGTTCGGCGGCGAGCAGCACCGTCACCATGGGGTTGATGGTGGGCATCGTCGGGAACACCGAGGCGTCGACGACGCGCACGCCCTCGGCGCCGCGCAGCCGCAGCTCCGGGTCGCACACGGCCGTCGGGTCGTCGGCGGCGCCCATCCGGCAGGTGCCCGCGGGGTGGTAGACGGTGTGGGCGACGCGGCGACCGTACTCCGACAGGGCGGCGTCGGAGGTGACGTCGGGCCCGGGCGCCACCTCACGCACCAGCCAGTCCTTCAGCGGGTCGGTCGCGGCGATCTCGCGGGCCACCTTGAGCCCTTCGACGATCGTGCGCTCGTCGTGGCCCTCGGGATCGGTGAAGTAGCGGAAGTCCAGGGCGGGATGCTCGGACGGGTTCGAACTGCGCAGCCACATACGGCCGGTGGAGCGGGCGCGGGGCACGTTCGGCGTCATGCACACCCCGTGCTCCGGGACCGGGTAGCCGAGCCGTTCGGTGTTGACGGTGAACGGCACCTGGTAGAAGTGGAACATCAGGTCGGGCCGCGGCTGGCTCTTGTCCATGCGCAGGAACAGGCCCGCGTCGGAGTCCATCGCGGAGTTGGGCGGCAGCGGGCCGCGCGTCTCCCAGACGATCACCGACTCGGGGTGGTCCAGCAGGTTCTCCCCCACGCCGGGCAGGTCGACGCTCACGTCGATGCCGAGACGCCGCAGGTCGTCGGCGGGACCGATGCCGGACAGCATCAGCAGCCGCGGGGTGTCGATCGCCCCCGCGCACAGCAGCAGTTCACGGGTCGCGCGTACGGTGGCGGGCTCGCCGTCGGCGCCGCGCACCGCGACCCGGGTGAGCCGTCCGTCCTCGTCGGTGAGCAGCCGGTGCGCCCAGGTCTCCAGCATGAGCGTGAGGTTGGGGCGGTCGAGGACGGGGTGCAGATAGGCGACGGAGGCGGAGGAACGCAGGTTGCCCTCCGGCTCGTAGGCGAGGGAGAAGAAGCCGGTGCCGTCGGCGAAGGGCTCGGCGTTGAAGTCGTCGACGACGGGGACGCCGGTGGCGCGGGCGGCGGCGGTGACGAAGTCCTTGGCGATGGGATTCCGGTCGGCCTCCGCCACCGGGACGATGGTGGTCCGCAGCCGGTCGCGGTACGGCAGGATCGTGCCCGGGTCCCAGCCGGCGCAGCCGGCGGCCACCCAGTCGTCGAGGTCCTGCGGCAGCGGCAGGAAGCTGATCAGGGTGTTGTGCGAGGAGCAGCCGCCGAGGACGCGGGCCCGCGAGTGCAGGATGTGGGAGTTGCCGCGCGGCTGTTCGACGGTGGTGTAGCCGTAGTCGAACTCCGAGCCGAGCAGGTTGATCCAGTTGCGCAGGCGCAGAATGCGGTCGTCGCCCACGTCGCTGGGTCCGCCTTCGACGACGCAGACGCGGCAGTCGGGGTCCTCGCTGAGCCGTGCGGCGAGCACACAGCCGGCGGTGCCGCCGCCGACGATGACGTAGTCGTAGTCCGACTCCGCGCCGTGAGGGGTGGTGGAGGCCATGGGCTGCCTTTCTTCGGGACCGTGGGGTGGGGGAAGGGCCGGCGTGACGCGGCTCGAGTGCGGAGCATGAGTGCCGCGGCCCGAGTGACGCCGTCGGGTCAGCTGCCGCCGCTCGTGCCCTTGAACCAGCCGGAGGGTCCCGGGGCGAGGTTCTGGTAGATGTGCTTGGCCTCCTGGTACTCGCGCAGGCCCGTGGGCCCGAGCTCGCGCCCGACGCCGGAGCGGCCGAAGCCGCCCCATTCGGCCTGCGGCACATAGGGGTGGAAGTCGTTGATCCACACGGTGCCGTGCCGCAGCCGCTGCGCGACGCGCTGCGCGCGGCTCGCCTCGGACGTCCAGACGCCGCCGGCCAGCCCGTAGCGGGTGTCGTTGGCGAGTTCCACGGCCTCGTCCTCGGTGCGGAACCGTTCGACGGTGACCACCGGGCCGAACACCTCCTCCTGCACGATGCGCATGGACCGGTCGCAGTCGGCGAAGATCGTCGGCAGCAGGAAGTAGCCGCGGCTCAGGGCGGGGTCGTCGGGGCGGGCGCCGCCGGTGACGAGCCGGGCGCCCTCCTCCTTGCCGAGGGCGATGTAGCGCTCGACCTTCTCCCGGTGCTCGGCGGAGCTGAGCGGCCCGCTCTCGGTGCCCTCCTCCAGGCCGTTGCCCAGCCGGATCTGCCGGGCACGCTCGGCGAACGCCTCGACGAACCGGTCGTGCAGCGAGTCCTCCACCAGCAGGCGTGACCCGGCGGAGCAGACCTGACCGGCGTGCAGGAAGGCGGCGTCGAGCGCATAGTCGACGGCGGCCTCGAAGTCGGCGTCCGTGAAAACGATGTTGGGGTTCTTGCCACCGAGTTCCAGGGCGATGTTCTTCGGCCCCTCGGCCGCGGCCGCCATGATGGCGCGCCCGGTGGCCAGGCCGCCGGTGAAGGACACCAGGTCGACCTCGGGGTGGGAGGTCATGGCCGCGCCGACGGTCGCGCCGGAGCCGAGGACGAGGTTGGCGACGCCTCGCGGGGCGCCCGCCTCCTCGATCAGCCGGAACAGGGCGACGGTGGTGAGCGGGGTGATCTCGCTCGGTTTGAGGACGATGGTGTTGCCGGCCGCCAGCGCGGGCGCGACCTTCCACGAGGCCTGCAGCAGCGGGTAGTTCCACGGGGCGATGAGGGCGCACACACCGACGGGCTGGTACACGACACGGCTGAGGACGTCGGGGCCCACGTCGACGACCCGCCCTCCGTCCTTGCCGGCCAGCTCCGCGAAGTAGCGGAAGGCGTTCGCCACGTCCTCCACGTCGAAGCGGCCCTCGGCCAGCGTCTTGCCGGTGTCGAGGGTCTCGGTGCGGGCGATCTCGTCGATGTCGCGCAGCAGCAGGTCGTGCACCCGCATCAGCAGGTCGGCACGGCGCCGGGTGGGGGCGTTCGCCCAGTCCTCCTCGTCGAAGGCACGGCGGGCGGCCCGCACCGCC
>MUNG01000359.1 GCA_002154585.1 Streptomyces pseudogriseolus
GTGTGGGCGGGGATGCTGGGGTTCACGCTGCTGGGTCTCGGGCTGTGCGTGCTGGTGCCGCAGACGTTCGCGGCGGCCGGGCGGCGGGCGCACCGGACGGGGCGGCCTGGGGCGTCGGACGCGGCCGTGGCGCGGCTGAACGTCTTCAACTACGTGGGTTTCCTGGTCGGCTCGCCGTTGGTGGGAGCGTTGGGGGACGCCTGGAGCTATCGCGGGGCGATGCTGGTGCCGATGGTGTTGGTGCTGGTGACGCTCGTGCACGCCCGTTCGTTCGCGCCGGGGGCCGACCGATACGGTGGCGGGCATGAGCGGCCGCGCACAGCTGATGTGGGACGAAGCAGTAACGGGCTACGACTTCGGCCGGGACCATCCGATGGACCCGGTCCGGCTGGCGCTGACGCGCAGCCTGGTCGGCGCCCTCGGCCTGGACCGTGACGTCGAGGTGGTCGCGGCGAAGGCGGCGGGGGAGTCGACGCTGCGGCTCGTGCACCGGGAGGACTACATCGACGCGGTGCGGGCCGCGTCGGCGGATCCGGGGGCGGCGGACCAGTCGTACGGGCTGGGGACGATCGACGATCCGGCGTTCGCGGGGATGCACGAGGTGTCGGCGCTGATCGCGGGGCAGTCGGTGGGCGCGGCGGAGGCGGTGTGGCGCGGGGAGGCGCTGCACGCGGTGAACTTCGCGGGCGGGCTGCACCACGCGATGCCGGGGGCCGCGTCCGGGTTCTGCGTGTACAACGACGCCGCGCTGGCCGTCGCCCGGCTGCTGGAGCTGGGTGCGGAGCGGGTGGCGTACATCGACGTCGACGTGCACCACGGGGACGGGGTGCAGGCGGCGTTCTGGGAGGACCCGCGGGTGCTGACGATCTCGCTGCACGAGCATCCGCGGACGCTGTTCCCGCAGACCGGGTGGCCGGAGGAGACGGGCGCGCCGAGCGCGGAGGGCAGCGCGGTGAACGTGGCGCTGCCGGCGGGCACCGGGGACGCGGGCTGGCTGCGGGCGTTCCACGCGGTGGTGCCGGAGCTGATCGCGGACTTCCGGCCGCAGGTGCTGGTGACGCAGCACGGGGCCGACACGCACTTCGAGGACCCGCTGGCGCATCTGGCGGTGTCGCTGGACGCGCAGCGGGCGGTGCAGGTGGCGTGTCACGAGCTGGCGCACGAGCACGCCGACGGCCGGTGGGTGGCGCTGGGCGGTGGGGGTTACGCGGTGGTCGAGGTGGTGCCGCGGTCGTGGTCGCACCTGGTGGGCATCGCGGCCGGGCGGCCCGTGGAGCCGACGGCGCCGGTGCCCGACGAGTGGCGGCGGCAGGTGTACGCGCGGACCCGGCAGCCGGCGCCGCACCGGATGACGGACGGGCGGTGGCCGGTGTCGTGGGCCGCGTGGGACGAGGGGTACGACCCGGCGGACCGGCTGGACCAGGCGATTCTGGCGACCCGGCGGGCGGTGTTCCCGCTGCGGGGCCTGCTGCCCTGACCGTCCCTGCGGATGCGGGGTGTTACGCCGACCGTGGGGCGTGGGCGGTGTTCCGGCCCGCGGGCGGAGGCGGGTGGCGCACCATCGCTGGCATGGTGACCGCCGACCGTCTCCGCGCGCATCTTCTGCACTCTGGGCTCGCCGGGGTGGTGGGCACCGCCCGGGAGGAGAGTCTGCGCAGTTACCGGCTGTTCGCCGCGCGGGATCCGCGGGTGCTGATCGGGCTCGACCCGGTCGGGACGTGGAGCGAGCGGGAGGTGCTCGCGCTGATGGCCGAGCGGTGCGGGGTGGCGGCGGACCCGGGTCGGACGTCGGGGCCCGAGGTCATCGATCCGGAGCGTACGCTGGCCGCCCTGGACGCGTGTGCGAGTCTGCTGGCGGAGGCCGCGCGGCGCCGTGTTCCGGTGCTGCTGGGCACGGGGCACCCGCATCGGCTGCTCGGTTTCTACGCCGTGCTCGCAGACGCCTTGTCGGCGGCGGGATGTGAGATCCTCACCCCCGCGCAGGGTCGCTGTGTCGACATAACGACCCGGTTCGGTCTACGCACAGGCCGTCTCGACTACGTCCGCGGGGTCGGGCTGGTCCGGGGCGCGACCGCGCGGCGCCCCGGTTGTGAGCCGGGCGCGCACACGCACTCCCCCCTCCCGGTTCGGGCCGCTCTGGCGGCCGCGGCGGACGCCGGCGGGCCGCTGCCCCAGCTGGTGATCGGGGACCACGGCTGGGTCTGCGGGGCAGGTCAGCTGGGGTTCGAGAGCGTCGGGCCGGCCGATGTGAACGACCCGGCGCCGTTCGTCGGGCAGGCCGAGGGGGCGGTGTCGGTGGTCGTTCCGGTTGACGACGGTGCGCGGTCCGATTACTACCTGCCGCTGACCCGCTACGTACTCAATCGAGCGTGTCTGTCACAGTAGGCCGCCGATGGGTGCACCTCTTCCCCACTCGCATCACCCGCCCCTACATTGGGGAGTGAGCACGCAACGACGAAGAGTCACCGGAAGGGGAAGCCGGTGGCCGTCGAGTGCGGAAGGTTCAGGTGTGTCATGGCTGCAGCTGGCGAGAGGCCTCTGAACGAGGTTCAGTTCCTTACCGTGGCGGAAGTCGCCTCGGTGATGCGAGTGTCGAAGATGACCGTGTACCGCCTGGTGCACAGCGGTCATCTGCCCGCGATCCGGGTGGGGCGGTCCTTCCGCGTCCCGGAGCAAGCGGTTCACGAGTACCTCCGCGAGAGCTATGTGGGGGTGGACACGGCCTGACGGCGGCCGGGAGGGTCCGTATCGGGCACTCATGGGCCTTCCCGGTCACCTCGATTACGACCTCAGCGCTCGGGCGGGTAGGCTGACCCCTCGAAGGTCGTGTGGGCCCATGGCGCCCAAACACCGAGTGATGAGAAGTGAGCGAGGGTAGTCGTGGGCTCTGTTATCAAGAAGCGGCGCAAGCGGATGGCCAAGAAGAAGCACCGCAAGCTGCTCAAGCGCACGCGCGTCCAGCGTCGCAACAAGAAGTAAGCGACAGCGCGAGAGCGTGTTCCAGTGGCCCCCCACCGCGATTCGGTGGGGGGCCACTGCCCGTTCGTACGGCACCGTCCGCTCGCACGTCACCGCCTCGGGGTGTCACCGTGTGGTACGTCCGGTGTATGCGGTGGGGATGTTGTCACTTCACGTATCCGCCCGGTGTCACAGGGCGACCGGGACCCGATAGGTTGGCCGTCGGCAGCAGGGTGAGAGAAGGGCGCTGATCTTGGGGAAGGTCGTGCTGGTGACCGGGGTGGCCCGGCAGCTCGGGGGCCGCTTCGTGCGGCGGATCCAGCGGGATCCCGAGGTGGACCGGGTGGTCGCCGTGGACGCGGTGCGGCCCGAGCACCATCTGGGCGGCGCCGACTTCGTCCAGGCGGACATCCGGCAGCCCACCATCGCGCGGGTGCTGGCCGAGTCGGGCGCCGACACGGTCGTCCATCTCGACGTGACGGGCACGCCGCTGGGCGGCGGCGGCCGGGCGTCGCTGAAGGAGACCAACGTCATCGGCACCATGCAGCTGCTGGGCGCCTGCCAGAAGTCGCCGAACATCCGGCGGCTGGTGGTGAAGTCCAGCACCAACGTCTACGGTTCGGCGCCCCGCGACCCGGCGGTGTTCACCGAGTCGACGCCGCCCAAGTCGTTGCCCAGCGGCGGCTTCGCGAAGGACACGGTGGAGGTCGAGGGCTATGTGCGCGGCTTCGCCCGGCGCCGCCCGGACGTCGCGGTGTGCGTGCTGCGGTTCGCCAACATCCTGGGTCCGGCCGCGGACACCCCGCTCGCGTCGTACTTCGCGCTGCCGGTGCTGCCGACGGTGTTCGGCTACGACCCGCGGCTGCAGTTCGTGCACGAGGACGACGTGATCGAGGTGCTGCGGATCGGGGCGCACGAGCCGCGGCGGGGCACGCTCAACAGCGGGACGTTCAACGTCGCCGGGGACGGGGTGCTGCTGCTGTCGCAGTGTTCGCGGCGGCTGGGCCGGCCGACGGTGCCGCTGCTGCTTCCCGCGGTCACCTGGGCGGGTTCGCTGATGCGTACGCTGGGGATGTCGGACTTCTCGCCCGAGCAGATCCGGCTGCTGACGCACGGGCGGGTGGTGGCGACGGACCAGATGCGCGAGACGCTGGGTTTCACCCCGAAGTACTCGACTGCCGAAACGTTTGCGGACTTCGTGCGCAGCCGCGGTCCGGGGCTGCTGCCGCCGGAGACCGTCGCGAGGGCCGTCGACCGGATCGCCGCGCTGCCCGTGCCGGGCAGCGGCCATGTGCCGGCGCACGGCGCCGACTGAGGAGCGCAGCAACGATGGCGGACGCCAAGGTCATTCCGTTCGACGACGACCACCGCTCCCGCGGGGGTGCCGCGTCGCGCCGCCGTGGTGCGGCCGCGCGGCGGCAGGGCGGGACACGGCCGCCCGCCGCGGTGGGGGAGGTCCAGCCCCTGCCGGGCGCGGCCGGGGTGCGGGAGGATGATCCCGTGACCGGTGAGGAGGAGCCGCGTGAGCCGGCCGCGGACCGTGCGGGCGGGGACGGCGGCCTGGAGCAGCGGATCGCGAGCGGCCTCGCGTTCCTGCGCCGCCGCCTCACCGGGGACTACGAGGTCGACGACTTCGGCTACGACGAGGAACTCACCGACCAGGTCCTGATGTCGCTGCTGCGCCCGATGTACGAGAAGTACTTCCGGGTCGAGGTGAAGGGCGTCGAGAACATCCCGGCGGAGGGCGGTGCGCTGATCGTCGCCAACCACTCGGGGACGGTCCCGGTGGACGGGCTGATGATGCAGGTCGCCGTGCACGACCATCACCCGGCCGGGCGTCATCTGCGGCTGCTGGCGGCGGACCTGGTGTTCGTGCTGCCGGTGGTGAACGAGCTGGCACGGAAGCTGGGGCACACGCTGGCCTGCGCGGAGGACGCCGAACGGCTGCTGGCGCAGGGCGAGTTGGTCGGGGTGATGCCGGAGGGCTTCAAGGGCATCGGGAAGCCGTTCTCCGAGCGGTACAAGCTTCAGCGGTTCGGGCGGGGCGGGTTCGTGTCGACGGCGCTGCGGCACGGGGCGCCGATCGTGCCGTGCTCGATCGTCGGGGCGGAGGAGATCTACCCGATGATCGGCAACGCGAAGACGCTGGCGCGGCTGCTGGGTTTCCCGTACTTCCCGCTCACGCCGACGTTCCCGTGGCTGGGGCCGCTGGGGGCGGTTCCGCTGCCGACGAAGTGGACGATCCAGTTCGGGGAGCCGATCCCCACGGACGGGTATCCGCCGGAGGCGGCGGAGGACCCGATGCTGATGTTCAACCTGACCGACCAGGTGCGGGAGCAGATCCAGCACACGCTGTACAAGCTGCTCGTGCAGCGGCGGTCGGTGTTCTTCTAGGAGCCCGGGCCGGGCAGCGCGGCCGGGCAGGCGGACGGGGGCGCCCCTCGCTTCGAGGGGCGCCCCCGGTGCTACTCCCGGTCCTCCGCGTCGATGCCCAGACCCGGGAGGAGGCCGGGGAGGAGAGGCGG
>MUNG01000036.1 GCA_002154585.1 Streptomyces pseudogriseolus
CGGTCGCGGAGGCGCTCGCGCGGATCGAACGCGCCGATCCGGTGCTGTGCGCGTTCCTCGACGTGTGGGGTGACGAGGCGCTGCGGCGGGCGGGCGAGGTGGATGCGCGGGTCGCCGCCGGGGAGCGTCTGCCGCTGGCCGGGGTGCCGGTCGCGGTGAAGGGGCGGCGCGGACTGCGGGCGGCGGAGCCGCTGGTCGCGGCCGGTGCGGTCGCCGTGGGCGCCACCTCCGTGCCGGGTCCGGGGACGCCCTGGCAGACGTGGGGGCTCGGGGCGCACGGCCGTACCGTCAATCCGTGGCGTGCGGACCGTACGCCGGGCGGGTCCTCGGCCGGGGCGGCGGTGGCGGTGGCGGCCGGGCTGGTGCCGCTGGCGACGGGCGCCGACGGGGCGGGCTCGGTGCGGATCCCGGCGGCCTGGTGCGGGGTGACGGGACTGAAGGTGACCGGCGGCCGGTTCCTCTCCGCCGACCGTACGGGGCTGGCCGCGCCCGGTGTTCTCGCCCGTACGGCGGCGGACGCGGGCCTCTGGTGGCGGCTCGTGTCGGGGCGCCCGGAGGCTCCGGCCCCGCGCTTTCCGCTCACCGCCGTCTGGTCGCCCGACCTGGGGTACGCCGACCCCAGTCCCGAGCAGGTCGCCCTGGCGCGGGAGGTGGTCGAGCGGCTGGTCGAGGCGCGCGTGGTGCGCCTCGTGCGGCCACCGGTCCGGCTGTCCCTTCTCGACCCCGGCCCCGCCTGGCTCACCCTGCGCACCCCGGGCGCCGACCCCGCCGACGCCCACCGCGTCCGCACCGCCAACGACCGCCGTCTTCACGACCTCTTCCACCGCGCCGACCTGCTGCTCACCCCCACGACGCCGACCGCGCCGCACGGCCACGACGGTCCAGGCGACACCTACTCCACCGCGCTCACCTGGTCGTTCAACCTCAGCGGCCACCCCGCGGCGAGCCTCCCGGCCGGCGTCGGCGCGAAGGGTTGCCCGGCGGGGCTTCAGTTCGTCTCCGCACGCGACCGGGAGGAGCTGCTGCTCGCGGTGGCGGCGGAGGCGGAACAGCGCGGCGCAGTCACCGCCCTCCGGCCGCCTGCGTGGGCGGCTCCGTGAGGGCTCCGCGCACGACCGCACCTTCGCCCGCGGGTGCGTGGGGGCCGGTCGCGCAGTTCCCCGCGCCCCTTCGGGGCGCGAGGCCTACGCCGTGACGTCCTTCGTCGTGAAGCGGGCCCAGGCCGCCGAGCCGAAGACGGCCGCGTAGAGGGCCTGGAGGCCGAGGTTCTTCGTCAGGTCGTCCCAGTAGACGGGCTCCCGCATCAGGTCGGCGAAGGACAGCCAGTAATGCGAGAACAGGTACGGGTGCAGGGCGTGCAGCTGGGGGATCTGGTCGAGGATCTGGACGGTGATGAGCAGTCCGACCGTGGTCGCCATCGCCGCGATGCCGCTGTTGGTCAGCGTGGACACGAACAGACCGAGCGCGGCCACACCGAGCAGGGACGCGGCGACGACCAGGGCGATCAGCAGGGCCCGGAGCAGCCCCTCGCTGAAGGTAATGCGGGTGCCCGAGATGGTGGTCGGATCACCGAGCGGGAACAGCAGCGCGCCCACGGCCAGCGCCGAGACGGCCACCACCAGGGTGGCGGCCAGGCAGAACACCATGACCGTCGCGTACTTGGTGAGCAGCAGGCGGGTGCGGCCGGCGGGGGCGACCAGCAGGTAGCGCAGGGTACCGGCGCCCGCCTCGCCCGCCACGGCGTCGCCCGCGATCACCCCGACCGCCATGGGCAGGAAGAACGGCAGGGTCGCGGCGAGCGCGGTGAAGACGAGAAACAGGCCGTTGTTGGTGATCTGCGAGACGAACGCGGGTCCCCCGCCGCCCCCGGAGGACGAACCGTCGCCGGTCTCGATCCGCACGGCGATCCCGACCAGCACCGGCACGGCGGCCAGCACGCCCAGCAGGGCGAGGGTGCGCCAGCGCCGGAAGGTGGTGCGCAGCTCGTCGCGGAACAGCCCCAGCGTCCACAGCGGACGCGCCGCCCGTACGGCCGTCTCCGTCTCCGTCGCCCCCGCTTCCGCGGGAACGCCCGCCGCCGTCTCAGCCCGCGACATCGAACCCCTCCCCGGTCAGCGCCACGAACGCGTCCTCCAGCGACGCCCGTTCGACCCCGAAGCCGCGCACCCGCACCCCCGCCGTGACCAGGGCCGCGTTCACCTCGGCGAGGTCCCGCGCGGGCGGCTCGGCGCTCACGCGGTCGCCGTCGGCCACGACGTCGGCGAGCCCCTGCTCCTTCAGCACCCGGGCCGCGTCCGCCGGGTCGGGCGTGGTGACCACCAGGCGGCCCCGGGCACCGGCGGCCAGTTCGGCGACCGGCCCCTGCGTGATCAGCCGGCCGCGCGCCATCACGGCGACGTGCGTGCAGACCTGCTCGATCTCGTCGAGCAGGTGGGAGGAGAGGAAGACGGTCGTGCCGTCGGTGGCGAGTTCGCGGACGAGCGCGCGGATCTCCCGCATGCCCTGCGGGTCGAGGCCGTTGGTCGGCTCGTCCAGCACCAGCAGCCGGCGCGGCCGCAGCAGGGCGGCGGCGAGTCCGAGGCGCTGCCTCATGCCGAGGGAGTACGCCCGCGCCTTCTTGCCGGACGCGGCCGTGAGGCCCACCCGGTCCAGGGCGGCGGCGACACGGGCGGTGCGGGTGCGCGGGTCGGCGGTGGGGTCGGCGGCGTCGTAGCGGAGGAGGTTGTCGCGGCCGGAGAGGAAGCCGTAGAGGGCGGGGCCCTCGATGAGCGCGCCGACGTGCGGCAGGACGGCGCGCGCGGAGCGGGGCATGGGGCGCCCCAGCACGTGCGCCGTCCCGGAGGTCGGCTCGATCAGGCCCATCAGCGTGCGGATCGTGGTGGTCTTGCCGGAGCCGTTGGGGCCGAGGAAGCCGAAGACGCTGCCCGCCGGTACGGTCAGGTGCAGACCGTCGACGGCGAGCTGTCCGCCGCGGTAACGCTTGGTCAGCCCGCGGGTGACGACGACGGCATCACCCGGGGACCGCCCGTCGCCCGGCTGCTCGGTGGCGGACGTCTCGTCCATCGGCTCCCCCGTTCCCCTCGCCGCGTCGGTGGGTGCGGGGTTCCTACTTCCCCGCCTCGGCCGCCTTCACCAGCGCGTCCTTGGTGACCGTACCCACGTAGACCTTGCCGTCGTCGGTGATCAGGGCGTTGACCAGGCGGGTGCTGAACACCGTGCCCGTGCCGAAGTCGCCCTTGACCAGGTCGCCGAGCGAGCCGAGGAAGCCGCCGAGGTCGCCGCCGGCCTCCTCGCCGGTGGGCAGGCCGGAGCCGGAGCCGGTGTCGAACGTGGCGACGCTGTTCCAGCCCTCGCCGAGCATCGTCAGCCCGTCGAAGCCCTTGGCCAGGTCCTCCTCGGACTTCGGGCCGCGCTCCGGCTTCCCGCCGAAGTCGCCGTGGCGGCGGTCCTGTTCGGTGTCCTCGGCCACCTTGGCGCCCTTGGGCGGGGTGAACGCGAACGTGGAGGCGTCCGGGCGGTCGAAGCTCACCTGGGTGAAGCCGACGTCCACGACGGCCGAGCCGCCGCTCGACGGGGTGAGCGTGACCTTCAGCGGCATGCCCGTCTTGTGATCCACGGCGATGCTGACCGCGCCGACGGTGGAGCCGGACTGCTTGGGCTCGATCACCAGCCGATAGGCGTCGCGGCCGGCCACCTGGGCGGTGCCGTCGACCTTCACGGACGTGGTGTCGTCGACCGCCTTCAGCGCCTCCTCCGCGAAGTCCTTCGGGGTGGCCGGGGGCCGCTGCTCGCCGCGCCGGGCCGTGTCCGCCGCGCCCGCCTCGCCGACGGTGGAGTGGTAGACCTCGTTGGACGCGCTGTCGTAGCCCCAGACGTCCTTGCCGTTGTGGATGAGGCTGTACTCGGCCGCGTCCTCCAGCAGCGACAGCTTCTGGCGGTCCGGGCCGTCGGCGGCGACGCGCAGGGTGTGCGTGCCGGACGCCAGCTCGGTGAGCCGGCCGGACGGGTCGGCGGAGGAGCCCTCGCCGTCCTCGCCTCCGCCCGCCGCGCCGGACAGCAGGCCGCTCTCCAGCCCGCCGAGGTTCGGCAGCCCGAGGTCGGTGGTGATCTTCACAGTGCCGGACAGCCGCTCCACGTCCGACTGCGCGATCTTCTCGATGAGCTGCGCGGCCGTGATCTCCGGCAGGTCGGGGTCGCCGGAGTCGGCGAGCGCCGGGACGAGTCCGATCGTCGCGGCCGCCACGCCCATCACGGTGACGGGGACGACGTACCGCGCGGCCCTGCGGCGGCCGGCGCGCACCTCGTCGACCTCCCCCGCGGTCGTCGTGTCGTCGGTCTCGTTCGGTGCCATGTGTGCCCTCCGTGGTCGGCGGCGGCTTCCGTCCGTGTCCTCGCGGCGGTTCGGCCCGGGCCGCCATTCTCACCCGAAACGGTGAGAAGTGGTGTTGTCCGTCGTGGTCCATCTGACCAAAACCGCGGGACGGAATCGTCAGACCGCGGGCTCAACTCCGCGTACTGCTGCGGTATGACACGGACGACGCGGGCTCACCCGCCCCGTAGGGGTCACCCGGGTACCGGAGGCGTACGGGGGGCGGCCGGGCGGGGCGGCCAGGCTGCACAGCCGACTGGGGCGACCGAGCGGGGCGACCGGCCGGGACGGCCGGTCGGAGCACCCGGACGGAACGGCCGGTCGGAGCACCCGGACGGAACGGCCAGGCGGGTCGGCCGGCCGGGGCTGGCCCGGGGTCAGCCGGCCCGGTGCACCACGGCGTCGCACAGCTCGACGAGCGCCGCCTTGGCGGGGCCGTCCGGCAGCGGGGCGAGCGCGGCGCGCGCCTCCTCCGCGTAGCGCACGGTGTCCCGGCGGGCCTGGCCGAGCGCGGGGTGGGCGCGCAGCAGGCGCAGCGCCTCGGCGTGCCGGGTGTCGTCGGTGAGGTCGGAGTCGAGCAGCTCGCACAGGGCGAGGTCCTCGGCGAGGCCCAGCCGGGCCGCCCGCTCGCGCAGCCGCAGCACGGGCAGGGTGGCGATGCCCTCGCGCAGGTCGGTGCCGGGGGTCTTGCCGGACTCGTGGGAGTCGGAGGCGATGTCGAGGACGTCGTCGGCGAGCTGGAAGGCGACGCCGAGCCGCTCGCCGTACTGGGTGAGGACGTCGACGACGGTGTCGTCGGCGCCGGACATCATCGCGCCGAACCGGCAGGAGACGGCGACCAGGGAGCCGGTCTTGCCGCCGAGCACGTCCAGGTAGTGGTCGACCGGGTCGCGGCCGTCCTGCGGGCCCGCGGTCTCGAGGATCTGGCCGGTGACCAGCCGCTCGAACGCCTCGGCCTGCACCCGCACCGCCTCCGGGCCGAGGTCGGCCAGGATGTGGGAGGCGCGGGCGAAGAGGAAGTCGCCGGTGAGGACGGCGACCGAGTTGCCCCAGCGGGTGTTCGCGCTCGCGACCCCGCGCCGCACCTCGGCCTCGTCCATCACGTCGTCGTGGTAGAGCGTGGCCAGGTGGGTGAGCTCCACGACGACGGCCGACGGCACGACGCCGGGCGCGTAGGGGTCGCCGAACCGGGCGGAGAGCATCACCAGCAGCGGGCGGAACCGCTTGCCTCCGGCCCGCACCAGGTGCTGGGCGGCCTCCGTGATGAACGGCACCTCGCTCTTGGTGGCTTCGAGCAGCCCTTCCTCGACAGCCGTCAATCCGGCCTGGACATCGGCTTCCAGAGCCTGGTCCCGCACGCTCAGCCCGAACGGCCCGACGACGGTCACGAGGGGTCTCCTGTCTGCTGGTGTCTGCTGGCGGTTACACGGTTTGTCGATAGGTCGCTGCCACCACTCGACTCAGCGTATCCGGTCAGGTTTCGATCACCGCCAGGGCCCGGGGTCACAAGCAGGGCGATACGGGATCAGAAGTGGAGTGTTTTTGATCGGCTGATAACAACGGACATACCTCGGCTTCCCGGACACAGCGACCCGTGAACCATCCTGCCCCACCCTCGAGTCCGATTTGCCGCTCTTGATACGCCAATTCCTCTTGGCCGCAAATGCCCTCACGGCCGTCGGCCCGTGAAGTGGGTCACGCGCGCGCCGGCCGCCGGGCCACCCTCGCACACGCCCCTCCCTCCGTTCCACGCAACGGAGTTGCCCCTTGGCGATCGCAAAGGATCAAGCACCCAAAACCACCCAACCCAAGATCAAACGGGGCTTTGTGTGATCGTCGCACTTGTTCCCGGCATCTGCTCTCGCATACGTTCCGGGCCTGCCGGGTGGACGCCCAGTCCTGCCGCCACCCGCATCACACCCGACGACAACTCACGCACGGCAGGAGCGGGGGACCCAGGTAAGCCGCCGTACCGGACACCGTGCCGGGACGGCTCGGGGTGAAGCCATGCCCGAAGGGGCACGGCCGGGCACTCTCCCGCCCGAACCCGACAGCTCACCTCGCAGGCGTAGGAGAGGAACCTCAGTCATGCCCGTCATCGCTTCGTCGCGCCGCCGCCTCGTCCGCTCCCTCGCCGTCGCCGGCACCGGCGTCGCCGTGGTCGCGCTGCCGCTGTTCGGCGCCACCAGCGCCTCCGCGGCCCCCACGACCCAGGCCACGACCGCCGCCTCCACGACCGCGTACCCGGACAACCTCGACGGCTGGATCCGCGAGGCGATGGACATCATGGCGCAGAACGGCATCCCCGGCTCCTACGACTCCATCCACCGCAACATCATGCGGGAGTCGTCCGGCAACCCGGCCGCCATCAACCTGTGGGACTCCAACGCCGCCATGGGCACCCCGTCGAAGGGCCTGCTCCAGGTCATCGACCCGACCTTCCAGGCGTACCACGTGCCCGGCACCGCCTTCGACCCGTTCGACCCGGTCGCCAACATCGCCGCGGCCTGCAACTACGCCGCCGACCGCTACGGCTCGATCGACAACGTCTTCGGCGCGTACTGAGCCGACCTCTGACGGCCGAGACCGGCCGTCTGCCCGAACAGTCGCTCGAGGACGACGGCCACGCCGTCGTCCTCGTTCGACGAGGTGACCTCGTCGGCCACCGCCTTCAGCTCCGGGTGCGCGTTGGCCATGGCGACGCCGTGGCCCGCCCACCGGAGCATCGGGACGTCGTTCGGCATGTCCCCGAACGCGATCGTGTCCTCGGGGCGCAGCCCCAGGTGCTCGGCGGCCAGCGCCAGACCGGTCGCCTTGGTGACCCCGCACGGCTGGAGCTCCACCGTGCCCGGCCCCGACATGGTGACCGTGGCCAGCGAGCCGACCACGGAGCGGGCCGCCGCCGTCAGCGCGTCGTCCGACAGCTCCGGGTGGCGCAGCAGCACCTTGCTGATCGGCCGCGCCCACAGGTCGTCGCGCCGCTCCACCCGCACCGCCGGAAGCGTCGGGTGCGGCATCCGGTAGCCCGGCTCGATCAGCGTCAGCCCGTCGACCCCGTCCTGGTCGACCGCGGCGTACACCTCCCCCACCTCGGCCTCGATCTTGCCGAGCGCGGTCTCCGCCAGCTCCCGGTCCAGCCGGACCGACCACAGCATCCGGTGCGCGGCGGCGTCGTAGACCTGCGCGCCCTGTCCGCACACCGCGAGCCCCGTGCAGCCGAGGTCGTCGAGCAGCGACCGCACTCTGGGGGCCGGGCGGCCGGTCACCACGAGGTGCCGGGCGCCGGCCCGCTCGGCCCGCGCGAGGGCGGCGAGGGAGCGGTCGGAGAGGGTGTCGTCACCGCGCAGCAGCGTCCCGTCCAGGTCGGTGGCGATGAGAGAACAATCGGTGGGTGCGGCCATGATCAGAGAATACGGACAAGAGGACCGTCCGATTCACCGCGCTCGTATGCCCGCGCATTGCGTGCGATTTGCCTTCTTGTGCCGCCGGATCGCGACCGGTTGAGAACTGTTTTCCCTTGTGACCGAGCACGCCGCGCTCCCCCGGACCCGGGCCCGCGCCCGGCGCCCCGTGCGTCGGCCCGTGTGAGCCGTCCCCTATTACAGGAGCCCGCCGGGACGCGACCCCGTAACGTGTGGCACGGCCACGGACACGTGGCGCACCCGCGCACACGAAAGCGAGGCAGCACCCGATGCCCCCCTTCGATGTCCCCGAGGGCGACCCCTTCGGCCCGCACAACCTGCCGTACGGCGTCTTCTCGCTCCCCGGTTCGGCGGAGCGCACCGTGGGCGTCCGGCTGGGCGACCACGTCCTCGACGCCGGCGCGGCGGCACACGCCCTGGGCTCCCCCTACGCCTCCCTCCTCGCCCGCCCCGGCCTCGACGCGCTGCTGGCGGCGGGCCGTACGGCCTGGTCGGACGTGCGCCGCGCGCTCACCGCGTGGGTGACGGTCCCGGCGCACCGGGAGACCGTCGAGCCCTTCCTCCACCCGCTGTCCGAGGTGACCCTGCATCTGCCGTTCCAGGTGGCGGACTACGTCGACTTCTACGCCTCGGAGAACCACGCGCGGAACGTCGGGCAGATCTTCCGCCCCGACGCCGCGGACTCCCTGACCCCCAACTGGAAGCACCTGCCGATCGGTTACCACGGCCGCTCCGGCACCGTCGTGGTGTCCGGCACCGACGTGGTGCGCCCCTCCGGGCAGCGCAAGGCGCCCGCGGACGCCGCTCCCGTCTTCGGCCCGTCCGTGCGGCTGGACATCGAGGCCGAGGTCGGCTTCGTCGTCGGCGTCCCCTCCGAGCAGGGCCGGCCCGTGCCGCTCACCGCCTACCGCGACCACGTCTTCGGCCTGTGCCTGCTCAACGACTGGTCCGCCCGCGACATCCAGGCCTGGGAGTACGTGCCCCTCGGCCCGTTCCTCGGCAAGTCCTTCGCCACCTCGGTGTCGGCGTGGATCACCCCGCTGGACGCCCTGGAGGAGGCACGCGTCGCCCCGCCCGCGCGCACCCACGACCTGCTGCCGTACCTCGACGACTCCGGCGAGGAGCCCGGCGGCTACGACCTGCGCATCACCGTGACGATCAACGGCCACACCGTCTCCGAGTGCCCCTTCTCCACCATGTACTGGACGGCCGCCCAGCAGCTCGCCCACATGACGGTGAACGGCGCCTCCCTGCGCACCGGCGACCTCTACGGTTCCGGCACGGTCAGCGGCCCCACCGAGCGGGAGCGCGGCTCCCTGCTGGAGCTGACCTGGAACGGCCGCGACCCGCTCGAACTCCCCGACGGCAAGCGGACGTTCCTGGAGGACGGCGACGTGGTCACACTGTCCGCCTGGGCGCCCGGACCGGACGGGGTGCGGGTGGGCCTCGGCGAGGTGACGGGACGGGTGGTCCCCGCGCCCTGACCCCACCGGCCCTGCCGAGGCGCACAACCACGCTGACTCGCACCGCCCTTCGCCGTCATACTGGGCGTCGGGCGGTGCGTCGTTCTCCATGCCGCGCGGCCCGCACCACCGCACGTCCCCGAGCCGCTTCTCCCGACAGGATCCGGAGCCCGTGGCATGACGTACTGCCTGCTCCTGCTCAGCGTGGTCGCCCTGACCGCCGCCGTGCCCGTCCCCCGCGTGCTCACCCGGGCGACCTGGCCGGAACGGGAACCGGTCGTCGCCCTGTGGGTGTGGCAGTGCCTGGTCGCCACCGTCCTGCTGTGCTGTCTGACCGCCCTGGCGCTGGGCGCCGCCGCCGTCTTCGGGACCGTGCGCGCCCAGCTGTTCGCGCCTGCCCCGCCCGCCGTGACCGCCGCCTACGACCTGTCGGCCGCCTCGCCCTGGACGACCGTCCTCACCGTGCTGCTCGCCTGCGGCGCGGCCTGGACCACGGCGATGCTCGGCCGCGAGCTGGTCGAGGCCCGCCGCCGGCGCGCCGGCGCCCGCGCGCATCTGCGGGAGCGCGCACCCGACCTCCCGGCGGGGCTGCCCGAGGGGCGGGGGCCGCTGCTGGTGCTGGAGGAGGACTACCCCGACGCCTGGTGGATGCCGGGCAGCCCGCCCCAGCTCATCGTCACGACCGGCGCACTCCAGCGCCTGACCGGCCGTCAGCTGGACGCGGTCCTCACCCATGAGCGCGGGCACGCCCGGGCCCGCCACGACTGGTTGCTGCATCTGTCCGCGGCGCTGGCGGCCGGCTTCCCGCGCGTCCCGCTGTTCGCCCACTTCTGCGAGCAGACCCACCGTCTGGTGGAGCTGTCCGCCGATGACACGGCCTCCCGCCGCTGCGGCCATCTGACCACCGCGCTGGCGCTGATCGAGCTGAACCAGCACCGGGGCGTGCTGTCCTGCTCCTCCAGCCACCGGCTGCTCGGCGAGCGCGTCGACCGGCTGCTGGAGCCGCCGCCCCGCCTGGACCGCCGGCACCGCGCCCTGACAACGGCGGCGGCGGCGCTGGTACCGCTGGTCCCGCTGCTGATCACGTTCGCGCCGGGGCTCACGGCGCTGCCGTAGCCGACGCTCCGGCCCGCGCGGCCGGTGCCCGCCGCCGTACCCGGCGTTCCAGGCCGACGCGGCCGGCGCAGGCCCGGCGTGACGGCCTGGCGTGGGCGGCCTGTTGGCCGGACGGCCCGGGGCCCGGATGGCCCGGTCGGCTCAGGACCAGTCCGGCTCCTCGTCGGGCCAGTCGTCCTCGGGCGCCTGGGCTTCGACTGCCGCGCCGGGAGCGGCCTCTCCCGGCGCCGACAGCCCCGCCAGCACCTCCACGACCCCCTCCCCGTACGTCGCCCGCTTCTTCTCGCCCACGCCGCCGATCCCGCCGAGCTGCTCCACCGACGTGGGCCACACGGTGACGATCTCCCGCAGCGTGGCGTCGTGGAAGATCACGTACGCCGGGACGCCCTGTTCCCTGGCCTGCTCGGCGCGCCAGGCGCGGAGCGCCTCGAACGCCGGGCGGAGCTCCTCGGGCAGGTCGGCCGCGGCCGCCTTCGCCTTGCGGTCGCCGCGGCCCGAGCCGCCGCCCGCGCGGGACCCGGCCGGCTTCTCGGGCTCCTTGCGCAGCGGCACCTCCCGCTCCCGCCGCAGCACCGACCCGCTGGCCTCGGTCAGCACCAGCGTGCCGTAGTCGCCCTCGACCGCGAGCAGTCCCTGGGCCAGCAACTGGCGGATCACGCCGCGCCACTGCGCCTCGCTCAGCTCCTCGCCGATGCCGAACACGGAGAGCTGGTCGTGGTCGAACTGGATCACCTTGGCGGTGCGGCGGCCCAGCAGGATGTCCACGATCTGCACCGCGCCGAACTTCTGCCCGCGCTCCCGCTGCAGCCGCACCACCGTGGACAGCACCTTCTGCGCCGCGACCGTGCCGTCCCAGGTCTCCGGCGGGGCGAGGCAGGTGTCGCAGTTGCCGCAGTTCTCCCCGGACGGCTCCTGGCCGAAGTAGGCGAGGAGTCCGGCGCGGCGGCAGTGCACGGTCTCGCACAGGGCGAGCATGGCGTCCAGGTGTTGGCCCGCCCGCCGCCGGAACGCCTCGTCGCCCTCGCCGGTCTGGATCAGCTTGCGCTGCTGGACGACGTCGTTCAGCCCGTACGCCATCCATGCCGTGGACGGCAGTCCGTCGCGGCCCGCGCGGCCGGTCTCCTGGTAGTAGCCCTCCACCGACTTGGGCAGGTCGAGGTGGGCGACGAAGCGGACGTCCGGCTTGTCGATGCCCATGCCGAAGGCGATGGTCGCCACCACGACCAGGCCCTCCTCGCGCAGGAACCGCGCCTGGTGCGCGGCGCGCGTCCCGGCGTCGAGCCCCGCGTGGTACGGCACCGCCTCGATGCCGTTGCGCGAGAGGAACTCGGCGGTCTTGTCGACCGAGTTGCGCGAGAGGCAGTACACGATGCCCGCCTCCCCGGCGTGCTCCTCGCGCAGGAAGGCGAGGAGCTGCTTGCGCGGGTCGGCCTTGGGCACGATCCGGTACTGGATGTTGGGCCGGTCGAAGCTGGCCACGAAGTGCCGGGCGTCCGGCATGCCCAGCCGCTCGGTGATCTCCCGGTGCGTGGCGTCCGTGGCGGTCGCGGTGAGGGCGATGCGGGGCACGTCCGGCCACCGCTCCCCCAGCACGGACAGGGTGAGGTAGTCCGGGCGGAAGTCGTGCCCCCACTGGGAGACGCAGTGCGCCTCGTCGATGGCGAACACGGAGATCTTGCCGCGCGAGAGGAGGTCGAGGCTGCTGTCCAGGCGCAGCCGCTCCGGCGCCAGGTAGAGCAGGTCCAGCTCGCCGGCGAGGAACTCCGCCTCGACCGTCCGCCGCTCGTCGAAGTCCTGCGTCGAGTTCATGAAGCCGGCCCGCACGCCGAGCGCCCGCAGCGCGTCGACCTGGTCCTGCATGAGCGCGATCAGCGGGGAGACGACCACGCCCGTGCCGGGCCGGACCAGGGCCGGGATCTGGTAGCAGAGCGACTTGCCGCCGCCGGTCGGCATGAGGACGACCGCGTCACCGCCGGCGATCACGTGGTCGACGACCGCTTCCTGCTCGCCGCGGAAGCTCTCGTAGCCGAAGACCCGGTGCAGCGCAGCCAGCGCCTCACTGTCCGTCACTGCCATCCCGGCGACACCGTCCGTCCCGTGCATCGTCCCGTCCCCCGCGGCCGTACCTCGGCCACTGCGTCCACCATAGGCGTCCGGACCGACAGCCCCGGAGTTGTCCACAGGCCCGGAACGACAGCGGCCCGGCACCCCGTGCGGGGTGCCGGGCCGCGCCGTGCGTACGGCGGGGCGCGTCAGCGCACGAACACCCCCGCGTCCCCGGCCAGGTCCAGGAAGTACTGCGGAGCGACGCCGAGCACCACCGTGACCGCCACACCGACCGCGATCGCCGTCGTCGTCAGCGGCGACGGCACCGCGACGGTCGGGCCCTCGGGGCGCGGCTCGCTGAAGAACATCAGGACGATGACGCGGATGTAGAAGAACGCCGCGACCGCCGAGGAGATCACGCCGACGACGACCAGCGGGGTCGCCCCGCCCTCCGCCGCCGCCTTGAACACGGCGAACTTCCCGGCGAAGCCGGAGGTCAGCGGGATGCCCGCGAAGGCGAGCAGGAACACCGCGAACACCGCCGCCACCAGCGGGGAGCGCCGGCCCAGGCCCGCCCACCGGGACAGGTGGGTCGCCTCGCCGCCCGCGTCCCGCACCAGCGTGACCACGGCGAAGGCGCCGATCGTCACGAAGGAGTAGGCCGCCAGGTAGAACAGCACCGACGAGATGCCGGACGGCGTGGCCGCGATGACACCCGCGAGGATGAAGCCCGCGTGCGCGATCGACGAGTACGCCAGCAGGCGCTTGATGTCGGTCTGGGTGATCGCCACGATCGCGCCGGCCAGCATGGTGACGATCGCGACGCCCCACATGACCGGCCGCCAGTCCCAGCGCAGCCCCGGCAGCACCACGTACAGCAGGCGCAGCAGGGCGCCGAACGCCGCGACCTTGGTGGCCGCCGCCATGAAGCCGGTGACCGGGGTGGGCGCGCCCTGGTAGACGTCGGGCGTCCACATGTGGAACGGCACCGCGCCGACCTTGAACAGCAGGCCCATCACGAGCAGCCCCGCGCCGATCAGCAGCAGCGCGTCGTTGCCCATGGTGTCGGCGAGCGCCGGGGTGATCTCCGGGACCGTGCCGTCGACGACCTGCGCGATCGTCGCGTACGACATGGAGCCCGCGTAGCCGTAGAGCAGGGCGATGCCGAACAGAGTGAACGCGGAGGCGAACGCGCCGAGCAGGAAGTACTTGACCGCCGCCTCCTGCGACATCAGCCGCTTGCGCCGGGCCAGCGCGCACAGCAGGTACAGCGGGAGGGAGAGGACCTCTAGCGCCACGAACAGCGTCAGCAGGTCGTTGGCCGCGGGGAAGACCAGCATGCCCGCGACGGCGAAGAGCAGCAGCGGGAACACCTCGGTGGTGGTGAACCCGGCCTTGACGGCCCGCTTCTCGCTGTCGCTGCCGGGGACGGCGGCGGCCTGCGCGGCGAAGGAGTCGACGCGGTTGCCGTGCGCCTCCGGGTCGAGCCGGCGCTCGGCGAAGGTGAACAGGCCCACCAGCGCCGTGAGCAGGATCGTGCCCTGGAGGAAGAGCGCGGGTCCGTCGACGGCGACCGCGCCCATCGCGGCGATGCCCGCCTTGGTGGTCGCGTACCCGTCGGCGGCGAGCGCCACGACCGCGGCGAACGCGGCGACCAGGGCGACCGCGGAGACGAACACCTGCGCGTAGTAACGGGACTTGCGCGGTACGAAGGCCTCGACCAGCACCCCGACGAGCGCCGCGCCGACGACGATCAGCGTGGGCGCGAGCTGCCCGTACTCGATCTTGGGTGCGTCGATCTTGGCGATCGGATCGGCCGCGGTTGTCCACAGGCTGTGGACGGCTGCTGTTGCGCTCACTTGGCCGCCTCCACCTCGGGCTGGGGGTCCTTCTTCTGTACGTCGGACAAGGTCTGCTTCACCGCCGGGTTCACGACGTCCGTCACGGGCTTCGGGTAGACGCCCAGGAACACCAGCAGCACGACCAGCGGCGCCACCACCGCGATCTCCCGGACCTTCAGGTCGGGCATCGCGGCGACCTCGGGCTTCACCGGGCCGGTCATCGTCCGCTGGTACAGGACGAGGGTGTACAGCGCGGCGAGCACGATGCCGAAGGTGGCGATGATCCCGATCACCGGGTAGCGCGTGAACGTGCCGACCAGGACCAGGAACTCGCTGACGAAGGGCGCGAGGCCCGGCAGCGAGAGGGTGGCGAGGCCGCCGATCAGGAAGGTGCCGGCGAGCACCGGGGCCACTTTCTGCACCCCGCCGAAGTCGGCGATGAGCCGGGAGCCGCGCCGGGAGATCAGGAAGCCGGCGATCAGCATGAGCACGGCGGTCGAGATGCCGTGGTTGACCATGTAGAGCGTCGCCCCGGACTGGCCCTGGCTGGTCATCGCGAAGATGCCCATCACGATGAAGCCGAAGTGCGAGATCGAGGCGTAGGCGATCAGCCGCTTGATGTCGCGCTGGCCGACGGCGAGCAGCGCGCCGTAGATGATGCTGATCACCGCCAGCACCAGGATCACCGGGGTCGCCCACTTGCTGGCCTCCGGGAACAGCTGGAGGCAGAAGCGGAGCATCGCGAAGGTGCCCACCTTGTCGACCACCGCCGTGATCAGCACGGCGACCGGGGCGGTGGACTCCTGCATGGCGTTGGGCAGCCAGGTGTGCAGCGGCCACAGCGGCGCCTTCACCGCGAAGGCGAAGAAGAAGCCGAGGAACAGCCAGCGTTCGGTGCTGGTCGCCATCTCCAGCTCGCCGTTCGCCCGGGCCTGCGCGATCTCGGTGAGGGAGAAGTTCCCCGCTACCACGTACAGCCCGATCACCGCGGCCAGCATGATCAGACCGCCGGCCAGGTTGTAGAGGAGGAACTTCACCGCCGCGTACGACCGCTGGGTCGCCGCCTTCTCCTCGCCGTGCTCGTGCGCACGGTCCCCGAAGCCCCCGATGAGGAAGTACATCGGGATGAGCATGGCCTCGAAGAAGATGTAGAAGAGGAAGACGTCGGTGGCCTCGAAGGAGATGATCACCATCGCCTCGACGGCCAGGATCAGGGCGAAGAAGCCCTGCGTCGGCCGCCACCGCCTGCTGCCGGTCTCCAGCGGGTCGGCGTCGTGCCAGCCGGCCAGCACGATGAACGGGATCAGCAGCGCGGTCAGCGCGATCAGCGCCACCGCGATGCCGTCCACGCCCAGTTCGTAGCGGACGCCGAAGTCGGCGATCCAGGAGTGCGACTCGGTGAGCTGGTAGCGCTCGCCGTCCGGGTCGAAGCGGACCAGGACGGTGATCGCCAGGGCGAGGGTGGCCAGCGAGAACAGCAGGGCCAGCCACTTGGCCGCCGTGCGCCGCGCGGCCGGTACGGCGGCCGTGGCGATCGCCCCGATGGCCGGGAGCGCCGCCGTCGCTGTCAGGAGAGGAAAGGACATCGGTATCAGACCGCCCTCATCAGCAGGGTCGCGGCGACGAGGACCGCCGCGCCGCCGAACATCGAGACCGCGTAGGACCGCGCGAAGCCGTTCTGCAGCCTGCGCATCCGCCCGGACAGACCGCCCACGGAGGCGGCCGTGCCGTTGACGACCCCGTCGACCAGGGTGTGGTCGACGTACACCAGTGAGCGGGTGAGGTGTTCGCCGCCGCGGACCAGGACCACGTGGTTGAAGTCGTCCTGGTACAGGTCGCGGCGGGCGGCCCGGGTGAGCAGCGAACCGCGCGGGGCGACGGCCGGCACCGGGCGACGGCCGTACTGCGCCCAGGCGATCGCCACGCCGATCACCATCACCGCGACCGTGGACAGCGTCACCGTCAGCGCGCTGACCGGCGGGTGTCCGTGGGCGTGCCCGGTGACGGGCTCCAGCCAGTGGATGAAGCGGTCGCCGACGCTGAAGAACGCGCCGCCGAACACCGATCCGACGGCCAGCACGATCATCGGGACCGTCATGACCTTCGGCGACTCGTGCGGGTGCGGCGGCTCGTAGGCGCCGGCGGTCTGCGCGGCCGGCTCCACGTCCGGGGAGGCCGGGGACGGCGTCGGCGCGTTGCGCCAGCGCTCCTCGCCGAAGAACGTCATCAGCATCACGCGCGTCATGTAGTACGCGGTGATGGCCGCGCCGAGCAGGGCGCAGGCGCCGAGGATCCAGCCCTCGGTGCCGCCCTTGGCGAACGCGGCCTCGATGATCTTGTCCTTGGAGAAGAAGCCGGACAGGCCCGGGAAGCCGATGATCGCGAGGTAGCCGAGGCCGAAGGTGACGAAGGTGACCGGCATGTACTTCCTGAGGCCGCCGTAGCGGCGCATGTCGACCTCGTCGTTCATGCCGTGCATGACCGAGCCGGCGCCGAGGAAGAGGCCGGCCTTGAAGAAGCCGTGTGTCACCAGGTGCATGATCGCGAAGACGTAGCCGATCGGGCCGAGGCCCGCGGCCAGCACCATGTAGCCGATCTGCGACATGGTCGAGCCGGCCAGCGCCTTCTTGATGTCGTCCTTGGCGCAACCGACGATCGCACCGAACAGCAGCGTGACCGCGCCGACGACGGTGACGACCAGCTGGGCGTCCGGGGCGCCGTTGAAGACGGCCGCCGAGCGGACGATCAGGTAGACGCCCGCGGTCACCATCGTCGCGGCGTGGATGAGGGCCGACACCGGGGTGGGGCCCTCCATCGCGTCCCCGAGCCAGGACTGCAGCGGCACCTGGGCGGACTTGCCGCACGCGGCGAGCAGCAGCATCAGGGCGATCGCGGTCAGCTTGCCCTCGCCCGCCTCACCGGCGAGACCGGCCTCCCCGTGGCCGCCGAGCACCGGCCCGAAGGCGAAGGTGCCGAACCACAGGAACATCAGCATGATCGCGATGGACAGGCCCATGTCACCGACGCGGTTGACCAGGAAGGCCTTCTTCGCCGCCGTGGCCGCGCTGGGCTTGTGCTGCCAGAAGCCGATCAGCAGGTAGGACGCGAGACCGACGCCCTCCCAGCCGACGTACAGCAGCAGGTAGTTGTCGGCGAGGACCAGGATCAGCATCGCCGCGAGGAACAGGTTCAGGTAGCCGAAGAAGCGGCGGCGCCGCTCGTCGTGCTCCATGTACCCGACGGAGTAGAGGTGGATCAGCGAGCCGACGCCCGTGATCAGCAGGACGAACGTCATCGACAGCTGGTCCAGCCGGAAGGCGACGTCCGCCTGGAAGCCCTCCACCGGGATCCAGCTGAACAGGTGCTGCGTGACGGTGCGGTCCTCGGCGCCCCTGCCGAGCAGGTCGGTGAAGAGCACCAGGCCGAGCGCGAACGAGACGGCGGCCAGCGCCGTGCCGATCCAGTGGCCGACGGCGTCCAGCCGGCGTCCGCCGCACAGCAGGACCGCCGCTCCGAGCAGAGGCGCCGCCACCAGCAGCGCAATCAGGTTCTCCACGATTCAGCAGCCCCTCACAGCTTCATCAGGCTGGCGTCGTCGACCGAGGCCGAGTGGCGGGAACGGAACAGGGACACGATGATCGCCAGCCCCACCACGACCTCCGCGGCGGCGACGACCATCGTGAAGAACGCGATGATCTGGCCGTCGAGGTTGCCGTGCAGACGGGAGAAGGCGACGAACGCGAGGTTGCAGGCGTTGAGCATCAGCTCGACGCACATGAACACCACGATCGCGTTGCGCCGGATCAGCACACCGGTGGCGCCGATGGTGAACAGCAGCGCCGCCAGGTACAGGTAGTTGACGGGATTCACTTCGACGCCTCCTCGGCCCGCTTGAAGTTCGGCGGATCGATCGCCCGGCGCTCCAGGCGCTCCTCCGCGCGCTGCTCCATCGCCCGCAGGTCGTTGATCGCCTCCTGCGACACGTCACGGACCTGGCCGCGGTCCCGCAGCGTCTTGCTGACGGTGAGGTCCGACGGGGTGCCGTCGGGCAGCAGGCCCGCGATGTCCACCGCGTTGTGCCGGGCGTACACGCCCGGGGCGGGCAGCGGCGGCAGGTACTTGCCGTCGCGGACGCGCTGCTCGGCCAGCTCCCGCTGGGTCCGGGCGCGCTCGGTGCGCTCCCGGTGGGTGAGCACCATGGCGCCGACGGCGGCCGTGATGAGCAGCGCGCCGGTGATCTCGAAGGCGAAGACGTACCGGGTGAACATCAGGGAGGCGAGGCCCTGGACGTTCCCCCCGGCGTTCGCCTCGCCGACGCCGCTGAAGTCGTTCAGCGAGGCGTTGCCGATGCCGCCGACCAGCAGGATGCCGAAGCCGAGGCCGCACAGCAGGGCCAGCCAGCGCTGGCCCTTGATGGTCTCCTTCAGGGAGTCCGCGGCCGTGACGCCGACCAGCATCACCACGAACAGGAACAGCATCATGATCGCGCCGGTGTAGACGACGATCTGCACGACGCCCAGGAAGTAGGCGCCGTTCGCCAGGTAGAACACCGCCAGGACGATCATGGTCCCGGCGAGGCAGAGCGCGCTGTGCACGGCCCGCTTCATGAAGACGGTACACAGGGCGCCGATCACGGCGACGGTGCCGAGGACCCAGAACTGGACGGCCTCGCCGGTGGAGGTCGAGTAGGCGGCGAGCTGTTCGGTCATCGCCCGATCACCTTCTCCGAGGCCGGCTCCTCCGGGCCGAACGTGGACTCGGCCTCCTGGACCACCTCACCCTTGGAGTGGGCGACCTGACGCTCCGTGCCGGGCGCCGCCTCGGTCACCAGGCCGCGGTAGTAGTCCTGTTCGTCCGTGCCCGGGTACATGGCGTGCGGCGCCTCGACCATGCCCTCGTCCAGGCCGGCGAGCAGCTGCTCCTTGGTGTAGATGAGGTTCGCCCGGCTGGAGTCGGCCAGTTCGAACTCGTTGGTCATCGTCAGCGCGCGCGTGGGGCACGCCTCGATGCACAGCCCGCACAGGATGCAGCGGGCGTAGTTGATCTGGTAGACGCGGCCGTACCGCTCGCCGGGCGAGTAGCGCTCCTCGTCCGTGTTGTCCGCGCCCTCGACGTAGATCGCGTCGGCGGGACAGGCCCAGGCGCACAGCTCGCAGCCGACGCACTTCTCCAGGCCGTCCGGATGGCGGTTGAGCTGGTGCCGTCCGTGGAAGCGCGGAGCCGTGGTCTTCTGCTGCTCCGGGTACTGCTCGGTGAGCCGCTTCTTGAACATGGCCTTGAAGGTCACGCCGAAGCCGGCCACCGGGTTCAGGAAACCGGGCTTGGTGTCCTTCGGTTCCTCAGCCATCGGACGCCTCCTTTCCATCCGTTGATCCGCCCTGGGATTCGTCACTGTGAGTATCGGGTCCGCCACTGACAACGAGCTCCCGCTCGTGGCGCGGGCGGCGCCGCGGCACCGGGGGCAGCTCCTGCCCGGGCAGCGGCGGCACGGGGAACCCGCCCGCCATCGGGTCGAACGGAGGCCGGTCCGCGGGCTGTGCGCTCTCCTCGCCCCGGCCGCGGAACATGTCGGCGACGAAGGAGAGGAGCAGCAGGACGAGGACGCCGCCGGCGATGTAGAGCGCGATGTCGGCGAAGTCGTAGTTCTCGTTGCGCAGCGCCCGCACCGTGGCGACCGCCATCAGCCACACCAGGGAGACCGGGATGAGGACCTTCCAGCCGAGCTTCATCAGCTGGTCGTAGCGGACGCGCGGGAGCGTGCCGCGCAGCCAGACGAAGCCGAACAGCAGGGTGAGCAGCTTGCCGGTGAACCAGAGCATCGGCCACCAGCCGTGGTTGGCGCCCTCCCAGAAGGTGCTGACCGGCCACGGGGCCCGCCAGCCGCCCAGGAAGAGGGTCACCGCGACCGCCGAGACGGTCACCATGTTGATGTACTCGGCGAGCATGAACATCGCGAACTTGATCGACGAGTACTCGGTGTTGAAGCCGCCGACCAGGTCGCCCTCGGACTCCGGCATGTCGAACGGGGCGCGGTTGGTCTCGCCCACCATCGTCACGATGTAGATGAGGAACGACACCGGCAGGAGCAGCACGTACCAGCGGTCGGCCTGCGCCTCCACGATCGTCGACGTCGACATCGACCCCGAGTACAGGAACACCGAGGCGAACGCGGCGCCCATGGCGATCTCGTACGAGATCATCTGGGCGCAGGAGCGCAGGCCGCCGAGCAGCGGGTAGGTGGAGCCGGAGCTCCAGCCCGCGAGGACGATGCCGTAGATGCCGACCGAGGCGACCGCGAGGATGTAGAGCATCGCGATCGGCAGGTCGGTGAGCTGCATCGTGGTGCGCTGGCCGAAGATCGAGATCTCGTTGCCGGCCGGGCCGAAGGGGATCACGGCGAACGCCATGAACGCCGGGATGGCCGCGACGACCGGCGCGAGGACGTAGACGACCTTGTCCGCGCGCTTGACGACGACGTCCTCCTTCAGCATCAGCTTCACGCCGTCGGCGAGCGACTGGAGCATGCCCCAGGGGCCGTGCCGGTTGGGGCCGATGCGCAGCTGCATCCAGGCGACGACCTTGCGCTCCATGACGATGGAGATGAGCACGGTCACCATCAGGAAGGCGAAGCAGAACACCGCCTTGAGGACGATCAGCCACCAGGGGTCGCGGCCGAACATCGAGAGGTCTTCAGCGGCGAGGTACGGGCTCATGCCTCCACCTCCTGGGGAGCCTCGCCGGCGAGGGTCGCCGGGCCGATGCGGACGAGGGAGCCGGGGAGCGCCCCGGTGCCGGAAGCCACCCCGCCGTCCATGGAGTTCAGCGGGAGCCAGACCACCCGGTCGGGCATCTCGGTGACGGACAGCGGCAGTTCCAGCGTCCCGGCGGGGCCGGTCACCGCGAGCGTGTCGCCGTCCTTGACGCCGACCTCGGCGGCCGTGGCGGCCGAGAGCCGGGCGAGGGCGGCGTGCCGGGTGCCGGCCAGCGCCTCGTCACCCTGCTGGAGCAGGCCCTGGTCGAGCAGCAGCCGGTGACCGGCCAGGACCGCCTCGCCGGCGGCCGGCCGGGGCAGGGCGCCCGCGGTCTCCACGGGGTCGGCGGCGCGCGGCCCGTCCCAGGGGCCGAGCCGGTCGATCTCCGAGCGGATCGTGCGCAGGTCCGGCAGGCCCAGGTGCACGTCCATGGCGTCGGCGAGCATCTGCAGCACGCGCGCGTCGGACGGCGCGAGCCGCCGGGTCATCTGGTCCGGCTTGAGCGCCGCCTCGAAAAGACGCACCCTGCCCTCCCAGTTGAGGAACGTGCCGGCCTTCTCGGCGACCGCGGCGACCGGCAGGACCACGTCGGCGAGCTCGGTGACCTCGCCGGGCCGCAGCTCCAGCGACACCACGAACCCGGCCTCGGCGAGCGCGGCACGCGCGCGTGCCGGGTCGGGCAGGTCCGCGACCTCCACGCCCGCCACCAGCAGCGCCTGGAGGTCGCCGCGGGCGGCCGCCTCGACGATCTGCGCGGTGTCCCGGCCGTAGCGGTGCGGGAGTTCGGCGACGCCCCAGAGGGCGGCCACCTCCTCCCGGGCCCGCGGGTCGGTCGCCGGGCGGCCGCCCGGCAGCAGCGACGGCAGCGCCCCCGCCTCGATCGCGCCCCGCTCCCCGGCCCGGCGCGGGATCCACACCAGCCGGGCGCCGGTCGCGGTGGCGAACCGCACGGCCGCGGTGAGGCCGCCCCGTACGGCGGCCAGGCGCTCGCCGACGACGACCACCGCGCCCTCGGCGCGCAGCGCCTCGGCGGCAGCGACCCCGTCGCCCTCCAGGCCAACCCCGCTCGCCAGCGCGTCCAGCCACTCCGTCTCGGTGCCGGGCGCCGCCGGCAGCAGCGTGCCGCCGGCCTTGGTCAGACCACGCGTGGCGTGCGTGGCCAGCGCGAAGGTGCGCTGGCCGTGCGCGCGCCAGGCCTTGCGCAGCCGCAGGAAGACGCCGGGCGCCTCCTCCTCGGACTCGAACCCGACCAGCAGGACCGCCGGGGCCTTCTCCAGGGAGGTGTAGGTGACGCCCGTGCCGTCCAGGTCACGGCCGCGTCCCGCGACGCGCGCGGCGAGGAAGTCGGACTCCTCGGCGCTGTGCACCCGCGCGCGGAAGTCGATGTCGTTGGTGGCGAGCGCGACCCGCGCGAACTTGCTGTACGCGTAGGCGTCCTCGACGGTGAGCCGGCCGCCGGTCAGGACGCCGGTGCTGCCCCGCGAGGCCAGCAGGCCCTGCGCCGCGATCTGGAGCGCCTCCGGCCAGGACGCCGGCTCCAGCTCGCCCTCCGCGTTGCGCACCAGCGGGGTGTCGAGCCGGTCCCGCTGCTGCGCGTACCGGAACGCGAAGCGGCCCTTGTCGCAGATCCACTCCTCGTTGACCTCGGGCTCGTTCGCCGCGAGGCGCCGCATGACCTTGCCGCGCCGGTGGTCGGTGCGGGTGGCGCAGCCGCCGGAGCAGTGCTCGCACACCGACGGCGAGGAGATCAGGTCGAACGGGCGGGAGCGGAACCGGTACGCGGCCGAGGTGAGCGCGCCCACCGGGCAGATCTGGATGGTGTTCCCGGAGAAGTACGACTCGAACGGGTCGCCCTCGCCGGTGCCGACCTGCTGGAGCGCGCCCCGCTCGATCAGCTCGATCATCGGGTCGCCCGCGATCTGGTTGGAGAAGCGGGTGCAGCGGGCGCACAGCACGCACCGCTCGCGGTCCAGCAGCACCTGCGTGGAGATCGCGACGGGCTTCTCGTAGGTGCGCTTCTTGCCCTCGAAGCGGGACTCGGCGTTGCCGTGCGACATGGCCTGGTTCTGCAGCGGGCACTCGCCGCCCTTGTCGCAGACCGGGCAGTCCAGCGGGTGGTTGATGAGCAGCAGCTCCATCACGCCCTTCTGGGCCTTCTCCGCGACCGGCGAGGAGAGCTGCGTCTTCACCACCATTCCGTCGGTGCAGGTGATGGTGCAGGACGCCATGGGCTTGCGCTGGCCCTCGACCTCCACGATGCACTGGCGGCAGGCGCCGGCCGGCGCGAGCAGCGGGTGGTCGCAGAACCGGGGGATCTCGATGCCGAGCTGCTCGGCGGCCCGGATGACCAGGGTGCCCTTGGGCACGCTGATCTCGGCGCCGTCGATGGTCAGCGTCACGAGGTCCTCGGGCGGGACCGCCGCCTCTCCCCCTCCGGAGGGAGCGTTGGTGGTCACAGTCATGCGTGCACCTCCGTACGGTCGGCCCAGGCCGTCGACGCGGCCGGGTCGAAGGGGCAGCGACGGTCCGTGATGTGCTGCTCGTACTCCTCGCGGAAGTACTTGAGCGACGAGAAGATCGGCGAGGCGGCGCCGTCGCCGAGGGCACAGAAGGACTTGCCGTTGATGTTGTCCGCGATGTCGTTCAGCTTGTCGAGGTCGGACATCCGGCCCTTGCCGGCCTCGATGTCGCGCAGCAGCTGGACCAGCCAGTAGGTGCCCTCGCGGCAGGGGGTGCACTTGCCGCAGGACTCGTGGGCGTAGAACTCGGTCCAGCGGGTGACGGCGCGGACGACGCAGGTGGTCTCGTCGAAGCACTGGAGCGCCTTGGTGCCGAGCATGGAGCCCGCGGCGCCGACCCCTTCGTAGTCGAGGGGGACGTCGAGGTGCTCGTCGGTGAACATCGGCGTCGAGGAGCCGCCCGGCGTCCAGAACTTCAGCCGGTGGCCCGGCCGCATCCCGCCGCTCATGTCGAGCAGCTGGCGCAGGGTGATGCCGAGGGGCGCCTCGTACTGGCCGGGGCTCGCGACATGGCCGCTGAGGGAGTAGAGCGTGAAGCCCGGGGACTTCTCGCTGCCCATCGAGCGGAACCACTCCTTGCCCCGGTTCATGATGGCGGGAACCGACGCGATGGACTCGACGTTGTTCACCACGGTGGGACAGGCGTAGAGGCCCGCGACGGCGGGGAAGGGAGGACGCAGCCTGGGCTGGCCCCGGCGGCCCTCGAGCGAGTCGAGCAGCGCGGTCTCCTCGCCGCAGATGTACGCGCCGGCGCCCGCGTGCACGGTGAGTTCGAGGTCGAGTCCGCTGCCGAGGATGTTCGTGCCGAGCAGGCCGGCCTCGTACGCCTCGCGCACGGCCGCGTGCAGCCTGCGCAGCACGGGGACGACCTCGCCGCGCAGGTAGATGAAGGCGTGCGACGACCTGATGGCGTAGCAGGCGATGACGATGCCCTCGATGAGGCTGTGCGGGTTGGCGAAGAGCAGCGGGATGTCCTTGCAGGTCCCGGGCTCCGACTCGTCGGCGTTGACGACGAGGTAGTGCGGCTTGCCGTCGCCCTGCGGGATGAACTGCCACTTCATGCCCGTCGGAAAGCCGGCGCCGCCGCGTCCGCGCAGTCCGGAGTCCTTGACGTACGCGATGACGTCGTCCGGCGACATCGCGAGCGCCTTGCGCAGGCCCTCGTAGCCGTCGTGGCGCTTGTAGACGTCGAGCGTCCAGGACTTGTCCTCGTCCCAGAAGGCCGACAGCACCGGCGCGAGCAGCTTCTCCGGGCTGGTGTCCTTCAGTTCGGGTGCCAAGGTCATCACTCCCCCTCCTCGGCAGTGGGCCCGGCCGGGTGGGCCGGGTCGGAGGCCGACGTGTCCTGCGGCGCGTCGTGCGAGCTGAGGTGCTCGGCGGGCGACGGCTCGTGCGGCGGGGCGTCCTGCGGCGCCTCGCCCCGCGGGTGCACCACGCGCGCGGGGGCTGCCTCGCCCTTGGCCAGCTTCAGGCCGATCAGGGAGGCGGGACCCGCGCTGCCGGTGGCCTCGACGGCGCCCTCCCGCTCGTCGGGGAAGCCGGCCAGGATCCGCGCCGTCTCCTTGAACGTGCACAGCGGGGCGCCGCGGGTGGGCGCGACCGGACGTCCGGCGCGCAGGTCGTCGACCATGCGCCGGGCGCTCTCGGGGGTCTGGTTGTCGAAGAACTCCCAGTTGACCATCACCACGGGCGCGAAGTCGCAGGCCGCGTTGCACTCGATGTGCTCCAGGGTGACCTTGCCGTCGGCGGTGGTCTCGCCGTTGCCGACGCCCAGGTGCTCCTGGAGCTCCTCGAAGATGGCGTCGCCGCCCATCACCGCGCACAGCGTGTTGGTGCACACCCCGACCTGGTAGTCGCCGCTCGGGCGGCGCCGGTACATGGTGTAGAAGGTGGCGACCGCGGTCACCTCGGCCGTGGTCAGGCCGAGCATGTCCGCGCAGAACTGCATGCCGGTACGCGTGACGTGCCCCTCCTCGGACTGCACCAGGTGCAGCATCGGCAGGAGGGCGGACCGGGAGTCCGGGTAACGGGCGACGATCGCCCGCGCGTCGGTCTCCAGCCGGGCCCGGACGTCGTCCGGGTAGGCCGGCGCGGGCAGTTCCGGCATGCCCAGGCTGACGCCCCGCTCGGAAGAAGAGGTGGTCACCGGTCGACGCCTCCCATCACGGGGTCGATGGACGCGACGGCGACGATGACGTCGGCGACCTGGCCGCCCTCGCACATCGCCGCCATGGCCTGAAGGTTGGTGAAGGACGGGTCGCGGAAGTGGACCCGGTAGGGACGCGTGCCGCCGTCGGAGACGACGTGCACGCCGAGTTCGCCCTTGGGCGACTCGACGGCCGCGTAGGCCTGGCCCGGCGGGACGCGGAAGCCCTCGGTGACCAGCTTGAAGTGGTGGATCAGGGCCTCCATGGAGGTGCCCATGATCTGCTTGATGTGGTCGAGGGAGTTGCCCAGTCCGTCGGGGCCGAGCGCCAGCTGGGCGGGCCAGGCGATCTTCTTGTCCTCGACCATGACCGGGCCGGGCTCCAGCCGGTCCAGGCACTGCTCGACGATGCGCAGCGACTGGCGCATCTCCTCCAGCCGGATCAGGAAGCGGCCGTAGGAGTCGCAGGTGTCGGCGGTCGGGACGTCGAAGTCGTACGTCTCGTAGCCGCAGTACGGCTGGGCCTTGCGCAGGTCGTGCGGGAGGCCGGTGGAGCGCAGGATCGGTCCGGTGGCGCCGAGGGCCATGCAGCCGGCCAGGTCGAGGTAGCCGACGTCCTGCATGCGGGCCTTGAAGATGGGGTTCCCGGTGGCGAGCTTGTCGTACTCCGGGAGGTTCTTGCGCATCTTCTTGACGAACTCGCGGATCTGGTCGACCGCGCCGGGCGGCAGGTCCTGGGCGAGTCCGCCGGGGCGGATGTACGCGTGGTTCATCCGCAGGCCGGTGATCAGCTCGTAGATGTCGAGGATCAGCTCACGGTCACGGAACCCGTAGATCATGATCGTGGTGGCGCCGAGCTCCATGCCGCCGGTGGCGATGCACACCAGGTGGGAGGAGAGCCGGTTCAGCTCCATCAGCAGCACCCGGATGATCGACGCGCGGTCGGGCACCTGGTCCTCGATGCCGAGCAGCTTCTCGACCGCGAGGCAGTACGCCGTCTCGTTGAAGAACGGCGTCAGGTAGTCCATGCGCGTCACGAACGTGGTGCCCTGGGTCCACGTCCGGTACTCGAGGTTCTTCTCGATGCCGGTGTGGAGGTAGCCGATGCCGCAGCGGGCCTCGGTGACCGTCTCGCCGTCGATCTCCAGGATCAGGCGGAGCACTCCGTGGGTGGACGGGTGCTGCGGACCCATGTTGACGACGATGCGCTCGTCGTCGGTCCGGGCCGCGGTCTCGACGACCTCGTCCCAGTCGCCGCCGGTGACCGTGTAGACGGTGCCCTCGGTGGTCTCGCGTGCCGAGGCGGTGGATGCGTGCGACGTGCTCATGAGTACGACCTCCGCTGGTCCGGAGCCGGGATCTGGGCGCCCTTGTACTCGACGGGGATGCCGCCGAGGGGATAGTCCTTGCGCTGCGGGTGGCCCTGCCAGTCGTCCGGCATCATGATCCGCGTCAGGGCCGGGTGACCGTCGAAGACGATGCCGAAGAAGTCGTACGTCTCCCGCTCGTGCCAGTCGTTCGTCGGGTAGACCGGGAACAGCGTCGGGATGTGCGGGTCGCTGTCGGGGACGCTGACCTCCAGGCGGATCACCCGGTTGTGGGTGATCGAGCGCAGGTGGTAGACGGCGTGCAGCTCGCGGCCCTTGTCGTTCGGGTAGTGCACCCCGCTGACGCCGGTGCACAGCTCGAAGCGCAGCGCCGGGTCGTCGCGCAGCGTCTTCGCGACCCGCACGAGGTGCTCGCGCTCGATGTGGAAGGTGATCTCGCCGCGGTCGACGACCGTCTTCTCGATGGCGTTCTCCGGGAGCAGGTCCTGCTCCTCCAGCGCGCCCTCGAGTTCGTCGGCTACCTCGTCGAACCAGCCGCCGTAGGGGCGGGCCGCCGGTCCCGGGAGCCGGACCGAGCGGACGAGTCCGCCGTAACCGGAAGTGTCGCCGCCGTTGTTGGCGCCGAACATGCCGCGCTGGACGCGGATCTCCTCGCCGCCCTGGCCGCGCTGGCCGGGCAGGTTCTCGGCGGAGAGCTCCTTCTCGGGGTTCACGCCGTCACCCGCGGTGCCGTTCGCGTCGCTCATCGCAGCAGCCCCTTCATCTCGATCGTGGGCAGGGCCTTGAGCGCCGCCTCCTCCGCCTCGCGGGCCGCCTCCTCGGCGTTCACGCCGAGCTTGGAGCTCTGGATCTTCTGGTGGAGCTTGAGGATGGCGTCCATCAGCATCTCGGGGCGGGGCGGACAGCCGGGGAGGTAGATGTCGACCGGGACGACGTGGTCGACGCCCTGGACGATCGCGTAGTTGTTGAACATGCCGCCCGAGGAGGCGCAGACCCCCATGGAGATCACCCACTTGGGGTTCGGCATCTGGTCGTAGACCTGCCGGAGCACCGGCGCCATCTTCTGGCTGACCCGCCCGGCGACGATCATGAGGTCCGCCTGCCGCGGCGAGCCGCGGAAGACCTCCATGCCGAAGCGCGCCAGGTCGTAGCGGCCCGCGCCGGTGGTCATCATCTCGATGGCACAGCAGGCGAGGCCGAACGTGGCCGGGAAGACGGACGACTTGCGCACCCAGCCCGCGGCCTGCTCGACGGTGGTCAGCAGGAAGCCGCTCGGCAGCTTTTCTTCGAGTCCCATGACTTGTGGCCCCTCAGTCCCATTCCAGGCCGCCGCGCCGCCATACGTACGCGTACGCGACGAAGACGGTGAGCACGAAGAGCAGCATCTCCACGAGCCCGAAAATCCCCAGGGCGTCGAACGTGACGGCCCAGGGGTAGAGGAAGACGATCTCGATATCGAAGATGATGAAGAGCATCGCCGTCAGGTAGTACTTGATGGGGAAGCGCCCGCCGCCGGCCGGCGTGGGGGTCGGCTCGATGCCGCACTCGTAGGCCTCGAGCTTCGCCCGGTTGTACCGCTTCGGACCGATCAGCGTGGCCATCACCACGGAGAAGATCGCAAAGCCTGCCCCGAGGGCTCCCAGTACGAGGATGGGCGCATACGCGTTCACCGCTCCTCGCTCCTCTCAGTCGGCACTGACTGCTGGCGGTTGTGCAGCGGGCCCGTCCGCCTCACCAGCCCCACGAACCACGCCCGCCCCGGCGAAGATCGAGAACATGTGAAGCAGGTCACAAGCCCAACCGCTCCGCATCTTATGCCTGTGGGTCTGTGATCTGCGACACGGGGTATTGCACAAGCTTTGTGATCTCTACCACCTGACGAACGATCATGAAGTCGGATGAGCGGTGATCTTCACACGTCAAGCATCCACGTGATCACCAAAGGTGACATCTTGATCCGTCGACGCAGCTCAGAGGGGTCTCGGAGGAGGAGTCTCCATATCAAGACGATTCCTCTGCATGCAAATTGGCGTTGGACAGGTTGTCTTGATAGAGGACGCCTTCACACGTCAGGGGGATCGCGAGGCGCGGTGTGGACGTGTGCACGCGTTCACGAAGTCCGGGGTGCCCGGGGACGCCCTGGCGCTCCCCATCGTTCCGTGACGTCCGTCACACTTCTGAGGGGTCCTCAGGAACGGGGCTTGGCCAACCACCCCAACCGGTGGTAAGCGAGGAGCAATTCGGGCGTAACGATGAAAGTACGTGATCACGGCCCGGTTACGGCCGCCCGCAATGTCCGTTGTGGCGTCAATGGAGAGGGACGTGCGGGGAATTTGGGCGCCCGATTGAACAACTGTGGCGCAGCACACGTTTCTTGAAGATATGAAGCAGCCCCTGGTACCGGTTGTTCCCATGTCCCACACCGCTCACATACGCAGCCACCGGAAGCCCCGCCGCACCGCGACCTCTTCGCTCGCGATGCGGGCCGGAGTTGCCGGTGGCGTCCTCAGCACCCTGGCAGTGGCCGGGGCGTCCAGCGCGGCCAACGCGGCCGAGCCGGTGACGCAGACCCTCGAACTGCCCACCCTGACGGCCGACCTGGCCGCCCAGGTCGCCGAGTCCGCGGACGCCACCCAGCAGGCGGCCGCGAACTACCAGCTGCAGGCCGAGCGTGACGCGGCGGCCGCCCAGGCCGCGAAGCAGGCCAAGGCGGACCTGGCGGAGGCCAAGAAGAAGGCCGAGGCGAGGAAGAAGGCGGCCGAGGAGGCCCGTGAGGCGGCCGCCGAGCGCGCCGCCCGCGACGCCGAGCGCCCCGCGCTCAGCGCCTCCACGGAGACCGCGAGCTTCTCCGCGCCGGCCGGCGGCAGCGTCGCGACCGTCCTCGCCTTCCTCCAGGCGCAGGTGGGCGACGCCTACGTCATGGGCGCCACCGGGCCCAACGCCTGGGACTGCTCCAGCCTGGTGCAGGCCGCGTTCAAGCAGGTCGGTGTGGACCTGCCGCGCGTCTCCCAGGACCAGTCGATGGTGGGCACCGACATCCCGCTGTCGCAGATCCAGGCCGGCGACATCCTGTACTGGGGCGGCAAGGGCTCCGCGTACCACGTGGGTGTCTACATCGGGAACGGCCAGTACCTGGACGCCGCCAACCCCTCGAAGGGCGTCGTCATCCAGGACCTCTCCGGCTACCCGGCGTCGGGCGCCGTCCGCGTGCTCTGACACGGGCCGCCACGCCACCGAAGGGCCGCCGCCTCACCGAGGCGGCGGCCCTTCGCGCTGCCCGGCCGGGTACGGGCCCGGAGGCGACCTGCTCGGAGGGCAAGATCACCGTATTGCCCGAATTGCACCCCGTATCGCGCGCGTTGAGGGCGCGCGGGGAGCCGCCGTGACGCCCGCCGCGCCCGTGACAGGCCCTCATGGGGCCCCGGAACCACGACGGGGGCCGGACGGTCCGCCGAGGCGGAGTCCGGCCCCCACAGGGGCGTCACAGCGACGCGTGCGTCAGACGGCGGCCTCTCCGTCACGGCCGGCGCGACGCCGCTGGTACGCCACGACGACCGCGCCGAGCCCCAGCGCGAGCACCGCCGCGCCGCCGAGCAGGCCCACGCCCTGGGCGCCGGTGAGCGCCAGACCGCCCTCGGCGTCCCCGCCCTCGGCGCCGCCGGAGGTGCCGTTCGTCCCGTTCGTCCCGCTGTCCGGTCCGCCGGAGCCGCCCTCGTCACCGGTGCCGGGAGCCGACGGGCCGTCCGACGGGCCGCCGTCGGACCCGCCCGCACCACCGTCGCCCGGCGCGTCCGGGGCGTTCAGCACGATCCACGCGACGTCGTTCGACGCGTCGGAGTCGAAGGGGTTGTCCCAGTCGGGCAGGGCCACCCGCCCCCGGGCGCCCGCCACGACCTCGTCGATGCGCAGCTCGAACGGGAAGGTGAGCCGGGCGTCCTCGAGCAGCGGGGTCGCCACCGAGCAGCGGTACCCCGGCACGCTGCCGTCGACGGTGATGGTCCGGCACTGCCGGGGCGCCGAGGTGACGGTCGACCCCTCGGGCGCGACCACCGTGAAGGAGAACGGCTCACCGCCGGACCGCAGCGCGCTGATCCAGGCCGGGCCGTTGTTGGCGAACCCGATCTCCGCCGCCACCGTGTCCCCGGCCGCGCCGGACGCGGAGGCGCCGGTCAGTTCCAGGTCGTAGGTGTTGGTCGTCGGCAGGTCCAGCTCGGCGTACCTGGTGTGGTCGGCGGGGTCGGCGTCCGCGGCGCGTACGAGCGTCAGGTCCGGGCCGCTGCCCTGCCGGCGCCCCTCGCCCTGGTGCAGCGTCTTCTCCTCGCCCGGCTCCAGGGGCCGGAACGAGTAGGAGAAGATGTCGTGCAGCGCGAAGTCCGCCGTCTTCACCCGCACCGGGCGGGCCAGGCCGTACGCCGCTCCCGCGTCGAGGGTACCGGGGAAGGTGCAGAGCACCTCGGTGTGCTGCCGCAGCAGCGGGCCGGTGTCCACGACGGTCGAGGAGCAGTTGCCGAAGTCGTCCGGGAAGGACAGCCCGCGCGAGCCGTACAGCCGCAGCACCGCGCCCTCGGCCGGCAGCCCGCCCACGTTCATCACGCCCAGCGGCGGCTCGAAGGCGTCACCGGCCTTCAGGTCCTCGGGCAGGGACAGTTCGCGGTTCAGCAGCTCCGGCCCGCCGACGCGCACGTCGACGGTGAGCGGCGTGAACTCCAGCCCTTCGCCCTCGCCGGTGACGACGATCTTCCCGGTGTCCCCGGCCTCGCTGTCGTCGGCGAGGTCGAGCCGGATGCCGCCGAGCCGGTTGAACGTCGTGCCCGCGTACAGGTCGTAGCCCGAGCAGACCGCGACCAGGCCGTCGGCGTCGCACGGCAGGTCGGCCTTCGCGACGCCCTTCAGCCCGGAGGCGTCGATGCGGACCGTGTAGTCCCCGCGGTGCACCGCCGGGACCTCGCCGTCGCCCTCGAACTCCTCGCCCGGGACGTCGAGCCGGAGGTCGATCTGCGGCTCGGTGGGGTCGCCGTTGTCCGAGTGGAGGGACAGGTCCACCCGGTCCTCGCCCGTGATCACCACCGGAAGCGGTGCGCCGGCCGCGTGGGCCACGCCCTGGATCCCGGCCGCGGCCAGCGCGGTGACGCCGACCGCTCCCAGCGCCGCGAGCCGCGCGCGCAGCCGTCTCGCCTGCTGTGTCATGAAAGGCTCTTTCGTCGAACGGGACGTGCCCGACTGGGTCACGTCCCGTTCGACACCGCCCGGAGTCGATCAGTTGTTCACAGGTGCGTCACGCTGCGATCACGATCGGTACCGCGCCGGAGATGCCGGACATGCCCGCCGTCCCCGGTCACCGGCCCGGCCGTTCACGCCTTCGGGGCCACCTTGCTCAGACCGTTGATGATGCGGTCCATCGCGTCGCCGCCCGTGGGGTCGGTCAGGTTGGCGAGGAGCTTCAGCGTGAACCTCATCAGCATCGGATGCGTCAGGCCGCGCTGCGCGGCGATCTGCATGACCTTCGGGTTGCCGATGAGCTTCACGAAGGCGCGGCCGAGCGTGTAGTAGCCGCCGTAGGTGTCCTTCAGGACGCGCGGGTAGCGCTGGAGGGCGATCTCCCGCTGGGCCGGGGTGGCCCGCGCGTGCGCCTGGACGATCACGTCGGCGGCGATCTGCCCGGACTCCATCGCGTAGGCGATGCCCTCGCCGTTGAACGGGTTCACCAGGCCGCCCGCGTCGCCGACCAGCAGCAGACCGCGCGTGTAGTGCGGCTGGCGGTTGAACGCCATGGGGAGCGCGGCGCCGCGGATCGGGCCGGTCATGTTGTCCGGGGTGTAGCCCCAGTCCTCCGGCATGGACGCGCACCAGGCCTTGAGGACCTCGCGCCAGTCCAGCTCCTTGAAGGAGTCGGAGGTGTTGAGCACGCCCAGGCCGACGTTGGACGTGCCGTCGCCCATGCCGAAGATCCAGCCGTAGCCCGGCAGCAGCCGGTCCTGCGAGCCGCGCCGGTCCCACAGCTCCAGCCAGGACTCCAGGTAGTCGTCGTCGTGGCGGGGCGAGGTGAAGTACGTGCGCACGGCGACGCCCATCGGGCGGTCCTCGCGCCGGTGCAGGCCCATCGCCAGGGACAGCCGCGTGGAGTTGCCGTCGGCGGCGACGACCAGCGGCGCGTGGAAGGTGACCTCGCGCTTGTCCTCACCCAGCTTGGCGTGCACGCCCGTGATCCGGCCGGTGCGGTCGTCGACGATCGGCGCGCCCACGTTGCAGCGCTCGTACAGGCGGGCGCCCGCCTTCTGAGCCTGCCGGGCGAGCTGCTCGTCGAAGTCGTCGCGCTTACGGACGAGTCCGTAGTCGGGGAAGGAGGCGAGATCCGGCCAGTCCAGCTGGAGGCGGACGCCGCCGCCGATGATGCGCAGGCCCTTGTTGCGCAGCCAGCCGGCCTCCTCGGAGATGTCGATGCCCATCGCCACCAGCTGCTTCACGGCACGCGGGGTGAGGCCGTCGCCGCACACCTTCTCGCGCGGGAACTCGGTCTTCTCCAGCAGGAGCACGTCGAGGCCGGACCGGGCCAGGTGGTAGGCGGTGGTGGAGCCGGCTGGCCCCGCGCCCACGACGATCACGTCGGCGGTGTTGTCGGAGAGGGGCTCGGTCACGGCGGGATCTCCCCAGAGTTCGAAATCTTCGTGCCGACCGGCACTGGACACAGGCAGTCTATTCAGCGGACGTGATCACCCGGCTGAAGGGCTGCCCCGTGAACCGAGCACTCCCCGCCGTACGGCTGCGGGTTCCCACCGACGAGGACGCCGTCACCTGGCACCGCATCTTCGCCCACCCCGACGTCATGGAGTTCCACGGCGGCCGGCCCGCGGAGCTTTCGGTCTACGAGGAACTCACCGCCCGCCAGCGGCGGCACGACGCCCAGCTGGGCTTCTGCCTGTGGAGCGTGCTCGACGAGGACGGGCAGGTCATCGGCTTCACCGGGGCCCAGCCCTGGGAGCGCGCGTGGGGCCCCACGGGCGAGATCGAGATCGGCTGGCGGCTCGCCCGCGAGCACTGGGGTAAGGGCTACGTCACGGCGGCGGCCCTCCAGACGCTGGACCGGGTGCGCGCGGCGGGCCTGACGGACGTGGTGGCGCTGGTGAAGGCCCGCAACGCCCGCTCGATCGCGGTGACGCGGCGGCTGGGCATGCGGCTCGCGGAGACGTTCACGATTCCCACTTCGGGCGAAGAGGGCCACTGCTACCGCCTCGACCTCTGACACCATCCGCCGCCACTCACTCCGCGTGACAATTCGTCACGGATCATTACGGAGTGCTTCCGTCGGGCGCTCCCCCGGCCTACCCTGCCGGTACCGCTGGGGGTGACGTCCATGCGTATGACACCCGAGGGATACGGGACCGGCGACGTGCGCGTGCCGCGCCTGGTCGGGCTGATGGCCGTCGACGCGCGCGAGTCGGCCCGCGCGCGGGGCCTGGTCCTCGACGCGCCCGGCCGGCCGGACTTCCCGCACGCCGTCGTGGACTACGTGGTCCGCCAGTACCCGCAGCCCGGCACGCCCGTGCCCCGCCACTCCGTGGTGCACGTGTGGCTGGACTTCGGCGAGGGCGAGGGCGGCGGAGGGGTGCGCGAGCCGCGCGGTCCGCTGCCCCCGCCGGGCGGGCTGCGGCGCGAGCTGGAGGAACCGGGCGCTCCGGCCTCCCTGGTGGCGCTCAGCTCTTCTTGAAGCCCCGGTGCAGCGCCACCACGCCGCCGGTGAGGTTGCGCCAGGCCACCTGCGACCAGCCGGCGTCCTTCAGCCGCTCGGCCAGCGCGGGCTGGTCGGGCCAGGCGCGGATGGACTCGGCGAGGTAGACGTACGCGTCCGGGCTGGAGGACACCGCGCGGGCGACCGGCGGCAGCGCGCGCATCAGGTACTCGGTGTAGACCGTGCGGAACGGCGTCCAGGTCGGGTGCGAGAACTCGCAGATGACGATGCGCCCGCCGGGCCGGGTCACCCGGTGCATCTCACGCAGCGCCGCGTCGGTGTCCTGCACGTTGCGCAGGCCGAACGAGATGGTGACGGCGTCGAACACGTCGTCCTTGAACGGCAGCCGGGTCGCGTCACCGGCCGTGTACGGCAGCCAGGCGTTGTTCCGCTTGCCGACCCGCAGCATGCCCTGGGAGAAATCGCAGGGCACGACGTAGGCGCCGGTGCGGGCGAACGGCATGGAGGAGGTGCCGGTGCCGGCCGCCAGGTCCAAAATCTTCTGCGCGGGCCGCGCGTCGACCGCCCGCGCGACCTCCTTGCGCCAGCGCCGGTCCTGCCCGAGGGACAGCACGTCGTTGGTCAGGTCGTACCGTTCCGCGACGTCGTCGAACATCGAGGCGACTTCGTGCGGCTGCTTGTCCAGGGATGCGCGGGTCACAGGCCCATTCTTGCAGCCCGCCCTCGCGGTGCGGGCGTCGGCTCGTCGCGGGCCCGCGGGTCCGGCCGTCCCGGGCCCGGGTACAGGCCCGCCGGGAACCGGCTCCGCCGGGGCGGCCGCGTACCCTTGGGTGCCGCCCGGAATCACACGAACCCGGCCGTCCGCCGGAAATCACCGGAATCCGGGACCGCGTCCTCGGAAGACCCACAGAATCCTGGGCATGACGACCCCCCTCCGACACCGCCTCGAGAACGGAACGAACCCGATGCGCGGTCCGCGTCCCTCCGCCGCGAGGTGCGCCCTCCTCCCCGCCCTGGCCCTCGCCCTGGCCGCCGCGG
>MUNG01000360.1 GCA_002154585.1 Streptomyces pseudogriseolus
GGCGGGGCGCCGGCGGGGCCGGGCGCGGGCACGGTGCCGGCGGGGACGGACGCGGCTCCCGGCCCGGGTGCAGCGCCGGTGGAACCGGAGGCGGCCCCCGGCGTGGGCGGGGCGTCGGTGAGGCCGGAGGCGAGTGCCTCGCCTGCCGGCGCGGGCACGCTGCCGGCACGGCCGGAGGGGGGCGCCTCGGCGCCCGCCGCATACGCGACCCCGGTACCACCGGAAACAGACGCCTCAGCACCCGGCGCAGGCACAGCGCCGGTACCGCTGAAGGCGGGCGCCTCCGCTCCCGGCTGCGCAGGCACGGTGTCCGTACGGCCGGACGCGGGCGCCTCAGGACCGAGAGCGGGCACAGCGCCGGTGCGGGCGGAAGCGGACGCCTCAGGACCCGGCGCCCCCTGCGCGGGGGCCGAGGCGTCCGCGCCCGGAGTTGGTGCCTCGGCGGCCGGAGTCGCAGAGACCTCCGCGCCGGCGGTCGTCGCGGTGCGGGCGTCCGTCGGTTCGGCGGTGTCGTCCGCGGGCGGGTCGTCGGGAGCCGCGTATGCGACGCCCGCGCCCGTCGAGGCGTCGTACGGACCGGCGGGGGCGGGCCCCGCGGGTGTGTCCCAGTGGCCCGAGCCGGCGAGGGGCCGGCTCAGTTCGTAGTCGCCGTCAGGGCCCGTGCCGGGGGACGGCGTGCCGTTCGGGCGGGCGAGTTCGAAGTCGCCGTCGGGTCCTTCGGACGTCCCCGGTGTGCCCGGCTTCCCCTCGTTCATGCTCTCCCCACGGCTGGACCGGCACGGATCGTCGGCACCGTGCTCCGGTCCGCCCGTGCGGTGGAGCCCGGCTCGGCGCCCGCCCGCGGAAGGGCGTGGGCGCGCCACCCGGAATCTAATCAGGTTCGCGCGCCCCCGCGCAGGGGCCCGGTCAGCGGGCCGTCCGCGCGGTGTGCGTGGGCGACGGGGCCGGGGACGGCGCGGCGGTGGCCAGGCCGGGGCGCTTGGCCCCGACCGCCGACGCCCACGCGCTCAGTCCGAACGCCGGAGCCGGGTTCAGCGGCCGTATGTGCGGGGGCGCCGGGATGCCCGGCAGCAGCGGGGCAGCGACGCCGGTGGGGACGACGGGTCCCGCGCCCAGCGCGCTCTGGCCGCCGGCCACCTGTCCGAGCAGCGGGCCGACGCCCCGGCGCCGGGAGTCCGGCGTGGTGGCCGCGCCCGCGCCCTGCGTGCGCGCCGGGGTGACGTTGCTCCCCTTGCCCTGGCCTCGCGCCTCCGCGTCGGCCGGGGCCACGCTCGAGACGCCGCCGAGGGCGATCGCGGCCAGCGACACCGCGCCGGCGGCGACGAACGCGAGCCGCATGCCGCGCGAGGCCGGCCGCCCGGCGAGGCCCGCCGCGGCGGCGGCCGCGGGCTGGTGGCGCCGCACGGGCGCGTACGCGAACTCGAAGCGCTCACCGCGCCGCGTCCCGAAGACGCCCGGCGTGGATCCGCCCGGCAGCGCGGAGCCGCCCAGCGGGGAGCCGCCGTCGCCGAAACCGCCCCCGGCGGGCAGCCCTTGAAGGCGCGCCAGGAGGCTCTCGGAGGGCGGCGGCGGCGCGGCGGCCGCGAACACGTTCTTCAGACGGCGCTGCTCGTCCACCTCCGCCTTGCACTTGGCGCAGGTGGCGACGTGCGCCAGTACGCGCTCACGCGCGTCATGACCGAGCTCCCCGTCCACGAGGGCGGCGAGCCGGTCTCCCAGGTGATGCTCCGCGAGGTGCCCCTCGGGGGACTTCGGCAGTGAACTGCTCACGCGCTCGCGCCCCCTCCCCCCAGTGCGGGGACACGCGGCACGAAGGAGGGCCGGTCCGCGCGCGCCTTGGGCGAGCGGTGCGCGAGGGCCTTGCGCAGCTGGGAACGGCCGCGGTGGATACGGGAGCGGACCGTGCCGAGCTTCACGCCCAGGGTGGCCGCGATCTCCTCGTACGACAGTCCTTCGATGTCGCACAGGACGACGGCGGCGCGGAACTCCGGGGCGAGCGTGTCGAGGGCCTGCTGGACGTCCGCGTCGAAGTGCGCGTCGTTGAAGACCTGCTGCGGCGTGGGCTCCTTGGAGGCGAGCCGCTCGGCCGCGTCCTCGCCGAGCGCGTCGAAGCGGATGCGCTGCTTGCGGCGGACCATGTCCAGGAACAGGTTCGTGGTGATGCGGTGCAGCCAGCCCTCGAAGGTGCCCGGCGTGTACGTCGACAAGGAGCGGAAGACGCGGACGAAGACCTCCTGCGTGAGGTCCTCGGCGTCGTGCTGGTTGCCCGTGAGCCGGTAGGCGAGCCGGTACACCCGGCCGCTGTGCATGCTGACGATCTCCTCCCAGGTGGGCGGAGTCCACGCCTGCCCGTCCGCGTCGGTGGAGAAAGTCGCGGTCTGGGCCGGGTCGCCGGCGCGGTCGTGGTCAGCAGCGGTGTTGTTCACGGATTTCGGCCTGCCCGCCGATCCGAGGAAGCGCCTCAGCACTCCCGCACGATCCACAGGCGCAGCCGCACCTCCCCTGTCGGCTCTGGTGGTGTCCAGTGGAGCCCCTACCATAGCCACCTCGCCCGTTAGCTCCGGATAAGCGGTTTTACGAGAATTTGATTCGGGCTGCCACGGCTCGTGCGACTGCGACTGCTCGGCGTCCGCGTCCACTCCTCGCCCCCCTTCCCGGCACGCGTCTCTCTCTTCTCCTTTGAACGACTGGTCCCATCAGCGGGTTCCCGACGCCAACGGATACAGTCACGCCCAGGCAACCACGGGGACAGGAGAGGGTCATTACCGCCAACCGGCAGACGAGCTGGGCGTTCGCCGACGCCTATGTCGCCGAGGACGAGGCGCTGCACTGGGCCCGCGACCGGGCCCGCGAGGCAGGCCTGCGCTCGGTGTCGCCCGGCACGGGCGCGGCCCTGCGGTTGCTCGCCGCCAGCGTGGACGCCAAGGCGGTCGCGGAGATCGGCACCGGCTGCGGCGTGTCGGGGATCCATCTGCTGCACGGCATGCGCCCGGACGGGGTGCTGACCACGGTCGACCAGGAGCCGGAGCACCAGCAGTCGGCCCGGCAGGCCTTCCGGGACGCCGGTTTCGCCGGCAACCGGGCCCGTTTCATCCCCGGCCCCGCGCTGGACGTGCTGCCGCGTCTCGCCGACGCGGGCTACGACCTCGTCTTCTGCGACGGCGACCGGCGCGAGTACCAGGACTACCTCGCTGAATCGTTGCGTCTTCTGCGCCCTGGAGGCCTGGTCGCCTTCGAAGGCGTCTTCGCGAACGGGCGCACCATGGACTCCGGCCCCCAGCCGACGGAGGTGCTGCGGCTGCGGGAGCTGGTGCGGGCCGTTCGCGAGAGCCAGGAGCTGGTGTCGTCGCTCCTGCCCGTGGGGGACGGGCTGCTGTGTGCGGTGAAGCGGTGAAGTGCCTCCCCCGCTTTCCCCCGTGCGTGTGCGCAAACAGCCGCCCCGGCACCGCGTGCGGCACCGGGGCGGCTGAAAGGGTATGGTCGCTTGCGCGCGTCAGCCGACGACCTTCTTGAGGGCGTCGCCGAGCGCGTCGGCCTCGTCCGGGGTCAGCTCGACGACGAGCCGACCGCCGCCTTCGAGCGGAACGCGCATGACGATGCCCCGCCCCTCCTTGGTCACCTCGAGCGGGCCATCACCCGTCCGCGGCTTCATGGCCGCCATGCTCGTTCCCCTTCCTGAAACCCAGCTCAACCGTCTAAGCCGACGGCCCACTGAAGGGCACCTGCGGTCCTCGAAGCAGGACACACGCCACCGGCATCGAACACATTGCTTCCAGGCCATTATCCCGCATGGCAGGACCCGATGACCAACATCAGTAGGCATCGCTTGGGCAACGCGCGCGAGCAAAACCACTCAATTCGGCGATGTGACTGCGATACTGCGCGCCCGCACAGACATCCGGACACCGGAATGCCGACGCGATTGTTAGACGCAGGTCACACCGGGACCGCCCGCCTGGACCCGTGAACTGGGTCATGCTGTCCTCCGACAGAGGATGTACTCACCAGTACGTCCCGAGCCGCACACGGAGGGATACGACCATGGCCGACACCGTGCTCTACGAGGTGAGCGACGGACTCGCGACGATCACGCTGAACCGCCCCGAGGCGATGAACGCGCTGAACGTCGAAGCGAAGGTCGCCCTCCGGGACGCGGTCCGGGCCGCCGCGGACGACGACGCCGTACGGGCCGTGCTGCTGACCGCGGCCGGGGACCGGGCGTTCTGCGTCGGGCAGGACCTCAAGGAGCACATCGGGCTGCTGGCCGCCGACCGGGAGAACGGCTCGGGACAGACCATGTCCACGGTGCGCGAGCACTACAACCCGATCGTGCGGGCGATCGCCGGCGCGCCGAAGCCGGTGGTGGCCGCCGTGAACGGCGTGGCGGCAGGCGCCGGGTTCGGGTTCGCGCTGGCCGCGGACTACCGGATCGCCGCGGACACGGCGGCGTTCAACACGTCGTTCGCGGGGGTCGCGCTGACCGCGGACTCGGGGATCTCCTGGACGCTGCCGCGGGTGATCGGGCCCGGCCGGGCGATGGATCTGCTGCTGTTCCCGCGGAACATTCCCGCGGAGGAGGCGTACGGGCTGGGGCTGGTGAACCGGGTGGTGCCGGCCGGTGAGCTGCGGGCGGAGGCCGAGAAGGTGGCGCGGGGGCTGGCCCAGGGGCCGACGGTGGCCTATGCGGCGCTGAAGGAGTCGGTGGCGTACGGGCTGAGTCACTCGCTCGAGGAGGCGCTGGAGAAGGAGGACGAGCTGCAGACGCGGGCGGGGTCGTCCGAGGATCACGGGATCGCGGTGCGGGCGTTCGTGAACAAGGAGAAGCCGAAGTATTTGGGGCGGTGAGGTGTGGCTGCCGCCGGGCTTCGAGGCGCGGGGGCGTTGGGCCGGGGTTCTGCGCAGTTCCCCGCGCCCCTGGGGGGTGGGGCCGGCGCCGGCCCGATGGTGCGGGTGCGTTAGGGCTTGGCGCGCAGTTCCCCGCGCCC
>MUNG01000361.1 GCA_002154585.1 Streptomyces pseudogriseolus
CTCCCACCCGGGCCGGGTGAACTCGAACCCCGCGTCCCGCAGCCGCCCCGGCACCACCCGCCGGCTCTTCAGCAGCAACTCCGTGTCCGAGCGCATCGCGAGCGCCCCCAGCTCCGCCATCCACCGGGTCGCCGGCAACCCCACCGGCACACCCCAGGCCTTCCGCAGCACCCGCATGAAGTCCCGCTGGGGGAGGGGATCGGGCGCGGCGAGATTCACCGCGCCCTCGATCTCCTCCCGCGCGACGAGGAATTCGACCGCCCGCACGAAGTCGTCGTCGTGGATCCACGACACGTACTGCGCGCCACCCGCGACCGGCCCGCCCAGCCCCAGTCGGGTCAGTCGCAGCAGCACGTCGAACACCCCGCCCCGGTCGGGGCTCATCACCATCGCCGACCGCAGGGCCACCTTGCGCGTGTGCGGGGTCGGCGCCTCGGCCTGCGTCCGCTCCCAGTTCTTCGCGATCTCGACGCTGTACGCCCAGTAGTCGGGCACCCCGGGCTCGTCGCCGCCGATGACGCCCGTCGCCTCGTCGTTCGCGGCGTCGAAGCGGTGCGCGTAGATCGTCGCGGTGCTCATCTGGAGCCACACCTCCGGCGGCCGGCGGGCGGCAGCGATCGCCTCGCCCACGACCCGCGCGGAGTCGACGCGCGAGTCCATCATGGCGCGCAGGTTCTCCGGGGTGTACCGGCAGGAGACGCTCCGGCCCGCCAGGTTGATCACGACGTCCGCGCCGTCGACCGCCTCGGCCCACGGGCCCAGGGTGACCCCGTCCCAGGCGACGTCCTGAGGACGGCGCGGGCGCCTGGTGAGAACCACCACCTCGTGCCCGGCCGCGCTCAGCGCACGGTCCAGAATCGTGCCCACCTGACCGGTCCCCCCGGGCAGAACGATCTTCATCGGACCCCTCCGACCTCTTCGAGTGCCCTCACCCTACCCCGTTTTTGAACGCGTTCAACATCAGGGTTCGGTGGGGGCGGCGAGCGCTCAAGAGGCATAGGGGCGGAAGAGGCGGCCGGACGGGCCGGAAGACCTACGCCTGCGAGGCGATCTGGATGAGGTTGCCGCAGGTGTCGTCGAAGACGGCGGTGGTGACCGGGCCCATGTCCAGGGGCTCCTGGGTGAAGCGCACGCCGTGTTCCCGCAGGCGCTCGTACTCCGCCCGCACGTCGTCCACGGCGAACACGGCGAGGGGGATGCCGTCGGCGACGAGCGCGTCCCGGTAGGGCTTGACCGCGGGGTGGTGGGACGGTTCCAGCAGCAGTTCGGTGCCGTCCGGATCGTCGGCCGGGACGACGGTGAGCCAGCGGTCCGTCTCGCCGATCGGCACGTCGTGCTTCGTCACGAAGCCGAGGACGTCGGTGTAGAAGCGCAGGGCCTTCGCCTGGTCGTCGACGAAGACGCTGGTCAGTTGGATCTTCATGAGGGGTCCTTGTCCGGTTCGGAGGAACGGGGATCGAGCCAGCGCTCGGTGATGTGCCGCAGCGGCGCGACGTTCAGGTCGTGGAACTTGTACCGGCCTTCCCGCCGGGTCTCGACGAGCCCGGCGGCCTCCAGGACGGCGAGGTGCTGCGACACCGCCTGACGTGAGATGCCGAGCCCGTGCTTCATGCTCAGACGCGCGCAGATCTCGAACAGCGTCTGTCCCGACTTCTCCGTCAGCTCGTCGAGGATCGTCCGGCGGGTTCCGTCCGCCAGAGCCTTGAAGAGGTCGTCGGCCACACCCCGACTATAGGTAAGTAGTCACTTGCCTATCAAGCGAAAGCAGCTCCGGACGCGTGCCGCACCGGTGATCGGTCAGGTACCGTGTGGGGCATGTCGAGCCCTGAGGCAGCCAAGGTGGGGGCTTTCGGTCACGCCGTCAGCCCCCTGAACCCCTGAGTTCCTGAGCCCTTTGTCGTCCCGCCGCGTTCTGCGGCCGGACGCGCGCGCCTGTGGGCGCTGACTGCGGTGACGAGACGTCTTCCTGCTGTGCTTCTCCTCGTCCCGGAGCCTCTCGATGCCTCTCCCGCTTTACCTGCTCGCCCTGGCGGTCTTCGCCATGGGCACCTCGGAATTCATGCTCGCCGGCCTCCTGCCGGACATCGCGTCCGACCTCGGCGTGTCCGTCGGGGCGGCCGGCACCCTCACCTCGGCCTTCGCTGTCGGGATGATCGTCGGCGCCCCGCTGGTGGCCGCGTTCGCCCGCGACTGGCCGGCACGGGGCAGCCTCCTCGCCTTCGTCCTCGTGTTCTCGGCAGCGCATGCCGTGGGCGCCGTCACCACGAGTTTCGTCGTCCTGTCCGCGACCCGGTTCGTGGCCGCCGTGGCGAACGCGGGATTCCTCGCCGTCGCCCTGACCACCGCCGCCGGACTGGTTCCGCCCGGCAGGAAGGGACGTGCGCTGGCCGTCCTGCTGTCGGGGACGACGGTGGCGACGATCGCCGGAGTCCCCGGAGGCTCCCTCCTCGGCACGCTGCTCGGCTGGCGGGCCACCTTCTGGGCCGTCGCCCTCGTCTGCCTGCCCGCCGCTCTCGGCATCCTCAAGGGCATCCCCGCGCGACCGGGGCGGACGGACACGGCTGACAGGCCGTCCGAACCGGCCCTGCGGGCGGAGATCTCGCAGCTCAGGAGCCCTCGCCTGATCCTCGTCATGCTGCTGGGCGCCCTGGTGAACGCGGCGACCTTCGGAAGCTTCACCTTCCTGGCCCCCCTCGTCACCGACGCCGCCGGGTTGGCCACGCCGTGGATCCCGGTCGTGCTGGTGCTCTTCGGGGCCGGTTCGTTCGCCGGTGTCACCGTCGCGGGGAGGCTCTCGGACCGGCGTCCACGTCTGGTCGTCGCGGCCGGAGGGCCCCTGCTGCTCGTCGGCTGGCCGGCGCTCGCCGTACTCGCCGAGCACCAGGTTGCCTTCCTCACCCTCGTGTTCGTGCAGGGCGCCCTGTCGTTCGCGGTGGGCAGCACGTTGATCACGCGGGTTCTCTACGAGGCGGCCGGCGCGCCCACCATGGCCGGGGCGTATGCCACCGCGGCACTCAACGTCGGCGCCGCCGTCGGCCCCCTCGCCGCGGCGGCCACCCTGGCCCCGGTCGGGAACCGCGGGCCGCTGTGGGCCAGTGGCCTCCTCGTCCTGGCCGCCCTGCTCACCGCGCTGCCCTTCTCCCGGGCCCGCCAGTCCTCCCGGGCCCGCTAGTGCTGCGACCGCACAGGTTCGCCGGTTGTCCGGGAAGATCGGTGCAGGGTGACACCCTCTTTGGGGGCTCGAACGGGCCGGCCTGGAAGACGGTGGCACCCACATCGTCGATGACACCGTCAACGCGGTTGGAGGCGACATCGGGGCTGAGGGCCGTGCGGTGTCGTACTGCGACAGCTCAGGCTTCGAGACCTTGGTCGGTCAGGCACGGCCAGTGCTGCGAGCGCAGGGGGTTCGGATCGGGCGTCTCCGGACATTCAGCCGCTGGAACCGCCGATCCGGCGAACCCTTCCGGTCGGAGCACTAGCCGCGGCTACCCGGCGCGGCGTCACGGCGGAAGGCGCCCGACAGGGACAGGGAGCCGGGGCCGAAGAACACCAGCAGCAGGAAACCCCAGCAGAACAGCGCCGGCGACAGGCCGCCGTTCTGGAGGGGGAACAGCCCGTCCGGCTGGTGCTCGGTGAAGTAGGCGAAGGCCATGGCCCCGGAACTGAGGAACGCGGCGGCCCGGGTGAGGACCCCGAGCAGCACGAGCGCGCCGCAGACCAGCTCGATCACCCCCGCGTACCAGAACGGCCAGTCGCCGGCGGGGGTGGCGTCCCGGTCCAGCACGCCGAACAGGGTGGCCGCGCCCTCACTGGTGAACAGCAGCCCGATGACGATACGGAACAGACCGAGGACCAGCGGCTGGTGACGGTCGAGCCGGTCGGTGGCGCCCATGGTGGAACTCCTTGCAGTGGCCGGTGCGCGGGGCAGGGAAAGGGGGACGGCGTGGAGGCCGTCCGCCCTCTACCAACGTGCGCGCCGGGCACCCCGTTCAGCCGTTCCGGCCCGCGAAGGACACAGGTCGGCAACGGTCGCGCGGGCGGCGGCTGGCAGACTCCTCCCTCATGAGCGACAGAGCTGTCCGGCCGGCCCGCCCCGCAGGGGAGAGCGGGCCGGCCGAACCGGGCACGACAGGACGGATCCGGCTTCTCGCGGCGGTCGCGGCGGTGGTGACCGTCGGCGCGGGACTGGGCCTGCGGACCGTGGCGGCCGGCGACGTCGCGAAGTACGGCGGCGACGCGCTGTACACCCTGCTGATCCTCACCCTCGTCGTCCTGGCGGCCCCGCGCATGGCGCCCGCCCGCGCGGCGGGGACCGCACTCGCGGTGAGCTGGGCGGTGGAACTGCTCCAGCTCACCGGCCTGCCCGCGGAGCTGTCCGCCCGCAGTACAGCGGCCCGTCTGGTCCTCGGCTCCACCTTCAACGCACCGGACCTGTTCTGGTATGCGGTCGGCGCGGCCGCCGGCTGGCTCGTCCTGCGCGTGTCGGCCCGCCGTCGGCCGGCTCGGTGAGCCACTCGGTGAGTGGCGCGCACTCAGGCCACGTTTGACCTCAAGCGCTTCAGGTGGGAGACGCTGGGTGTATGACGACGACGGACGGCGACACGGCCTCGGTGAGCATCCAGGACATGTCGAAGATCAGTGGCCTGTCCGAGGCGACGCTGCGCTACTACGAGAAGATCGGCCTCATCGGGCCCGTTCCCCGCGACGAGAGCAGCGGCCATCGACGCTACGGCGGACACGCGGTGGAGAGGATCGAGGCACTGGGCTGCCTCAGGGCGACCGGGATGAGCGTCCAGGACATGCGCGACTACCTGCGCTTCCTGGACGGCAACGGCGACGGCGGCGACGGCAACGCCACACGGATGCGCGAGCTGTTCGAACGCAACGTCTCCAGGATCCAGGAGGAGATCGAGCGCATGCACGTCCGCCGGAGGTACCTCGAACTGAAGGCGCAGTTGTGGAGCGCGCGGGAGCGGGGCGACGCCGAGGGAGAGAACCGGATCGTGCCGGAGGTCGCGCGCGCCCGCGAGGGCCTCCGCTGACGTCACTTGACTTGAAGCGCTTCAGGTCCCGGAGGCTCGTGTCCGGACGGTCGGCCGGCCGGCATCACGGCTCGGCCCCTCGCACACGATCCCAAGGACGACTCATATGTTCACCGAAGAACTCGAACGGCTCGCGGAAGCGGGACGACCCGTACTGGTCACCGGCGCCACCGGATATCTCGGCGGTCACACGGTGGCCCGTCTGCTCGGCGAGGGCATCGCCACCCGTGTCACGATCCGGGAGGAGAGCGGGCGGGACCAGGTGCTCGCGGCGCTCCGTCAGGCCGGTGTCGACCCGGCCGGGAAGCTGTCGTTCGTGACGGCGTCCCTCGACGACGACCGGGGCTGGCCGGACGCCATGGACGGCGTCGGCCACGTGCTCCACCTCGCCTCCCCGTTCCCGCTCACCCCGCCGGAGACGGAGGAGGAGCTGATACGTCCGGCCCGTGACGGCGCACTCCGTGTCCTGGGCGCGGCCCGGGCGGCCGGTGCGGCCCGCGTGGTGATGACGTCCTCCTTCGCCGCCGTCGGCTACACGGTGAAGGAGGACAACCACTACTCGGAAGCGGACTGGACGGACCCCGAAACCGAAGGACTGCCCGCGTACCACAAGTCGAAGACCCTCGCCGAACGAGCCGCCTGGGAGTACGCGGCCGACAGGGGCGGCATCGAGCTGACCGTCGTCAATCCCACCGGCATCTTCGGACCCGTGCTCGGCGACCGCCCGTCCGCCTCGGCGGGCCTCGTGCGGGCCATGCTGAACGGCGACATGCCGGTCGTCCCGGTCATGTACTTCGGCGTCGTCGACGTGCGGGACGTCGCGGACCTGCACCTCCGGGCCATGCTTCATCCCAAGGCGGCGGGTGAACGGTTCCTCGGCGTCGGCGGGCCCGCGCTGAGCTTCTGGACGATGGCGGGCATCCTGCGGGAGAGGTACCCGGCCGTCGCCGACCGCCTCCCCGCACGCGAACTCACCGTCGAGGAGATGACGGAGCGGGCCAGGACCGAGCCTTCGCTCCGCGAGGCCGCGACGCTGAGGGGCCGTGTCCCGGTGATCGACAACACCAAGGCGCGCTCCCTCCTGGGCTGGGAGCCCCGCGACACCGCGCGGACGATCGTCGACACCGCGGAGAGTCTGTTCCGTCTCGGACTGGCGCGTCCGGGGACCGGCGCGGCCGAAGGCTGAGGAACTCGCGACCTCACCGGTTCCGGCGTCCGCAGGGGACGCCGGAACCGGGCGGGTTCAGGCCCGCCCGCCGCCCCGCAGTTGAAGCCGCTCACCCCGGAAGCGCGCCCGGAAGCCGCGATCGTGGGAGACGGCGACGACCGCGCCAGGGTAGGCGGCCAGCGCCGCCTCCAGGTCCTCGACGAGGTCCAGCGCCACATGGTTGGTCGGCTCGTCGAGCACGAGCAGATCGGCCGGCCGCGTCACCAGCCTCGCGATCTGGAGCCGCCGTTGCTGCCCCGCCGACAGTGCGGCGACCGGCACCGTCACATCCTCCTCGCGGAACAGTCCCAGCGACAGCAGCGTGTCGCGGTGCTCCTCGAGCGGCCCCGGCCGCCGCGCCGCGAAGGCGGCGAGCAGCGGCAGCCGGCCCATGCGGACGGGCAGTTCCTGGGGCAGGTAGCCGATGCGGGCCGGGCGGCGCGTCACTCCCGCGTCCGGTTCCAGATCGCCCGCCAACACCCGCAGCAGGGTCGACTTGCCGGCCCCGTTCTCCCCGGTGACCAGCAGCCGTTGCCCGGGCTCGACGGTCAGCCGCCCGTCCAGCCGCAGCCGTTCACCGACGGCCACCTCCTCCAGCTCGGCGAGCACGGTGTCGGAGGCAGACGGATCACCCGCCGTGGCCGGGGCGGCCGTGAAGCGCAGCGGCTCGGGCGGTGCGGGCACCGGCGTGCGCCGCAGCCGGGCCAGCCGTTCCCGCACCGCCCGCACCTGGCCGCCCAACTTCGCCTCGTGGGAACGGCGATGCTTGCCGAAGCCCTGCCGCGGGTCGCCGCCCGTGGTGGACAGCCGCCGGCCCGCCGACTCCAGCAACTCCTCGGTGCGGGCGACCTCTTCGAGCCACTCCGTGTGCGCCTGCTCGGCGCGGCGCCGCGCGGCCGCCTTCGCCGCCCGGTATCCGGCCCAGCCGTCGCCGTACCGGCGCACCGAGCGGGTGTCACGGTCGACCTCCAGGATCGTGGTGGCGATCCGCTCGATGAACGGCCGGTCGTGGGTGACGGCGACGACGGTGCCGCGGTGCCCGCGCAGCCGTTCCTCCAGCCAGTGCACCGCGGACGCGTCGAGATGGTTCGTCGGCTCGTCCAGCAGCAGCAGTTCGGGGTCCGCGGCCAGGACGCAGGCGAGCGCCAGCCGGGACTGCTCGCCGCCGGAGAGCGAGCCGAGCAGCCGGTCCCGGGTGACGCCGGCCAGACCCAGCCCGTGCATCGCCGCGTCCACCCGCGCGTCGGCCCGGTATCCGTCGCGCTGCTCGTACGCGCTCAACAGGTCCCCGTAGGCGGCGAGTTCGGCCTCCGACGCCTCACCGAGGCGTTCCTCCGCCGCACGCAGCCGGCGCTCCAGGGCGCGCAGCGGGGCGAGCGCGTGATCGACCGCGTCCTGCACGGTCCGGTCGGGTGCCAGTGCGGGGGTCTGGGTGAGGTGGCCGCAGCCGCCGGGGAAGGCCACGGTGATGTCGCCGTCGTCGGGCGTCTCGGCCCCGGCGAGGAGCCGCAGCAGGGTGGACTTCCCGGCGCCGTTCTCCCCGACGACGGCCGCCCGCTCACCGGGGCGGACGGTGAGGGAGACCTGGTCGAGGACGGTGCGGGGGCCGTACGACTTGGTGACGTCCTTGACGGACAGCTGTGCCGCGGGTGCGGGCGTGAGCGTATGGGCGCGGGCGCGCATAGGACTTTCCCTGAGGTGAGAGAGGTGGCAGAGGGCGATGACGGCGGCGTCGGCCGCGCCCGGGCTCAGAGAAAGTAGTAGTGGCGCATACCGCCACCGTAGCAAGACGGATCGTCTCGTCTCAAGTCGTGTCCGGTCCTGCCGACCTCCCTCAGGGCCGGTTTCCGTCCGTCGCGGCCCTGCGTCGCCGGTGCGCCGCCGCCTTGGCGGTGTTGCCGCAGCGCCGCATCGAGCACCACTGGCGGGGCCGGCCCGAGGCCGGGTTGAGGTACAGCATCCGGCACACCTCGGACGCGCACATCGTCAGCCGCTTCCTGCGCGACTCGTCGGACACGAGCGTGATCAGGTCCCGCGCGACCGCCGACAGCAGGGCGTCCTCGGTGAGCAGGTCGCTGCCGGGCGCCGGTCGCAGTCCGTCCGCCGTCAACTCCAGCCTGGGTGCGGGCGGTTCACCGGCGGCCAGGGCGTTGACCAGGTCCACGGACGCGGGGGAGGGGTGGTGCCCGTCCAGCAGGGACGAGGCGATGTCGTACGCCGCGTCACGCACGGAGTGCAGCGCCCGCAGCAGCGCGTCCGCCGCGTACCCGGGAGCCGGCGTCAGCCCCACGCCACGGCACCACGCGGCCAGCCGCTCGGCGTCCCCCATCCGCTCCACCGGGCCGACGGGCCTGCGGCCCACCGTCGCCACCAGGTTCAGCGACAGCGAGCCGGCGTCGAACCGGAGATCACGCGCCCGGGCGGTGACCCTCGTGCGCGGTGCTTGCGGTGCGGCTCCCATGCGGCGATAGTAACCTCTGAAGCGGTTATCAAGGGAGTGGGGCGGCCATGCGGATCGCGATCGTCGGAGCGGGTGGGGTCGGGGGCTACTTCGGCGCGCGGCTCGCCGCGGCGGACAACGAGGTCACCTTCGTGGCCCGGGGACGCCACCTGGAGGCGGTACGGCGCTCGGCGCTTCTCGTGCGCAGCCCCCTGGGCGACGTCCGCACCTCGCCGGGCGCGGTGGTGGAGAGCGTC
>MUNG01000362.1 GCA_002154585.1 Streptomyces pseudogriseolus
CGGGACGGGAAGGGGCGGCGGGGGCGAAACCCTCCCCGCCGCGACGGCGGCACCGCACGGACGGAGAAGCCCGGCCGCAGCCCATCTGTGCACCGCCCACTGGCCGGGTACCCGTCCCCCCATGACACTGGAGAACGTGCGCACAGCCAGAGCGACGGCCGCAGCCGTCACCGCCGTGATAGGGGCCGGCGCCGCCGCAGTGGCCGCCGGCCGGTTCGCCAGCGACGCCGCCCTGAGGATCCCCTCGGGCCGGCCCCTGCCCACCGAGCCCGGGCTCACCGTCCACGCCACCGCCGCCGGCCAGGTGACCCTCACCCGCGACCTCGCCGCCCTGCGCCCCGGCCGCTACGGCCTCGTCGGCGAGCGGTTCCACGCGGTCGTGGGCCCCGTGCTGGCCGGCACGTCCCACTCCGCCGACACCGTCGTACGCCGCCTCGAACGCGTCACCTACGGAACGCCCGAGCCCGGCGACCGGGCCCGCTTCACCCCGAACGTCCACGTCGGCGACCCGGCCACCGCGCTCGGCGTCGACCACACCGTCCTCGACGTGCCGGGCGAACTCGGGCCGCTGCCCACGTGGTTCGTGCCCGGCGCCCGGGACACCTGGGTGATCGCCGTGCACGGCCTCGGCGCCACCCGCGAACACGTCCTCAACGTGCTCGACGCCCTGCGCCGCAACCAGTTCCCGGTGCTCGTCCCCGCCTACCGGGGCGACCCCGAGGCGCCCCGCTCCCCGGACGGGCTCAACCACCTCGGCGAGACCGAGTGGCGCGACCTCGATGCCGCGCTGCGGCACGCCGTCGACTCCGGCGCCCGCAAGGTGGTCCTCTACGGCTGGTCCACCGGCGCGACCATGGCGCTGCGCACCGCCGCCCGCTCGGAACTGCGCGAACACGTCGCCGGGCTGCTCCTGGACTCCCCGGTGCTCGACTGGGAGTCCACCCTGCGCGCCCTCGCCGGCGCCCGCCGCACCCCCGGCGTCCTCCTGCCGCTCGCCGTCCGCGCCGCCCAGGGCCGCACGGGGCTGTACGGCGACCACCGGCCCGGCGCGGTACGCCTGGACGGCGTCGCGATCCCGACGCAGATCTTCCACGGCCCCGACGACACGGTGGCGCCCTGGCGGTTCTCCCGCCGTCTCGCCGCCGCCCACCCCAACACGGTCACCCTTCAGACCGTCAGGGGCGCCCCGCACGCCGCGATGTGGAACGCCGACCCGGCCGCGTACGAGGAGTCGCTGCGCAGGTTTCTCGTGCCGCTGATGTGAACCGGCGCGCCGTGCGGATGCCCTCCCCGCGGGCCCGTCCCGGGAGTGCCGCGGCGGGTGCCGCGACGGGCGGTTCGGCGGGCGGCGCGAGGGGCGGTGCGAGGGGCGGTGCGGGGGATTCCGTTTAGGGCCGGACCGTTGGCCGGATCGGGCCCCTCCTGCACCGTCCGGGGCGGGACGGCGGCGGACGCCGGGGCGTCCCCCGGCATTCCGTTTGGGTTTTCGGACCGTCAACCGGAAGACTGCACCCGTGACGTCCCGTATCCCGCGCGACTCCAGGCTTCGACTCGTCCGCCCGCGACCCCTGGCCGCCGCCCCCGCCGCGATGCAGCAGCGGCGTGCGCGCCGCCCCGCGCCGCGCCCCCCGGAGGGCACGCCCGCACCGGCCGAGCTGGCCGGAATGGCACGCTCCGTCCTGGCCGCGGCCGCCCGTGTGGCCCGCTGGGCCGACCGCGCCCTCGGCCCCGGCGGCGACAGCGCCACCGCCGACGGCAAGGCCACCCTGTCCGACGCGACCGCCCGCCGTGCCGCCGACGCCCTCGGCCTGACCACCGATCAGGTCCGGGCCGACTGGGACACCGCCCGGCTGGCCGGCCTCATCGAGGTGCACGGCGACAGCGCACGCCCCGGCTGGCGGCTGCGCGCCTGGGACCGCGACGACAGCGCCGTGCTGCGCGGCTGGGTCGCCCTCTGCGACGCCTGGTCCCTCGCCTGCCCCGAACCCGAGGACCACGAGCCCGCCGCCGTCGCCGAGGTCGTGACGGCCATGCCGCAGGTGCTGTCCTTCCTCCAGCTGTCCGCGGGCCCGGTGCCCGTGCCGCAGCTGCTCGACCTGCTGGAGCAGCGGGTCACCGAACTGCGCACGGAGCGCTGCGAGGTGGACTACGAGCCGCGGCCCGGTACGCCCGCCGTCGCTCCGGAGCCGCGCCCCGCGCCCGCCGCCGACGCCCCGCTCCAGCCCCTCCTCGACTGGGCGCTGCGCGCCCTCGCCTCCGTCGGCGCGCTCACCTACGGCGACGGCCAGGCCACCCTCACGCCGCTCGGCAGCTGGGCGGTGTGGGTCAAGCTGGAGCAGATCTGCGTCGCCGCGCAGAGCCCGGCGGGCAACATCGAGCAGGGCGCGGAGGACATGCTGCGCGGGTGCGCGCAGCTCCGCCCGGCCGCGGCCCGCGCCGAGTACCGCGCCTGGCTCGCCGCCCGGCCCGTCGGCAGCGCCGTCACCGAGCTGATCGCCGCCGCCCGCGGCGAGGACGCCCTGCTGCGCGGCCTCGCCTTCGAGGCGCTCCGGGTGGTCGGCGCCCCCGCCGAGCCGGAGGTGCGCGCCGCCCTCGACGAGCCCGCGCTGCGGCCGTACGCGCTGCTGTGGCTCGCCGAGCACGACGGGATGGACGCCGAGGACGCCCACGAGGTGCTCACCCGGGAGGAGGCGACCTGGCTGTGGGTGGACACGGCCGCCGCGGTCGCCGACCACGGGGAGGCCCCGCTGCTGCTCCGCCATCTGGAGACCGCGGTCCAGCCCACGGTCCCGTCCCTCCTCGACGAGGTCCGAGCGGTGGGCCACCCCCGCACGGTGCAGGTTCTGGTGGCCCTGGCAGCGGCCCACCCGGACCCTGCCTTCGCGAAGGCGGTCCGAAGAGCGGCGTTCCAGGTCCACAAGGGCGGCTGACCCCGCTACGCGGGGCGCCTTCACATCAACGCCGTGCCGCCGGCGGCCGGGGGCTGTTGTTGGCCGGTCGCGCAGTTCCCCGCGCCCCTGAGGGCGCCGCCGCCTGCGGGCAGTCGTGCCGCTGGGGCGATGGGGGAGGGTGGGCGCAGCACACCCTCCAGCAGGCCTGCGCCGCACCTCCCTACGGCCACTGGGGTGCCGGGGACTGTTGTACGCCGGGTGCGGCCGCGTTGTGGCTGGGCGCGCCGTTCCGCGCGCCCCTTGCGGGGCGGTGCCCCCGCCGCCTGCGGGCCTGCGCCGCACCTCCGTGCGGCCACTGGGGTGCCGGGGACTGTTGTACGCGGGGTGCGGCCGCGTCGTGGCTGGTCGCGCAGTTCCCCGCGCCCCTTACGGGGCGCTGCCTCCGCCGCCTGCGGGCCCGCGCCTCATCCCCGTGCGGCCACCGGGGTGCCGGGATCTGTTGCACGCCGGGTGCGGGCCGCGTCGTGGTTGGGCGCGCAGTTCCCCGCGCCCCTTGGGGCGTCTCCTCACGCGCCCGCCTCCGGCGCATACGTCCCGAAGCTCCACACGTTGCCCTCCACATCCCGCGCCATGTAGTCCCGCGACCCGTAGTCCTGGTCCGTCGGCGGCATCAGGATGTCCACCCCCTGCTCCACCGCCCGCCGGTGATGCGCGTCGACGTCGTCCACGACGACATACACCCCCGCAGGCCCCGCCCCCTTCATCGCCGTGTCGAACACACCTCCGCGCCCCTTCGACCCCAGCATCACCATCCCGTTGCCGTAGGACAGTTCGGCGTGCTCCACCGTCCCGTCCTCGCCCTCGTACACCGACACCTCCGTGAAGCCGAGGCCCTCCGTCAGCTGCCGGATCGCCGCCTTCGCGTCCGCGTACAGCAGCGTCGGGACGACACCCGGCCGCGAGCTGCCCGTGCCTGCCATGGTGATCACTTCCTCGTGTCCGGAGCGCACCGGGATGTCCCGGCAGTCGCCAGTGTGACACCGGTCACCGACAACCGCCGGGAGGAAACCAGAGCAGGCCAAGAGCAAGCCGCAGGCGGAAAAGCGCTTGCACCGCCCCGTTAGAATGGCCCGCATGGCCATTCTCCTCGCGCATTAGACGGCGGGAACGCCCTCAGCCGCCCACCGCCACCTACACACCTGCCCTGGAGTCTGTCCGTGATCTCCGCCTCCGGCATCGAGCTGCGCGCCGGTGCCCGCGTCCTCATCGAAAGCGCCACCTTCCGCGTCGCCAAGGGCGACCGCATCGGCCTCGTCGGCCGGAACGGCGCGGGGAAGACCACCCTCACCAAGGTCCTCGCCGGCCAGGGCATCCCCGCCGCCGGCACGGTCACCCGCTCCGGCGAGGTCGGCTACCTGCCCCAGGACCCCCGCACCGGCGACCTCGACGTCCTCGCCCGCGACCGCATCCTCTCCGCCCGCGGCCTCGACGTACTGATCCGCAAGATGCGCGAGAACGAGCAGCGCATCGCGAACGGCCAGGGCGCCACCCGCGACAAGGCGCTGCGGCAGTACGAGCGCCAGGAGACGGAGTTCCTCACCAAGGGCGGGTACGCCGCCGAGGCCGAGGCCGCGACGATCGCCGCCGCGCTGAACCTGCCCGACCGGGTGCTCGGCCAGCCGCTGCACACCCTCTCCGGCGGTCAGCGCCGCCGCGTCGAGCTCGCCCGGATCCTGTTCTCCGACGCGGACACCCTGCTGCTCGACGAGCCGACCAACCACCTCGACGCCGACTCGATCGTCTGGCTGCGGGACTACCTGAAGACCTACCGCGGCGGCTTCATCGTGATCTCCCACGACGTCGACCTGGTCGAGACGGTCGTCAACAAGGTGTTCTACCTGGACGCCAACCGCGCCACCATCGACGTCTACAACATGGGCTGGAAGCTCTACCAGCAGCAGCGCGAGGCCGACGAGAAGCGCCGCCGCCGCGAGCGGCAGAACGCGGAGAAGAAGGCCGCCGCGCTCAACGCCCAGGCCGACAAGATGCGCGCCAAGGCGACGAAGACGGTCGCCGCGCAGAACATGGCCCGCCGCGCCGAGAAGCTGCTGTCCGGCCTGGAGGAGGTGCGCCAGTCCGACAAGGTCGCCAAGCTGCGCTTCCCCGAGCCCGCGCCCTGCGGCAAGACCCCGCTGACGGCGGAGGGCCTGTCGAAGTCGTACGGCTCGCTGGAGATCTTCACCGACGTCGACCTGGCGATCGACAAGGGCTCCCGGGTCGTCATCCTGGGGCTGAACGGCGCCGGCAAGACCACCCTGCTGCGGCTCCTCGCGGGCGTCGAGCAGCCCGACACGGGCGCCGTCGTCCCCGGCCACGGCCTGAAGCTCGGCTACTACGCGCAGGAGCACGAGACCCTCGACGCGGACCGCACGGTCCTGGAGAACATGCGCTCGGCCGCGCCGGACATGGACCTCGTGGAGGTCCGCAAGGTGCTCGGCTCGTTCCTGTTCTCCGGCGACGACGTCGACAAGCCGGCCGGCGTCCTTTCCGGCGGCGAGAAGACCCGTCTCGCGCTGGCGACCCTCGTCGTCTCCTCGGCGAACGTCCTCCTGCTCGACGAGCCCACCAACAACCTCGACCCGGCCAGCCGCGAGGAGATCCTCGGCGCGCTGCGCACCTACAAGGGCGCGGTCGTCCTCGTCACCCACGACGAGGGCGCCGTCGAGGCGCTCCAGCCGGAGCGGATCATTCTGCTGCCGGACGGCGTCGAGGACCTGTGGGGATCCGACTACGCGGACCTGGTCGCGCTCGCCTGACCGTCCGACCGCCGGTCCGCCGGTCCGCCCCTGCGGGCCACTGCGCCGTCACCCGTAATTGATCGAATGCGTGATCCACTGCGTATGGATCATTCGGCCCATCGGTGATCCATCAATCGTGTGAGATCTCCTCATCCCGAGGTGTGTCCTACACGGATTTCGCGGCCGGATCCTCCTTGAACGAGGGTCCGGCCGTCGCGCCTTTCTGACCTGCGGATATCCGGAGAAACCCGTTCGGCGGTCGCGCGGAAGCCGCTTGGAATTCTCGATTCCGGATGTGGGGACACGCTCCCGTCGTCACAAGGTTGTCTTATCGACCTTGCCGAATGGGTGGCCATCGGGCCCGGGAGGGGTGATCATGAGGAGACCAGAGCGCACTTCCCATGAGGAGGCACGGGTGGCCGAGACTCTGAAGAAGGGCAGCCGGGTGACCGGCGCCGCGCGCGACAAGCTCGCGGCAGACCTGAAGAAGAAATACGACGCCGGTGCGAGCATCCGGGCGTTGGCCGAGGAGACCGGCCGCTCGTACGGATTCGTGCACCGCATGCTGAGCGAGTCGGGCGTCACGCTCCGAGGGCGTGGCGGGGCGACACGGGGCAAGAAGTCCCCTTCGGCCTGACCCCGGGGCCCCGCGGACCCGATGGTGGCCACCCGGCCGGCCGTCCGACCGGCCGGGTGGTTACTGTGCAGTCACTTAGACGACCGCACCCATCGGAGGCGCCCCATGGCTTCGTCCCCCCAGGACCTCGGTCCGGTTCTCGACAAGGACGGCGTACGGCTCACCGTCGACGACGCGATCGCCACGGTGACGCTGACCAACCCTGCCAAGCGCAATGCGCAGAGCCCCGCTCTGTGGCGGGCGCTGGCCGAGGCGGGGCAGCTGCTGCCCGGATCCGTCCGGGTCGTGGTGCTGCGCGGGGAGGGCAAGTCGTTCTCCGCCGGGCTCGACCGGCAGATGCTCTCGCCCGAGGGAATCCCCGGCGAGCCGTCGTTCGTCGATCTCGCGCGCAGTGACGACGCCGCGCTGGACGCCGCCATCGTCGGCTACCAGGACGCGTTCACCTGGTGGCGGCGCAACGACATCGTGTCCATCGCCGCCGTGCAGGGACACGCCATCGGGGCCGGCTTCCAGCTGGCCCTCGCCTGTGACCTGCGCATCGTCGCGGACGACGTGCAGTTCGCCATGCGCGAGACCAGCCTCGGCCTGGTGCCCGACCTGACCGGCACGCACCCCCTCGTCGGCCTCGTCGGCTACGCCCGCGCGCTGGAGATCTGCGCGACCGGGCGCTTCGTCTCGGCCGAGGAGGCGGTGACCATCGGCCTGGCCAACCTCGCCGTGCCCGCCGCCGACCTCGACGGGGCGGTGCAGGACCTCGCCGCGGCGCTGCTGGCCGCGCCGCGCGACGCCGTGATCGAGACGAAGGCGCTGCTGCGCGGCGCCCCGGGCCGCACCTACGACGAGCAGCGCGGCGCCGAGCGCGCCGCCCAGGCCCGCCGCCTGCGCGACCTGGCCGGCCTCGGCGAGTAGACGGGCGGCCGTGACCGGCCGAAGGCGCCGGGTCAGTCCAGGTCGGTGACCAGGACGGCCACCGTCGGCCGGTCCGGCCCCGCGGCCGCCACCGCGGCCCGCACGGCCCGCGCCACCTCCAGCGGGCGGAACCCCGCCGCGACGGCGAGATCCACGCGCGCGTGGCGGCGCGGCAGGGCGTCCCCGGTGGCCGGCGCCCGCTCGCCGAGCCGCACCGGCCGCCCCCACACGCCCGTCAGCCGGCTCACCCCGGGCACCTCGAGCACCACACCGGCGACGCGATCCGCCTCCGAGCCGCCGCCGTCCTCCGAGGTGTCCGACACCCCCGCCGCCCCGGCGGCGGCGTGGCCGGCCTCCTGCGCCGCTCCCGGGGTGACCGACGCCCCGGCCGTCGCTGCGGCCCCGGCCGGTTCCGCCGTACCGCCCGCCGGTTCCGTCGTACCGCCCGCGAGCTCTGTAGTACCGCCCGCTCCGGTCCGTTCCGCCGCCGGCTCGGTGTCGAGCAGGTCCGTCACCCGCAGGTCCACCTCCGTCACCTCCAGGCCGATCCGCTCCGTCGCGGTGACCGCCAGGGCCGCGCGCAGGCGCGACACCGTCTCCGGGAGGGGCCACGCCGCCGTCGCCGCGAACTCGGCGGTGAGCCGCAGAGGGCCCGGGGGCAGGGCGCTCGGCGGCGCCGGGACGGCCGGCTCGGCCGCCGCACCGGGATCGGCGAGGCCGATCCGGATCCCGTCCATCCGAACCTCGGGCACGTCCCGTTCCGCCGCGCGGCGCAGCACCGCGCCCGCCGCCCGTTCCGCGATCCACGCCCCGTCGTGCCGCCCGCCCAGCGGCAGGAATCTGCCCAGCCCCACCTGTTGCCGCACCATCCGCGTCCACCGGTCCGCCGTCATTCCTCCAGCCTGCCGTATCAGTGGAGCGAAACGGGGCAACCGCGCATACGGTGGTCGAAGGAGGACGACCGAAGGGATGTGTGGTGATGACCGACATGACCGAAGGCGGCTCGGTACGGGCTCCTGACACCGACAAGGCGCTCGGCGACTCCGGCGCACGCCGGGGACAGGGCACACGGCGCGGCGGCGGCGACCCGGCGAGCCGGGGCCGTACCACCATCGCCGACGGAGTGGTGGAGAAGATCGCCCATCTCGCCGCCCGGGACGTCCTGGGCGTGCACGCCATGGGCAGCGGTATCTCCCGCACGTTCGGCGCCATGCGCGAGCGGGTGCCCGGCGGGTCGAAGTCGACGACCCGCGGGGTGAAGGCCGAGGTCGGCGAGGTGCAGACCGCGCTGGACCTGGAGATCGTCGTCGACTACGGCGTGTCCATCGCCGACGTCGCCAGGGACGTACGGGAGAACGTGATCGCGGCCGTCGAGCGGATGACCGGCCTCGAGGTCGTCGAGGTCAACATCGCGGTGAGCGACGTGAAACTGCCCGACGAGGAGGAGGACGAGCCCGAGACCCGACTGCAGTAGGACACGCTGAGCGGAGGAGCGAGGCATGAGGATGGCCGTCGTCGGCATGATCGCCGGCATGGCGTTGGGCTTCGCCGGATACTTCGGCGGATTCGGGGCTTTCCTGCTGGTGGCGGCCCTGGGCGCGGTGGGTTTCGTGGTCGGCCGGCTGCTCGAGGGCGACCTGGACCTCGGTGACTTCTTCCGTCCCCGTGACGAAAGGCGGCGGTGACGGAGGTGGGCGCGGGGGCCGTGGAGCTCGGCGGGGACCCGCGGACCGTTGCGCCGGGGGAGCGCGGGGAGACCACGATCGCCGACCGGGTGGTCGCGAAGATCGCGTCCCAGGCGGCGCGGGAGGCCGTCGGCGCGCTGCCGCGGGACGCCGAGCCGCCGCACGCGAGCGTCGTCGTCCGGCACGGCAGCGCACGCGTGCGGGTGCACGTCGAACTCGACTTCCCCGGTGACATCGGCGGCCGCTGCGCGCGCGTGCGGCGGCGGATCGTGGAGCGGGTGCGTGACCTCGCGGGGATGTCCGTTCCGGAGGTCGTCGTGCAGGTGGAGCGGCTGCACCTGGGCGACCATCTCGACACGGCGGGCGGGAGGACGCCATGAGCGGCACGCCGGACACGACGGCAGGACCGGCGCCGCCGACCGCGGAGAGCGGCGCGACCCTGGGCGGCGCGAGCGGCGCACGCCGTCGCTTCTGGTCCGCCCGCCGCGTTCCGGCGGGCCTGCTCGCGCTGGTGGTCCTGGCGATCGCGGGCCTGTTCCTCTACGACATCGCGGCGGTACGCGCGCACCGGCCCGGGATGAGCTGGCGGCACGACCTCGCCCGGCAGCTGGCCGAGCGGCACCTGGACGACGTGTGGGTGCTGACCGGGGCGGCCGTCGCCGCCGCGCTCGGCCTGTGGCTGCTGGCGCTGGCCCTCACCCCTGGACTGCGGTCCGTGCTGACGATGCACCGCACCCACCCCGACGTCCGCGCGGGCCTCGACCGGGACGCCGCCGCCACCGTGCTGCGGGACCGGGCGCTCGAGGTGGCCGGCGTCCAGTCGGTGCGGGTGGCCGTGAAGCGGAAGAGGACGGACGTGCGGGCGGTGTCGCACTTCCGGGACCTGGACGAGGTACGGGACGACCTGACCGCCGTGCTGGAAGGGGCGATCCGGGGGCTGGGCCTGGCCCGGCCGTCCCCGCTGACGCTGCACGTGCGGCGGCCCGGCCGGAAGGGACGGTGACCGTGAGCACGACCGTCAACCGTGTGCTGCTGGCGCTCGCAGGCCTGGTGCTGTTCGCGCTGGGCGGCTCGGTGCTGGCGATCGGTCTGGGCGCACCCGCGCCCTCCTGGTGGCTGCACGACGGCCGCGACGACGTGCTGCTCGACGACTCCGAGCGGACCCGGTGGCAGGATCAGGGCTGGTGGTGGCCGGTGGTGATCGCCGCGCTCGCCGTGGTGGTCCTGCTCTGCCTGTGGTGGCTGGTCTCCGTGCTCCGCCGCCGGCGCATGCCGGAGGTCCTCGTCGACACCGGCGACGGGGAAGGGGCGGCGGTGCGGGGCCGCGCCCTGGAGCACGCGCTCGCCGAGGAGGCCGGCCGTCAGGACGGCGTCGCCGAGGCCCACGTCCTGCTCACCGGACGCCGCGGCACACCACGGACCCGCGTCGTCCTGCTCCTGGAACCCCACGTGGACCCCGGCACGGCCCTCGACGCGTTCACGGCGGGCCCCCTCACGCACGCCCGGGAGTCCACCGGCCTCAAGGCCCTCCCGGCGGAGGTCCGGCTCCGGGCGGTGAAGCACCGCCCGGAGCGCGTCACGTGAGTGTCAGAACCCGTGCCGGGAGCCGCCGTCCACCGGGAGCATCACGCCCGTGACGTACGACGCGGCCGGAGAGAGGAGGAACGCCGCCGTGCGGCCGAACTCCTCCGGGGTGCCGTAGCGGCGCAGCGGGATGCGGGACTCGGCCGCCTGGCGGGTGGCCTCCGGGTCGGCGGACAGGGAGTCCAGCTCGCGCACCCGGTCGGTGTCGATCCGGCCGGGCAGCAGGCCCACGACGCGGATGCCGCGCGGACCCAGCTCGTCGGCGAGGGACTTGGCGAGACCGGCCAGGCCCGGGCGCAGCCCGTTGGAGATGGTCAGGCCGGGGATCGGCTCGTGCACCGAGCCGGACAGCACGAAGCCGATCACACCGCCCTCGCCCAGCTCCGCGGCGGCCGCGCGGGCCAGCCGCACCGCGCCGAGGAACACCGACTCGAACGCCGCCTGCCACTGCTCGTCCGTGGTGTCGGCGACGAACCCCGGCGGGGGCCCGCCCACGCTGACGAGGACGCCGTCGAAGCGGCCGAACCGCTCCCGCGCGGTCGCGATCAGCCGCTCGGGAGCCGCGGGGTCGGCGTTGTCCACGGCCACCCCGGCCACCGCGTCCGGCCCCAGAGCGGACACGGCCTCCGCGACGGCGTCCTCCTTCCGCCCCGTGACGACCACCTTCGCGCCCTCGGCGACGAGCGCCCGCGCGGAGGCGTGGCCCAGCCCGCGGGTCGCCCCGGTGACGACGTACACCCGGTCCTTCAGTCCAAGATCCATGGCCCTATCCTGCCTCCTCGTCGCCGAACAGGGCGAGGGCGCTGTTCACCAGGCCGATGTGGCTGAACGCCTGCGGGAAGTTGCCCAGCAGCCGGCCGTTCACCGTGTCGTACTCCTCCGCCAGCAGCCCCACGTCGTTCGCCAGCCCCAGCAGCCGCTCGAACAGTTCGCGGGCCTCCTCGGTCCGGCCCGTCATGTGCAGCGCGTCCACGAGCCAGAACGCGCACGCCAGGAACGCGCCCTCCTGACCGGGCAGCCCGTCCAGGTCGGCGGCGTCCGGGGTGTAGCGGCGTACGAGACCGTCCTGGCCCAGCTCCGTGCGGATCGCGTCGATGGTGCCGAGCACCCGGGGGTCGTCCGGCGGCAGGAAACCGACCCGGGGGATCAGCAGCAGCGCCGCGTCCAGCTCGCGCGAACCGTAGGACTGCGTGAACGTGTTGCGCTCCGGGTCGTAGCCCTTCTCGCACACCTCCCGGTGCACCTCGTCGCGCAGCGCGCGCCACTCCTCCAGGTCGCCGTCCAGCTCCGGGAACTTCTCCATCGCGCGCACCAGACGGTCGGCCGCCACCCACACCATCACCTTGGAGTGCACGAAGTGACGCCGCCCGCCGCGCACCTCCCACAGGCCCTCGTCCGGCTGACGCCACGCCGTGCGCAGGAAGTTCAGCAGCACCGACTGGAGCGCCCACACGTCGGGCTGCGCCGACAGCCCCGCGCGCCGGGCCAGCGCCAGGGAGTCCACGACCTCCCCGTACACGTCCAGCTGAAGCTGCTTCACGGCGTCGTTGCCGACCCGTACGGGGCTGGCGCCGTTGAAGCCGGACAGCCACGGCAGTTCGAACTCCGGCAGCCGGCGCTCGCCCGCGAGCCCGTACATGATCTGGAGGTCCGCCGGGTCGCCGGCGACCGCGCGGAGCAGCCAGTTGCGCCAGGCCTCGGCCTCCTCCACGTAGCCGGCGGCGAGCAGCGCGCTCAGGGTGAGCGTGGAGTCCCGCAGCCAGCAGAAGCGGTAGTCCCAGTTCCGTACGCCGCCCGGCTCCTCCGGCAGGGAGGTGGTGGCCGCGGCGACGATCCCGCCGGTGGGACGGTAGGTGAGCGCCTTCAGCGTGATCAGGGACCGCACCACCATGTCCCGGTGCGGCCCCCGGTAGCGGCAGCGGGACGCCCACGCCTGCCAGTCCTTCAGGCTGTGCCGCAGCGAGGCGTACGGGTCGACCAGCGCCGGACGGGGCTCGTGCGAGGGGTGCCAGGTGAGCACGAAGGCGACCCGCTCGCCCTCCTTCACCGTGAACTCCGAGTGGGTGCCCAGGTCCTCGCCCCAGGTACGCACCTCCGGCACGCTGCGCAGCCACGCCGAGTCGGGCCCGGCCACCGCCACCCGGTGCCCGTCCGCCTTGCGCACCCAGGGCACGACCGAGCCGTAGTCGAACCGCAGCCGCAGCGTGCTGCGCACGGTCACCTCACCGCTGATCCCCTGCACGATCCGCACCACGTCGGGCGCCGTGTGCCGTTGCGGCATCAGGTCGGTGACCTGCACGGTGCCGTCGGGCGTCTCCCACACGGTGTCCAGCACCAGCGAGTCCTCGCGGTAGGCGCGGCGCGTGCACCGCTCCTGGCCCGGCGGGGCGATGCGCCAGTGCCCGTTGTTCTCGTCGCCGAGCAGCCGGGCGAAGCAGGCCGCCGAGTCGAAGCGGGGCAGGCAGAGCCAGTCGATCGAGCCGTCGGTGCCCACCAGGGCAGCGGTCTGCTCGTCGCCGATGAGCGCGTAGTCCTCGATATGCAGCACGGGGTGCGGGTTCCCGGCCTCAGGGTGCCGCAATCAGCCCGGAGGCCGGGGGAGTGACGGACCGTCGGCCGCGGCGGCGCCCAGGCCGGAGTAGATCACGCCGGGTTCGGCGGGCGTCCGGTTCAGCACCCACAGCCCGATCAGCGTGGCCAGCGTGAAGACGACGGCGACCAGCACGGTGAGCACCAGCCGGCGGCGGCGCTCCCGGCGCAGCCACTCGCCGCGCGCGGTGCGGTAGGCGTCCGGGTCGGGCAGCACCCCGCCGGCCAGGGCGTGCAGGGCGTCGGCCAACTCCCGTGCGGTGCGCTCCTCGTCCGCCGGGCGGGGCGGTTCGGACCGCTCGTGCCCGGGCCGCTCGTGGCCGGTGCGGTCCTGTCCGGTGCGGTCCTGGCCGGTCCCACGCGACGGAGTCGCGTCCTGATGCTTCATCGCCGGGCCTCCATGGCCTGGGTCAGCGCGGCGATGCCGCGTGAGGTGTGCGTCTTGACGGAGCCGCGGGAGATGCCCATCGCGGCGGCGATCTCGGCCTCCTTCAGACCGAGCCAGTGGCGCAGCACCAGCGCCTCCCGCTGCCGCGCCGGAAGCTGCTGGAGCGCGTCGATCAGCACCCGCTGGTCGTCCCGCAGCAGCGCGGTGTTCTCGGCGGACGCGACGGTGGGCTCGGGCGGGGAGGCCGGACGCTCCTCGGACCGGCGGACGGACTGG
>MUNG01000363.1 GCA_002154585.1 Streptomyces pseudogriseolus
CCGCCGCCTCCCCCCGGGGCCGAGGCCCCGGGGGGAGGCGGCGGGCGGGGGTCCGGCGTCCGTCCGCCCGCCGCCGTTCTCGGTGTCCTAGAGGGAAGGTGGCCCATGCCCCCTAGGGCAGTTCCTTCAGTTGGATGTTGCGGAAGGACACCTGGTCGTCGGCCCCGTGGTTCTGGAGGCCGATGTAGCCGTCGGTGAGGCTCCGCTGCGGGTCCTTGTTGGTGAAGTCGTTGATCTTGACTCCGTTGAGGAACACCTGGAGGCGTTCGCCCTGGACCTTGATCTCGTAGGAGTTCCACTGCCCCGGCGGGCGCAGCACCTGGTCACGGGCCTTGATGTCGGCCGCCTTGAACGTGTAGATCGCACCGGTGGTGCGGTCCACCGCGTCCGTGGCGTCGATCTGGACCTCGTAGCCCCGGTCGACCGCCGACCACGGGTCGTCGGAGGCCGGGAAGCCCACGAAGACACCGGAGTTGTCGTCGCCCTGCATCTTCCAGTCGAGCTTCAGGGAGTACGACTTCAGCTCCTTGGCCTGGTACCAGAGCAGACCCATGCCGCCCTCGGTCTCCATGACCCCGCCGTCCTTGACGACGAACTTGCCGGGGCCGGCCTGCTTCCAGCCGTCCAGGGTCTGCCCGTTGAAGATCTTCCGGTAGCCCTTGTCCGGCTTGCAGTCCGCCTTCACCTGGCCGGTGGCGTACTGGAGGCCGCCGAGCAGGTGGGCGCGGAAGGCCTCGTCGGCGTACGACTCCTTGGTGTGGCCGCCGCCGGTGTAGAAGGAGCGGCCGCCGCCGTAGGTCTGGCACCAGGCGATCGGGTGGTCGCCCTTCATGTTCCCGCCGGAGTAGGTGGTCTCGTCCAGGGTGGCGAGGACCTTGGCCTGCTCACGCGGGTTGGTGCGGTAGTTGTACCACTCGTCGGTCCGCTCCCAGGTGTCCTCCAGGTGCGCGGTGGACGGGTGGTCGTGGTCCTCGACCCGCACGGTGGCCTTCTGGATGGCCGGGTGCGAGTGGAAGTACGCGCCGACGAGGCCGCCGTAGAACTCCCAGTCGTACTCGGTGTCGGCGGCGGCGTGGATGCCCATGTAGCCGCCGCCGTTCTTGACGTAGTTCTCGAACGCCTTCTGCTGGTCGGCGTTGAGGACGTCACCGGTGGTGGACAGGAAGGCGACCGCGTCATACTTGGCGAGGTTGGCGGTGGTGAACTGTCCGGCCTCCTCGGTCGCGGTGACCGAGATGCCGGCCGGGGCGCCGAGCTCCTTCAGGGCCTTGACGCCCTCGGGGATGGAGTCGTGGCGGAAGCCGGCGGTCTTGGAGAAGACCAGGACCTTCTTGCCCTTCTTGAACGGCTCCTTGGAGAACTCGAAGTCGTCCACGTCGTACAGCGCGCCCTCGCCGCCCCGGAAGACCAGGTAGATCTCGGTGGTCTTCTTCGGCAGTGCCCGCAGCGGGACCTCGACGTCCTGGAACGTCTCCCAGCCGCCGGTCGGCGGGATGTACGCCGAGCCGTGCAGCGGGCCCTCGGGGGAGCCGGTGCGCAGCTCGATGAAGCCGCCGGAGCCGCCGGAGGAGGCCCGCACGGTCATCTTCTTCTGCCCGTCGAAGCGGTAGGGGCTGAAGGAGATCCAGTCGCCGTCGTTGACGTCGCCGACGGTCTTGCCGCCGTTGGCCTCCGCCTTGTCGAAGGTGTTGACGCCGGACTGGACGGTGAAGTGCTCGGCCTGGCGGTGCAGCGGCTGGAGCACGGTGCGCGCGGTGCCGGTCAGCGCCTCCTGGCCGTTGGCGCCGCCGTCGGTGTAACTGGCGCCGACGACACCGTAGATGTTGGCGTTGGGGTCGTGACCGCCGTCGCCCGCGGGCGGCTTGAGGGTGCCCTCACAGCCCGTCTCGCTGGTGAGCTCGTGGGCGTGGGAGTCGTGGCCGAGGCTGTAGGCGACCTTGACCTTGGAGCAGTCGATCGTCTCCTCGGGGTCGGTGACGGTCACCTTGAACGGCACGGGCTCGCCGAAGGCGGCCAGGCTGCCGTTGCCGGGGATGTCGATCCGCACCGTGGGCTCGGTGTTGCCGACGACGATCCGGACGCTGGCGTTGCCGGTGTTGCCCTCGGCGTCCTTCGCGGTGAAGGTCGCGGTGTAGGTGCCGACCTTCTTGTACCGGTGGGTGGGGGTGAGACCCTCGCCCGTGGTGCCGTCGCCGAAGTCCCAGGAGTAGGTGAGGTCCGGGGAGTCGGCGTCCTTGGCGGTGGCGGTGAAGTTGACCCTCAGGCCGGCCGCGCCGGACGTGCGGTCCGCGGTGACCCCTACGATCGGCGAGAAGCCGTCCTCGGCGTTCTCGATCCGGTACAGCGCGGAATTGTCGTCGCCCTGGAACCAGGACAGGCCGTAGTCGAGCACGTAGAGCGCGCCGTCGGGGCCGAAGTCCATGTCCATGATCTGCGTGCCGGTCCACGGGAAGTCGTTGATCTTCGCGACCGAGCCGTCCTCGTTCTGCTCGATGCGCTTGATCCAGCGACGCCCGAACTCGCCGGCGAAGAAGTCGCCGTCGAACTCCTCCGGGAACTTCACCGAGGACTCGAGCTCCGGGTCGTAGTGGTAGACCGGGCCGCCCATCGGGGACTCGGATCCGGTGCCGAACTCGGGCACGGAGCCGTCGTCGTAGGGGATCCAGGCGGGCTGGGCGGGCGGCAGGTCGACCAGGCCGGTGTTGTGCCGGGAGGTGTTCTTCGGCGCGTCGCAGTCGAACTTGTCGCCGGAGGCGCCGGTGGCGAAGTCGTAGTCGACGTAGGCGTCGTTGTCGCCGGTGCAGAACGGCCAGCCGAAGTTGGCGGCTTTCGTCACCTTGGCGAACTCGACCTGTCCGGCCGGGCCGCGGGTCGGGCTGGCGGCGCCGGCGTCGGGGCCGTAGTCACCGACGTAGACCGTGCCGGTCTTCTCGTCGACGCTGATGCGGAACGGGTTGCGGAAGCCCATCGCGTAGATCTCGGGCCGGGTCCTCTCGGTGCCCGGCGCGAAGAGGTTGCCGGCCGGTATGTCGTACGACCCGTCCGCCTGGACCTTGATGCGCAGGATCTTGCCGCGCAGGTCGTTGGTGTTGCCGGCGCTGCGGCGGGCGTCGAAGGCCGGGTTGCGGTCGGCCCGCTCGTCGATCGGCGTGTAGCCGTCGGAGGCGAAGGGGTTGGTGTCGTCGCCGGTGGACAGGTAGAGGTTGCCCTCGGCGTCGAAGTCGATGTCGCCGCCGACGTGGCAGCAGGTGCCGCGGGAGGCGGCGACGTCCAGGACCTTCTTCTCGCTGGACAGGTCGAGGGTGCCGTTGGGGTTCAGGGTGAACCGGGAGAGGCGGTTGACGCCGTCGAACTTGGCGAAGTCCTCGGCGGTGCCGTTCTCCGGGGCGTCCCCGGCGGGCGTGTCCAGCGGCGGGGCGTAGTAGAGGTAGATCGCCCGGTTGTTGTCGAAGTCCGGGTCGACGCCGACGCCCTGGAGGCCCTCCTCGTCGTGGCTGTAGACGTCGAGGCGGCCGGCGACCTTGGTGGTGCCGCCCGCGTCGGTGAGGCGCAGGGTGCCGTCGCGGGAGGTGTGCAGGACGCTGCGGTCCGGGAGGACGGCGAGCGACATGGGCTCGCCCATCTCCGGTTCGCCCTTGGCGAGCGGCACCTGCTGGAACTGCCCCTCGGCGGCGGCCGGTTCGTCGTGCTCCGGGTGGCCGGGGTGGGCGCCGGCGACGGTGGCCGGGGTGCCCACGGCCAGCAGCAGGCCGGTGACCAGGGCGAGCGTGGTGCGGAAGGCGGGGCGCTTGGCGGTGCGGGTGGATTTGAGTCTTCTTCTGTGCACGAAGTCCCTCCGGGAACGGGATGGGGCCGTACGGAACAGGTGCTCGATCGTGCGGTGCGTGCGGTACGTGCGGGCGCCGGGGTGCGCCGTCACCCCGGAGGCGTGGGTGCCTTGAACACTCAGGGACGGTAACCGCGTTCTTCCTGGCGGAACACCCCTTGGACCGCGGCTGGTTGAACTTTTTCCCACTACAGGACAAAGGGGATCGCGGGCAGGCCGGACCGGGGACCGGCGAAGGCGCCGGCCCCCGTCCCCGACCTGCTGCCGGGAGGGTCCGTCAGCTGTTGAAGGCCGCGTCGAAGGACGCGGTGGGCGGTTCGAAGTCGAAGGCCTTGAGGCGCTTCAGGGCCTCGGGAGCGCCCTGGAGGCGGTCCATGCCGGCGTCCTCCCACTCCACCGAGACCGGGCCCTGGTAGTCGATGGAGCGCAGCATGCGGAAGACGTCCTCCCAGGGCACGTCGCCGTGGCCCGCGGAGACGAAGTCCCAGCCGCGCCGGGGGTCGCCCCAGGGGAGGTGGGAGCCGAGGCGGCCGTTGCGGCCGTCGAGACGCTTGCGGGCCTCCTTGCAGTCGACGTGGTAGATCCGGTCGCGGAAGTCCCACAGGAACCCGACCGGGTCGAGGTCCTGCCAGACGAAGTGCGACGGGTCGAAGTTCAGCCCGAACGCCGGGCGGCGGTCCACCGCGTCGAGGGCGCGCACGGTGGTCCAGTAGTCGTACGCGATCTCGCTGGGGTGGACCTCGTGGGCGAAGCGCACGCCCTCCGCGTCGAAGACGTCCAGGATCGGGTTCCAGCGCTCGGCGAAGTCCTCGTAGCCGCGCTCGATCATCGACTCGGGGGCCGGCGGGAACATGGCGACCAGGTGCCAGATGGCGGAGCCGGTGAAGCCGATGACGGTGTCGACGCCGAGGAGGGCCGCGGCCCGCGCGGTGTCCTTGATCTCGGCGGCGGCCCGCTGCCGTACGCCCTCGGGCTCCCCGTCGCCCCAGATGCGGGCGGGCAGGATGCCCTGGTGGCGTTCGTCGATGATGGCGTCGCAGACGGCCTGGCCGACCAGGTGGTTGGAGATCGCCCAGCACTTCAGGCCGTACTTGTCGAGGAGCTGGTGGCGGCCGGCTACGTAGGAGGGGTCGGCGAGGGCCTTGTCCACCTCGAAGTGGTCGCCCCAGCAGGCGAGTTCGAGGCCGTCGTAGCCGAAGTCACGGGCGAGCCGGCAGACCTCCTCCAGCGGAAGGTCGGCCCACTGACCGGTGAACAGGGTGAAGTTGCGCGGCATCCGTATCCGTCCTCCTCAGGCGGCGATCGGGGTGTAGACGGCGTTCTTCTCGGCGCTCTCCTCCACCGCCGCGAGGACGCGCTGCACCTGGAGCCCGTCCGCGAAGGACGGTTCGGGGCTGCGGCCCTCGGCGACGGCGTGCACCAGGTCGCGGGCCTGGTGCGTGAAGGTGTGCTCGTAGCCGAGCCCGTGGCCCGGCGGCCACCAGGCGTCCAGGTAGGGGTGGTCGGGCTCGGTGACGAGGATGCGGCGGAAGCCGCCGTGCGCGGCGTCCCCGGATCCGTCGTGGTACTCGAGTTCGTTGAGCCGCTCCAGGTCGAAGGCGAGCGAGCCGCGCTCGCCGTTGAGTTCGATGCGCAGGGCGTTCTTGCGCCCGGTGGCGTACCGGGTGGCCTCGAAGGATGCCAGCGCGCCGGAGGAGAACCGCCCGGTGAACAGGGCGGCGTCGTCGACGGTGACCGGACCGGTGCCGGCCGCGGAGACGGCGGCCAGGCCGCTGCTCGGCGCGGTGGGCAGCGGCCGCTCCTTGACGAACGTCTCGGTGAGCGCGGAGACGCCCGCGAGGTGCTCGCCGGCCAGGTACTGGGCGAGGTCGACGATGTGCGCGCCGAGGTCGCCGAGCGAGCCGGAGCCGGCCTGTTCCCGGCGCAGCCGCCAGGTGAGCGGGAACTGCGGGTCCACCAGCCAGTCCTGGAGGTACGCCACCCGCACGTGCCGCAGGGTGCCGATGCGGCCCTCCTCCACCATCCGCCGGGCCAGCGCGGTGGCGGGCACCCGGCGGTAGTTGAAGCCGACCATGGCGGCCTGGCCGCGGGCCCGCGCCTCCTCGGCGGCGCGGGCCATCGCCTCGGCCTCCCCGACGGTGTTGGCGAGGGGCTTCTCGCACAGCACGTGCTTGCCCGCGGCCAGCGCGGCCAGCGCGATCTCGGCGTGGCTGTCACCGGGGGTGCAGATGTCGACGAGGTCGATGTCGTCGCGCTCCACCAAGGCGCGCCAGTCGGTCTCGGTCTCCGCCCAGCCGTGCCGGTCGGCCGCCGCCCGCACGGCGTCGGCGTCCCGGCCGCAGATCACGGCCATCTCGGGGCGGAGCGGCAGCTCGAAGACACGTCCCACGGTGCGCCAGCCCTGGGAGTGGGCGGCGCCCATGAAGGCGTAACCGACCATGCCGATGCGCAGCGGTGGCTTCCCCGTTTCCGCCCCTTCGGACGCTTGCGGCTGTGCCATTCGGATGTCCTCCTCGTCGTGGTGGCGGGCGGGGCGGTCCCCGCCCGGTGGGCTGGTCAGGCCCGTGGGGCGGGGCTCCTCACCGGAAGCCGGTGGGCATGTACTGGTCGACGTTCTCCTTGTCGACGACGGCCGAGTAGCAGGTCACCGACGAGGGGATCTCGAACTCGGCCAGGCCGCCGATGCCCTTGCCCTGGCCGAGGGCGCGGGCGAGGTCGATCGCGGAGGCGGCCATCGTCGGCGGGTACAGCACCGTGGCCTTGAGCACCCCGTTGTCGGCCTTGATGGCCTCGAACGCGGAGAGCGCGCCGGCGCCGCCGACCATGATGAACTCGTCGCGCCCGGCCTGTTCGATGGCGCGCAGCGCGCCCACGCCCTGGTCGTCGTCGTGGTTCCACAGGGCGTCGATCTGCGACTGCGCCTGGAGCAGCTGGGCCATCTTGGCCTGGCCGGACTCGACGGTGAACTCGGCGGCCTGGCGGGCCACCTTGGTGATGTTGGGGTAGTTCTTCAGCGCGTCGTCGAAGCCCTGGGTGCGCTGCTTGGTCAGCTCCAGGTTGTCCAGTCCCGCCAGTTCGACGACCTTGGCGCCCTGCTTGCCCTTGAGCTTCTCGCCGATGTAGTGGCCGGCGTTGAGGCCCATGCCGTAGTTGTCGCCGCCGACCCAGCAGCGGTACGCCTGCGGGGTGTTGAAGACGCGGTCGAGGTTGACGACGGGGATGCCGGCGCGCATGGCCTTCAGACCGACCTGGGTGAGGGCCTTGCCGTCGGCCGGCAGGATCACCAGGACGTCGACCTTCTTGTTGATGAGGGTCTCGATCTGGCCGATCTGCTGGGCTGTGTCGTTGGAGCCCTCGGTGATCTCCAGGGTGACGTCGGAGTACTTCTCCGCGCGCTTCTTGGCGTTGTCGTTGATGGCGTTGAGCCAGCCGTGGTCGGCCTGCGGTCCGGCGAACCCGATGGTGACCTGCTTGCCCGGCTTGTCGTCGGCGGCCGGCTGGTTGTTGGCGGCCGGCTCGTCGCCGCCGCTGGGCTCGTTGCTGGTGCAGCCGGTGACGAGGGCGCCGGCGGAGACGGCGGCGGCTCCGAACAGGAGCCCTCTGCGGCTGGTGAACGTCGGCTCTGGCATGGCGGTGAACCCTTCCCTCAGGTCGTGCTCGCGGTACGCCGCTGGACCAGCACGGCGGCGACGATGATCGCGCCCTTGGCGATCTGCTGGACGTCGGTCTGCAGGTTGTTCAGGGCGAAGATGTTGGTGATGGTGGTGAAGATCAGGACGCCGAGGACGGAGCCGACGATGGTGCCGCGGCCCCCGGTGAGCAGGGTGCCGCCGATGATCGCGGCGGCGATGGCGTCGAGTTCGTAGAGGTTGCCGTTGGTGTTCTGGCCGGAGCCGGCCAGGACGATCAGCAGGAAGGCGGCGATGCCGCAGCACAGCCCGGACAGCAGGTACAGGTAGAGGCGCTGGCGGCGTACGTCGATGCCGGCCAGGCGGGCGGCCTCGGCGTTGCCGCCGACGGCGACGGAGCGGCGGCCGAAGGTGGTGCGGTTGAGCACCAGCCAGCCGATGACGGTGACCGCGGCGAACACCAGCACCAGCGGGGGGATGCCCAGCACGTAGGCGTCGCGTTCGCCGAGGTCGAGGACGCTGTCGACGGTGACGATCTGCGTCCGCCCGTCGGTGATCTGGAGGGCGAGGCCGCGGGCGGAGGCGAGCATGGCGAGGGTGGCGATGAACGGCACCATCCCGCCGTACGCGATGAGCACCCCGTTGACCAGACCGCAGCCGAGGCCGACGAGGACGGCGGTGAACAGGATGCCGGCGAAGCCGTACTCCTGGGTGGCGACGGTGGTGGCCCACACCGAGGCGAGGGCGACGATCGCGCCGACCGACAGGTCGATGCCGCCGGAGATGATCACGAAGGTCATGCCGACGGTGACCACGCCGATGACGGACGCCTGGGTGAGCACCAGCTGGAGGTTGCGGGTGTCCAGGAACTCGTCCGGCTTGGTGATGCCGCCGATCAGGATCAGTACGGCGAGCACGCCGAGCAGGGACAGGGTGCGCACGTCGGCGCGGAACAACACGGCCCGCCAGGCGGGCTTCTCGGCGGCCGACGGCACCTTGTCGGTGCTGTCCCGCGGCGGGGAGACGGGCTGCGTCATGACGCCGGGCTTCCTTCCATGACCAGGTCGAGTACACGGTGTTCGTCGAGTTCGCGGGCGGGCGCGGTGTGGACGACGGAGCCCTCGCGCAGCACCAGGACGCGGTCGGCGAGGCCGAGGACCTCGGGCACCTCGCTGGAGACCAGCAGCACGGCGAGCCCTTCGTCCGCCAACCGCCGTACGACGGCGTACAGTTCGGCGCGGGCGCCGACGTCGACGCCGCGGGTGGGTTCGTCGAGCAGCAGCACCCGGCAGCCGCGCAGCAGCCAGCGGGCGAGCACGGCCTTCTGCTGGTTGCCGCCGGACAGCGTGCGTACGGGCACGTCCGGGTTGTCGGGCCGCAGCGACAGTTCGCGGACGGCCGCGCGGGCCGCGCCGAGTTCGGCGCCCCGGTTGATCCAGCCGGCCGTCGCGAACCGCGACATGGAGGAGACGGACACGTTGCGGGTGACCGACTCCAGCATCAGCAGGGCCTGCGCCTTGCGTTCCTCGGGGGCGAGGCCGAGTCCGGCGCGGACGGCGGCGCGGACGCTGCCGGGCCTGAGCGGCCGGCCGTCGACGAGGACGCGGCCGGTGTCGGGCTTGCGGGCGCCGTAGATCGTCTCGAGGATCTCCGACCGCCCGGACCCGACGAGTCCGGCGAGGCCGACGATCTCGCCGGGGCGCACCTGGAGGTCGAGCGGGGCGAACTCGCCCCGCCGGGACAGGTTCTCCACGGTGAGGACCGGTTCGCCGGCGGCCGGCGGGGTCGCGGGGCGGGGCGGGAAGACGTACTCGACGTTGCGGCCCGTCATCAGCGACACCACCTCGCTGGTGGGCGTCGACTTGGCGGGCAGCCCGCGGGCCACGGCGCGGCCGTCCTTCAGCACGGTGACGCGGTCGCCGATGCGGCGGATCTCCTCCAGGCGGTGGGAGATGTAGACGACGGCGACGCCGGCGGCGGTGAGGTCGCCGACGATGCGGAAGAGGTTGTCGACCTCGTCCGGGTCGAGGGCGGCGGACGGCTCGTCCATCACGATGAGCCGCACGTCGTGGGAGAGGGCGCGAGCCATGGACACGATCTGCTGGTGTGCGGCGGAGAGGTCGCCGACCAGACGGCCCGGGTCGATCTCCGGGTGCCCGAGGCGCCTGAGCAGTTCGGCGGTGGAGGTCCTGGCCGCCCGGCCGCGGACGACGAAGCCGGCGGTGGTGGGTTCGTGGCCGAGGTGGACGTTCTCCGCGACCGACAGGTGCTCCACCAGGTCCAGTTCCTGGTAGATGGTGGCGATGCCGAGGCGCATGGCGGCGATCGGCGAGCGCAGGGTGACGTCGTCGCCCCGCCAGCTGATCGTGCCCGTGTCGGGCTGGTGGGCGCCGGCCAGCACCTTGATCAGGGTGGACTTCCCGGCGCCGTTCT
>MUNG01000364.1:0-214 GCA_002154585.1 Streptomyces pseudogriseolus
GGGTGGCCGTGAGGTAGGGGCGGATCCAGGCCCCGGCCTCGGTGAGGGGCCGTCGCAGGCCCTCCCGGTGGGCCTCCCGCACCGCGCGGGTGACGAGGCGCCGTGCCGCGGCGGTGTCGCCCGCCCGGTCGGCGGCCCGCGCCCGCACCAGTGCGGCCCGTACGGTCACCGCCGGGCCGGCGCGCTCGTCGACGGCCGCCCGGTCGAGCAGCCG
>MUNG01000364.1:301-16045 GCA_002154585.1 Streptomyces pseudogriseolus
CGGGCAGCAGCGCGGCGGCGTCCTGCGGCCGGCCCTCGGCGAGGTCGGCGGCCGCCGCGACCAGGGCCGCCTCTCCCCTGGCCCACGGCGACACGGTGTCGGCCGGCACGCCGAGCTCCACCGCCTGCCGCGCCGCCCCGGGTTCACCGCGCGCCAGGTGCAGACGCGCGGTGATCAGGGCGCGCCCGGCCTCGAGGACGGGGTCCCGCAGCGCGGGGTGCGACTCGCCCGCCGTGTCGAGCAGCGCCCGGGCCTGCGCCAGTTCCTCGCGTTCCACGGCGACGGCGGCGAGGACCAGCCGTTCCACGCCGGAGGCGGCGGGCCGGGCCAGCCCGGACCGTTCCGTCTCCGCGAGCGCCTCGCGCGCCCTGCGCTCGGCGCGGCCCGGCCGGCCGTGCAGCACGTCGAGGAGGGCGAGCCGCGCCATCGCGTCCTCGCGCGGCAGGGCCGTGACCGCCGCGCCGGGTCCGGTCGCCGCCGCCCGGGTCAGCGCGGCCCGCGCCCCCGCGAAGTCCCCGGCCCACAGCCGGGCGTTCCCCAGGTGGTCCAGCAGCAGCGCGAAGAACTCGGGGTGCCGGTCGACGAGTTCGGCGGGGAGGAGGCCGCGCAGCGCCTCGGCCTCCCGTACGGCGTCCTCCGCGCGGCGGGGCGTGCCGGTCAGCCGGGCGGTGAGGGCCTCCAGGAGGGCGCAGCCCATCCGGGCGGCCGTCGTGTCCGCCACGTCGTCGTACCGGCGTGTCAACTGCCGGGCCCGGCGCAGCCGGACCGCGCCTCCGGCGAGGTCCCCGCAGGACAACCGGGCGGCGGCCCGTACGAGTTCCGGCGCGGGGCCGTCGCCGCCCCGCTGTCCCATGCGGGAGAACAGCGCGGCGAGGGTGCCGGCGCGGGGGCCGGTGAAGAACTGGCCGAGGGCGAGGTCGTCCACCAGCGCGGAGGCGGTGAACTCCCAGTCGCCGGCGGCGGCGCCGTGCCCGAGCGCCTCGGGGAGGGCGCCGGCCGCGCGGAAGCTGACGGCGGCCCGCCGGTGCAGCTCGGGTTCGAGGCCCGGCCGGCGCATCCGCAGATGGGCGCGGAGGATCTCCGCGAACAGCGGGTGCAGCCGGTACACGCCGTGCCCGACGTGCTGGACGAAGGCGTTGCTCCGGTGCAGCCGGGCCAGCACGGCCTCGGCGTCCGCGCGTCCCGTGACCGCGGTGGCCGGCCGTGGGCCGAACCGGTCGAGGACGCTGACCCGCAGCAGCAGCTCCTGTGTCGCCGCGTCCTGCCGTTTGAGCACCTCGGCCAGCAGGAAGTCGGCGACGGCGCTCCGGTCGGCCTCGAACTCCTTGAGGCACAGCTCCGGGTCGGGCGCCTGCTCGGCCGCGAGGGCGCACAGCCGCAGTCCGGCGGCCCACCCCCGGGTCCGTTCCACGATCCCGCGCACGGCGGCCGGGGACAGCCGCAGGCCGTGCGCCTCCATCAGCCGGGCCGCCTCACCGGGCGTGAAGGCCAGCTCGGCGTCGCGGATCTCGGTCAGCTCGCCCGCGGCGCGGTAGCGGTGCAGGGGCAGCAGGGGCTCGGTGCGGGTGACGAGGACGAGCCGCAGCCCCGGCGCGGAGTGACGCAGCAGGAACTCGAGCTGGGCGGCGATCTCCGGGGCGGTGACCCGGTCGAACTCGTCCAGCACCAGGACCACCGGCCGGTCCCGGCCGCCGAGCAGGGCGGCGAGCCGGGCCGGCAGGGCGTCGCCCACGCGGTTCGCGTCCGCAGGGAAGGCGATGTCCGGGGGCAGCGGCACGCCGGAGGTGCGCAGCGCCTGGAGGAGGTACGCCCAGAACATGCCGGCGCCCTGCCCGTCGGCGTCGGTGGTGAGCCATGCGACGGGCAGCTCGGGGCGCGTGGCCACCCAGTCCGCGACCAGCAGCGTCTTCCCGGCGCCGGCGCAGCCGTTCACCAGGGTCAGGGGGGTGCGCAGGGCGCCGTCGAGGTGCCGCGCCAGCCGCTGCCTGAGCAGGAACGTGTCCGGCGGGACGGGGACGGCGAAGCGGGTGCGCAGGAACGGGTCGCCGTGCGGGTCGTGCACGCCGTCACGCCCGTGCGTCTCGACACGGTGGCGGGCGTGGCGGCCTGCGCGGTGTTCCACGGCCGGGCGGCCGTCGCCTTGATGTGCGCTTGTCACGGCACTCACCGCCCTGGTCGGGCCGGACATCTTCCCTGTCTTCCCCGCCTTCCCAGCATCCCAGCAGCCGGGCAGGGGGGCGCGCCGGGGCCGGTGCCTCGGTTAGCGTCGCCGTATGAGCACCACGAAGTCCCTCGCCGCGGCCCTCGCGGACGGCACGGTCGTCCTGGACGGCGGCATGTCCAACCAGCTCGCGGCGGCCGGTCACGACCTGAGCGACGCGCTGTGGTCGGCGCGGCTCCTCGCGGACGAGCCGGAGGCGGTGACGGCGGCGCATCTCGCGTACTTCGAGGCGGGCGCGGACGTGGCGATCACGGCGAGCTACCAGGCGACGTTCGAGGGGTTCGCACGCCGCGGGACCGGCCGGGAGCGGGCCGCGGGGCTGCTGGCGCTGAGCGTGGAGTGCGCCCGTACGACGGCCCTGCGCGCCCCGGGTCCGCGCCGCCCGCGGTGGGTGGCGGCCTCCGTCGGCCCGTACGGCGCGATGCTCGCGGACGGCAGCGAGTACCGGGGCCGTTACGGGCTGTCCGTGGCGGAGCTGGAGCGGTTCCACCGCCCGAGGATGGAGGTCCTGGCGTCCGCGTCCCCGGACGTGCTGGCCCTGGAGACGATCCCCGACACGGACGAGGCGGAGGCGCTGCTGCGCGCGCTGCGCGGGCTGGGGGTGCCCGCCTGGCTGTCGTACTCGGCGGCAGACGGCCGCACCCGGGCGGGCCAGACGCTGGAGGACGCGTTCGCACTGGCCGCGCGGGCGGACGAGGTGATCGCGGTCGGTGTCAACTGCTGCACGCCCGAGGACGCGGACCACGCGGTCGCCGTCGCCGCGCGCGTGACGGGCAAGCCGGTGGTGGTCTACCCGAACAGCGGCGAGCGGTGGGACGCCCGGGCCCGCGCCTGGACCGGCGAGGCCACGTTCTCGGCGTCCCGGGTGACGGGCTGGCGGGACGCGGGGGCGCGGCTGGTCGGGGGGTGCTGCCGGGTGGGCCCGGAGGCGATCGCGTCGGTGGCGCGGACGCTGCGGGGGTCGTAGGCCGCCCGCAAGGCCCTCTTGTCCCGCTCCCGCCCCGTGGTACGGTGCCATGAGTGCCGTAGCAGCGCCCCGACGGGCGCCGGGCCGGTCCTCACCGCCGAACCTTCTTCGCTTCGGCTTCTTCTCCCAGCCGCGACGTCGGCCTTCGTATCGGCCCGCGTACGGCTTTCCCCCACGGTCGCCCGGCGACCGCGGTGAGGTTCCCACCGCTGTGAGGCGCGCACACGCCCTCCCCGAAGACCGCGGTTCCCCCCTTCTCGTCTTCTCGTCTTCTCGTCCCAGCTCTTCGTCTCCGTCTCGTGTTCCTGTCCGTCGCCCGAAAGGACCGCCCCATGACCACAGCCCTCGACCGCCCCACCCGTCAGTCCTCCGGACGGCAGCAGCAGTCCGTCACCGTCACCGGTGTCCTCGACATCGACGCGACCGGGAAGGGCTACCTGCGGGGCGCCGGCTTCCTGGCCGGCTCGTCCGACCCGGTCGTCTCCGCCGCCCTGGTGCGCCGGCACGGCCTGCGCAAGGGCGACCTGGTGGAAGGCGTGCTCGGCGACCGGCGCGCGCTCACCGGCATCGCCCGCGTCGACGGCCGTACGCCCGGCTCGCTCGCGGGCCGTCCGGACTTCGGCGGCCTGACCCCCGTCCACCCCCACCGGCGGCTATGCCTCGAACACCGGGCGTCCGGGCTCGCCGGCCGTGTCGTCGACCTGCTCGCGCCGGTGGGCAAGGGGCAGCGCGGGCTGATCGTGGCGCCGCCCAAGACCGGCAAGACGGAGCTGCTCCAGCGCCTCGCGGCGGCCGTCGCGGGCAACCACCCCGAGTGCCGGCTCATGGTGGTGCTGCTCGACGAGCGCCCCGAGGAGGTCACCGACATGCGGCGCTCGGTGCACGGCGAGGTGTACGCCTCGACGTTCGACCGCCCCGCCAAGCAGCACATCGCGCTCGCCGAACTGGTCGTGGAACGGGCCAAGCGGCTCGTCGAGGCCGGCGAGGACGTCGTGATCCTGCTGGACTCGCTGACCCGGCTGTGCCGTGCGTACAACAACGCGGCGGGCCCCGGCGGCCGTACCCTCAGCGGCGGCGTGGACGCACGTGCGCTGACCGGCCCGAAGCGGATCTTCGGCGCCGCCCGCCAGACGGAGGGGGCCGGTTCGCTGACGATCCTCGCCTCCGCGCTGGTGGACACCGGCTCACGCGCCGACGAGTTCTTCTTCGAGGAGCTCAAGGGCACGGGCAACATGGAGCTGCGCCTGAACCGCGAGGCGGCGACACGGCGCCTGTTCCCGGCGGTCGACATCACCACCTCCGGCACCCGCCGCGAGGAACTCCTGTTCACCCCCGAGGAGTTGACGGCCACCCAGGGCCTGCGCCGCGCTCTGACCTCCCGCGACTCGGCGACCGACCTGGAAACCCTGCTGACGCGCCTGCGCGAAACCCCGGACAACGCGACGTTCCTGCGCCAGGTCCGTCCGACACTGCCGGCCGGCTGACCCCGCCGGACGACCGGGCTCAGAGCCGGTCGCCCGGCAGCGGCGAGTCCGGCGGGTGGATTCCGCCGCCGTCCTTCACGTCCTCGTCGCAGGTACGCCCTTGGTAGGACCGGTCGTTGGGGATCACCAGCACCTCGGCGGTCCGTTCGGGGTCCTCGACGTCGAGCCAGCCGTCACCCGTGTGCCTTCCCAGGTGACCGAACGCCTCTTGGACGTACACCTCCTGACAGCCCAGCACCACGCGCTCCTCGTCCACCGCGCAGACGTCCACCACCGGCCCGTTCCACTCGCCGTCGACGCCCTGGAAACGGATGTCGAAGTGGACCTGGTCGCCGTCCGCGGGTACCTGCGGGTGAGGTTCCCTGCGCCAGTCCAGCACTTCGGCGGTGACGCCGGACGGCCGGCCGTCCGTGTTCACGACCTCCACCCGGACGCCCGCCTCCTCGCGCTCGGCGGTCGTGTCGGTGCAGTTCCACACGAGGGAACAACCGGACAGGGTGAGCGTCGCCAGGACTGACGACGTGCCGGCGAGTATGCGTGCGAGGGTCACCAGGACGGTCTCCGTTTCCGATGTGGTCCGCTGTGGCCGCCCGTTCAGGGGCGGGGGTGCAGGATCTCCAGCGTCCCGGTCTCCGTGTCGAAGCTTCGCAGGGTGGTGAGGCGGGCGGACAGCGGGGGCGACGGGAGGATCTCGGGGATGCGGCGGCCCCCGAAGGCGCCGGGGCGGCGGGTGCGGCCGAGGGTGATGTGCGGACTCCAACTGCCCGGCGCGTGGAAGGGGTTGAGGGTCTCGGGCCGGTTGTCCGAGGTCACCGCGTCCCACACCGTGCGGTGCAGGTCGGTCAGCGCCTCGTCGGGCACCAGTGACCAGGCCAGGACGGACGTGGGCCGCTCGAAGCGGATCAGGCCCGCGAAGCGGACCGGGAGCGGCAACGCGTCGGCCGCTCGGGCCAGCTCCCAGCGGATCGGCGCCGTCAGCTCCGGACACGCGGCCAGGGTGAGGTGAGGGCTGTTGGTCGGTGAACGGTGCCGCGCCTGACTCGGCAGTCCCGCGTCCGCGAGCCGCCGCCAGGCCTCCCGGACCGCGGCGTCCGCCGTCTCGTTCAACAGAAGTTCCACCGTGCGCACCCCGGCAGCCTACGTGTGTGCCCGTGCGCCCCTTCCGCTTCGAACAGCGCGTTGCGGATGGGTCAACGCTCGTGACGTCGCAGTGCGTGCGCGCCTTCAATGGCAGGCATGGTGCGCACATCGTCAACGTCCCTCGCCCTCGCCGCCGTTGTCGCGGTGGTTCTGTCCGTCGCCTCGTGCTCCTCCGGCGACGACGGCGACGGCAGCGGTGGTGGTGGTGGTGAGGACCGCTCGGCGTCCGCGTCCGCCTCCCCCATGTCGTCGCCCTCCCCCTCGCCCACCGGGCCCTGCGCCGACGGGTCCTGCGAGGTCACCGTCGGCGTCGGGGACGTCGTCGAGGTTCCGGCGGCGTACGGGCTCGGGCCGATCGAGGTCACGGCGGTCGGCGGGTACGAGGTCGAGATGACCGCGCCGGTCCCCGCGTCCGGCTACAGCATCGCCGGCTGTTCCGGGGGCGGAGGCGTGACCTCGCAGGGCGGCGGGGCTGTCCGGATCCGGTGCGGCGTGGGGCCCGCGGCGACCCTGAACGACGCCATGCGCCTCACGGTCGTCGAGGTACGCGGCAAGAACGCCGTGCTCCGTATCGCGCCCGCCCCCTGAGCGGCGGGCGGGGGCGGCGAAAACCATTGGCGGGTCGCGGCCCTCACCATCGAGCATGGCCCGTGTGACCGACGCACCCGCGCGATGGACCCAGGCCACCGTCCACCCCGACATGTGGACCGACCCGGACGACGACCCCCGCAACAACGAGGGCCCCGGGCCCGACGGTGAGCTGCCGACGCTCAAGGACGTCCTCCGCGACTACCGGCTGACGCTGCTCATGAAGTGCGAGGGGCTCACCCCGGAGCAGCTGGCGCGGCGGTCGGTGCCGCCGTCGACGATGTCGCTGCTCGGGCTGGTGCGGCACCTCGCCGAGGACGAGCGGGACTGGCGGAACTGGATCACCGACGGCGAGCCGCTGCCGAAGCTGTACGGGCGGCGGGACGCGGACTTCGACGACGCGGTCGGCGAGCAGGCGATGGTGGAGGCCGCGTACGCGGACCTGAAGCGGGAGCAGGAGGCCACCGACGCCGTCCTCGACGCGCATCCGGACCTCGGCGAGCGTCTCGGCCGGGAGAACGTCGCCGTACGGGAGCTGCTGGTGCACCGCATCGAGGAGTACGCCCGCCACTGCGGCCACGCCGACCTGCTGCGCGAGTGCGTCGACGGCCGCGTGGGGCAGTGAGCGGGGCCTCGCCCCGGCCGCGTCCGCGCCCGCGTCCGCCCGTGCGCGGTGGCAGGCCGATGGCGTAACAGCGGGAGAAATGCCCGCTTCGCCCGTGTCATGCTGTGGTTTTGTTCGATCACGGGCGTGTCGGGAGGCCGGGTGTACCCCTCGCGTGGAGGGCTTGACGAGCGGACCAGCCGTGGCCGGCGTGCGGCTGGAGCCGGGACGCCGCGAGGGTGGCCGCGTTGAGCGAACAGGACGAGCGAGGCGGGCAGGACGAGCGGGGCGAGCCGGGGCCGGCGGGGCGCGGTCCCGCCCCGGAGCCTCCCCAGGCCGATCCCCAGGCCCCGGACCTCCCGGACCTCCGGTTCCACCTGGACGCCGAGCTGGAGCGGATCGGCACCCAGCTGCACGCCCTGACCGATGCCAAGGACCGGCTGCAAGGTCTGCTCGACGCCGTCCTCTCCATCAGCGGCGAGCTGGACCTGTCCGCCGTGCTGCGGCGGATCGTCACCACCGCGATGGACCTGGTCGGCGCCCGCTACGGCGCCCTGGGCGTGCTCCACGAGTCCGGCGAGTACCTGAAGGAGTTCATCACCGCGGGCCTGAGCGAGCAGGAGCGCGCCGCGCTGTCCGGGGTGCCCTTCCCGCACGGCCGCGGTGTGCTGGGGCTGCTGATCCAGGATCCGGAGCCGCTGCGCGTCGAGAACATCCCCGGGCATCCCTCGTCCGCCGGGTTCCCACCCGGCCATCCCCCGATGCGGACGCTCCTCGGCGTGGCCGTCAGCGTCCGCGGCGAGATCTACGGCGACCTGTACCTGTCCGAGCGGTTCGACGGCCGGCCGTTCGACCGGGAGGACGAGGAGGTCGTCGTCGCGCTGGCCGGCGCGGCCGGCATCGCCATCGAGAACGCCCGCCTGTTCGGGCGGGTACGGGAGAGCGCCGAGCGTTTCCAGCGGCTGCTGCTGCCCGCCCTCCCCGACCTGAGCCCCTTCGAGGCGGCCACCGTGTACCGGCCGGCCACGCAGCCCAGCCGGCTCGGCGGCGACTGGTACGACGCGATGGTGCTGCCCGACGACACGATCGGCGTGGCGATCGGGGACGTCGGGGGCCACGACCTGGACGCGGCCGCCGCCATGGCCCGTATCCACAGCATGCTGCGCGCCCTGCTCTACGACCGCCGCACCCCGCCCAGCGAGGTGCTCGTCCAGCTGGACCGCACGCTCCAGGCCACCACGGACATCCCGGTCACCACGGTCTGCCTGGCCCGGATCGAGCCGCACGAGACGGGCTGGGTGCTGCGCTGGAGCACCGCGGGCCACTTTCCTCCGCTGCTGATCACCCCGGACCTGGGGACGGAGTACCTGACGGCCGAGCCGGGCGTGCCGCTCGCGGTGAGCACCGGCATCGAGCGGCCCGACCACACGCACGAGTTGCCTGCCGGATCGATCCTGCTCTTCTTCACCGACGGGCTGGTCGAGCATCACGCGCACTCCATCGACGAGGGCCTGACCGCCCTCGCCGACCTCGCCGCCACCCACGCCGAACGGCCGCTGAAGGAGTTCGTACGGGTCCTGGCGGACCACCACCCGAGCGACGGCCAGGACGACATGGCCCTGCTCGCCCTGCGCATCCCGACCAGCACCCGCAGCCCAGAACCGGGACCCCCGCCCGAGCACCCGGCCGCCTGAACAGCGCGCCCGGGTTCAAGATGCGGGGGCAGGGCCCACGAGGCCTCAGGGCGGGGAGCAGGCCCCGGTGCCCTCAGCTCCGCCGCAGCGCCCCGCTGCGGCGGAGCCGGCGGACGACCGCACGCAGGTCCGGCGAAGCCGGGTGCGCGGCGTCCGTTGGCGTCGAGGCGACGGCCAGAACGACACGGCGCCCCTCGCACTACACCATCCCGACCGCACGCGCAGCCCGGAACCGGGCTTGCCACCCGAGAACCCAACCTCCTGAGCCGCGCCCCCCGAGGCTTCGGGTACGGGGCAGGCCCCGGTGCCCTCAGCTCCGCCGCAGCGCCCCGCTGCGGCGGAGCCGGCGGACGACCGCTCGGAGTTCCGGCGACTGCCGGGTGCGTGGGGGCCGCTCGGTGGCGGGGACGGGGGTCCACAGGGACAATTCGCGGTCGCGGAGGCCGGGCACGACGTGCGGGGCGCCGTCGCCGTACACCTGGACGGGGTGGTGCGGGCCCCACGGCTCCCAGCCGGGGTCGCCGTCGGTGACGAACCGTACCCACGCCCCGTGCATGGCGTCCGCCAGTTCCTGCGGGGCGCCCTCGCCGGCGAGCTTGCGGGCGTCGGGGCTGTCGCCGCTGTCGAAGACGAAGCCCAGCTCCAGGGCGTGGCAGGCGCCCAGGCCGGGACGGCCGGAGGGCCAGGCGAACTCGTAGACGTACGAGGGTTCCGCGCGGCCGTCGGACAGCCGGTGCAGGGGGGTGCGCAGCAGGTGGTCGGTGACCATCTGGCCGACGGTCTCGGCGGTGCCGGCGCCGGGGTGCAGGGCGCGGTAGCCGCGCGGGACCTCGCTGCCGCAGCGGCAGCGGGCCATCGCCCCGGCGAGGGCGACCGCGCCGAGCCGGTCGACGCGTTCGGTCAGGCCGCCGGGGACCAGCCAGAGGCGGTACTCGTCGCGGGTCCAGCCGGTCATCAGGGTGACGCCGGGGGCCGCGCCGTCGGTGAGGGCGTCGAGGGGGTCGCGTGGGACCAGGTCGCCGTCGACGACGATGCCGAAGGCGGGACCGCCGAGCGCCGGGCTGCTGAGCCGGCCGACGTCCGCCTGGGCGCGCAGCAGCTGCCCGCGGTCGACGGCGGCGAAGGCTTCTGCGGTGGCGGGCACCTTGAGGCGGGCGGCCATCCGGCGGACCACGCGCCGCACCTTGTCCCGCTCCGTGGACTCGGGCGGTCCGCTTTGCAGGACGGCCCGCCGTATCAGCCCCCGCGACTGCGGTGCGGCGACGAGCGCGCCCGCGCTGATGGCTCCGGCGGACTGGCCGGCCAGGGTCACCCGGCCGGGGTCGCCGCCGAACGCGGCTATGGACGCGTGCACCCATGCGAGGGCGGCGAGCTGGTCGCGCAGGCCGGGATTGGCGGGGGTGTCCGGGAAAAGGCCGTAGCCCTCGACGCCGAGGCGGTAGTTGAGGGAGACGAAGACGACGCCGTCGCGGGCGAAGGTGCTGCCGTCGTACACCGGGACGGCGGAGGAGCCTCTGGTCAGCGCGCCGCCGTGCAGCCACACCAGGACCGGCAGCCGGGCGCCCGGGGCCGGGTCGGGGGTCCAGACGTTCAGGTTGAGACAGTCGTCGCCCTCGATGTCGGGGTCGGAGAGATACTCGGCGAAGGCCGCGGAGTACGGCGGTTTCGGCGCGGTGGGCCCGAACGCGCCGGCGTCGCGCACCCCGTCCCAGGGCTCCGGCGGGGCGGGCGGCCGGAAGCGGCGCGGCCCGAACGGGGGCGCCGCGTAGGGGATGCCCCGGAACACGGCGACACCCTTCTCCCACCGCCCGCGCACGGCGCCGTACGCCGTCGAGGCCACCGGGTACTCCCGCTCCGCCGTCATGAGCCCACCACCCTTCGGACCGAACCCGCCGGTAACAACAAGAGCGCCCCGCCGTTCACCGGTATTCCTGCCCGGACGGCGTGCCGCTCGACCGGCCGGAACCCCACGGGGGTGTCAGCGGGCGGCCGCGGCCCAGGTGATCCCGCCGCGCAGATGGTCGAGGAAGAGCGGGTCGGCGTAGGCCTCGGCGGGGTGGCCGAGGGCGGTGTAGAAGACGCGGCCCGCGCCCTGTGTCCGGCACCAGGCCAGGGGGTGGTCGTCGCCCATGGTGCCGCCGGCGTACGACGACTCGTCGGCGGAGAGCAGGACGTGCGCGTTCGGGCGCGGGCTGGCGGAGAAGTCGTACCACTCGTCGGTGGTCTCCCAGACGGGAGGCAGGTGCCGGGTCGCCGGGTGGTCGCGGTCCTCGACGAGGGCGCGGCCGGGCTGGACCGGGGGGTGGCCTGCGAAGCGGGCGGCGAGGAGTTCGCCGTAGTAGGGCCAGTCCTCCTCGGTGCAGGTCGCCGCGTGCACGCCGGCGAACCCGCCGCCGCCCTCGACGTACGCCGTGAGCCGCTCGCGGCCGGCCGGGGTGAGCACCTCGCCGCTGGTGGAGAGGAACACGACGGCCGCGTACCTGTCGAGCGGCTCCTCGAGCGCGGCCGGGTCCTCGCGGGCGCGGACCTCGAAGCCGCCGAGGGCGCGCAGGGCGGCGATGCCGGCGGGGATGGAGTCGTGCCGGTAGCCGGTGGTGCGGGTGTAGACGAGGAGCGCGGGACCGGCCATGCGCCGGAGCCTACGCGCACCTGCGCGGGCCCTGTGCCGCGGGGCCCCGCGCCTACGATGGACGAATCTCAGCGCGGCGCGCCGCGGGAAGGAGAGGTCGGGAGCCGATGAGCCTGCGCCAGTACGAGTACGCCCTGGCCGTCGCCGAGGAGGGCTCGGTGACCGCGGCCGCCGAGCGGCTGCGGGTGGCCCAGCCCTCGGTGTCCCAGCAGATCCGCGGCCTGGAGCGGGACCTCGGGGTGAAGCTGTTCGCCCGCACCCCGACCGGGCTGGTGCCCACCACGGTCGGACGGGCGTTCCTGCGGGAGGCGGAGGTCGCCGTGCGCGCGTCCCGGCGGGCGCGGGCGACCGCCCGGGCGGGGGCGGAGGACCTGGTGGGCGAGCTGGTGGTCGCCGTGCAGATGGGCTTCGGCACCCGCCGGCTGCCGCGCGCCCTGGGCGAACTGCGCCGCCGGCACCCCCGGTTGGAGATCACGGTCTTCGAGGAGCCCAGCGCGGCCGAGCTGGACCGGATGTGCCGCCGGGGCGCGCTCGACTTCGCGCTGATGGCGGCGTGCGACCGCACCCCCTCCGACGCCCACCGCCTCGGCGACGAGGAGCTGGTCGTGGTGCTGGGCGAAGGACACCCGCGGTTGGCGTCGGAGCGGGTGAAGCTGAGCGACCTGAAGGACGAGCCGTGGGTGCGGTTCGACCGGGACGGCACGCTCGACGCCGTGCTGACGGAGGTGATCCGGGACCACGGGCTGACGCCGGCCACCGCGGCCCGGGTGTCCCAAGCGGCGACGGCCGTGCGCTGGGCCGCCGAGGGGCTGGGCGTGACGCTGCTGCCCGCGTCGGCGGTGCCTCCCGGCCACGAACACATCGTCCGCCCGCTCGCCCCGGCCCTCACCCGGCCGGTCATCGCCGTGGTCCGGCGGGACGCGGGACCGGCGGAGAGGACACTGCTCGAACTGTTGCGCCGGGAGAATTGGCCGGGGTCCGCGCAGGAAAGCGTGCCGCTTTCACACATTGCCTGACCCGTTCGGACCCCGACCGCGAATTCACCGCGGGTTCACCGCGGGAATTCCCCGCCGTCCACGACGAGATTCGTGCCGGTGACCCAGCTCGCCCGGTCGGAGACGAGGTACAGCACGGCGTGGGCGATGTCGTCCGGCAGACCCTCCCGGCCGAGCGGCGGGGTCGCCGTGGCGCCGGCGCCGCCGCTCAGGGCCGCCCACTGCCTGCGCGTCTCCTCCCCGCCGGGAGTGGCGGTACGGCCCGGGGTCACGGTGTTGACCCGCACGCCGTCGGGGGCCAGCTCGGCGGCCAGTCCGCGGCTGTAGTTCTCCAGGGCCGCCTTGGCCGCCGTGTAGTGCAGGAACAGCGGGCCCGGGACGGGCACCACGGCCGACGACACGTGCACGATCGCGCCCGCGCGCCGCTCCCGCATCCCCGGCGCCAGCAGCGCGTCCAGCCGTACCGCCGACAGGAAGTTGAGGTCCAGCGCGGCCTGCCACTCCTCGTCCGGGACGGCCAGGACACCGGGGTGCGGAGCGGCGCCGCCCGCGTTGTGGACGACGATGTCCACGCCGCCCATGCCCTCACGCACGGCCTCGGCGAGCGCCTGCGCGCCCTCGCGCGTCCGCACGTCGGCGGCGGTGAAGCGGGCCCCCTCCGGCACGGTGCCGGACGCCGACCGGGCGGTGGTGAGCACGTCGGCGCCCGCGTCGAGGAGCCGGCGCACGACGGCCGCCCCGATGCCGCGCGTGCCGCCCGTCACGAGAGCCCGCTTCCCGGTGAGTTCCCGCGTCCCGGCGGCGTTTTCGTTTCGCAGTGCGGTGGACATGCGACGGTCCTTTCTCGACACTCAACAAGGAATTCCGCGATTGTTTCCATGTAGTCGGCGGAACGAAAAAACCGTACGTGCGCGGTGGAACGGGAATCAAAGACGAAAAGCGAGCGGAGGGTATAGGCCCTGCCTATACGTCCGTCTGTGCCCGTCTGTGCCGCCGGGAGCGCCCGGTGTCCGATTCGTTCAAGACACCCGGCCGGCGCCCGCCCTACCGTCGGCCGCATGAGCACACGATTCGATGCCATCGAGATGGGGCCGAGGCGGCAGGACGTGTGGAGGCGGAACTGCCGGGCGGGATACGACTGTTGCCGGACACCGAGGAGATGGTCGTTCCGCGCCCGGTGGCGGCCGCCGTCGGGCGGGGCCCGCACCTCGCTGGCCGTGCGGTGCGAGGGGCCCGCGGAGGTGGACGCGCTGTTCGCGGAGCTGGTGGAGGCGGGCGTCCGCGCCGAGCTGAGGCCGTGGGACGCGGTGTGGGGGCAGCGGTACGCGGTCGTGCTCGACCCGGACGGCAACAGGGTCGACCTGTTCGCACCGCTCCCCGCGCACGGCCGGTGACGCCGTCCGCTCAGCGCGCGGTCCGCGGTCGGCGGAGTCGGCCGACCGTCTGCGCGGCCTCGGCGCCGAGCCGGTCGTGCACGGGGAGGGCCCGGCCGACCGGGTACGGGCGCTCGCACCCGGCGGGATCACCGCCGCCGTCGGTGTGCGCAGCCGGTCGGCGGCGAGGGCGGGACGCCGGCCGGTGAGGTAGGACATCGGGGGTTCGCCGACGAGCCGGGTGAAGCGGCGGGCCAGCGCGGCCCGGGAGACGCCGGCCTTCTCCGCGAGCCCGGCGACGGTCCACGGGCGGGCCGGGTCGTCCTGGACGAGCCGCAGCACCGGGCCCACGACCGGGTCGGACAGGGCCGCGTACCAGGCGGGCGGCTCCGCCCCGGACCCCGCTCCTCAAACGCCGGAGGGGCTGGGAGTTGCGGGCTGGAAGGTGCGGCTGGGTGGCCTACTTCTCCTCCGGGCCCGGGGACTCCCCGTTCTTCTGGTGGGTGGACTTCGCGTGGGTGCGCAGGCGGCCTGTGACGTCCTCGGGGGGCAGGAAGCGGGACCAGCGTTCGGGGAACTCGGAGGGCATGTCGGGGTCGGCGTCCCCGGACGCGGTGGTGCGGGCGACGTACTCGGCGACCTGCGCCTGCCGCTGCAGCTCGTTGGCCTCGCGGGCCGCGGCGGTGGCGGCGGCCGGCCACACCCGGTCGATGGCCGCGTTGACGGCCGCCCCGACGAGCACGGCGAACGCGGACACGCCGATCCACAGCAGCACGGCCACGGGCGCGGCGAGGGAGCCGTAGATGGTGGGGCCCTCGACGGTGCTGGTGAGGTAGATGCGCAGCAGGAAGCTGCCGAGCACCCACATGGCGAGGGCGACCAGCGCGCCCGGCACGTCCTCGATCCAGGGCGACCGCACGGGCACGGACACGTGGTAGAGCGTGGTCAGGAAGGCCACGGAGAGCAGGATGACGACCGGCCAGTAGAGGATCTGCACGACCGTCGTCGACCACGGCACGATGTCCACCACCGCGTCCGGTCCCGCGACCATCAGCGGCAACGCGACCGAGCCGATCAGCAGGGCCACGATGAACAGCAGGAAGGCGAGCAGCCGGGTCTTGACGATGCCCCGGACGCCGTCGAGGCCGTACATGACGGTGATGGTGTCGATGAAGACGTTCACCGCGCGGGAGCCCGACCAGACGGCGATCAGGAAGCCCAGGGAGATCACGTCGGGCCGGCCGCCCTTGGTGACGTCCCGCAGGATCGGCTCCGCGACCTCCCGCACACCCCGGTCGGACAGGACCGTGCGGGACGCGTCGAGGAGGTTGCGCTGCACGCTCTGGATGGTGTCCGCGCCGGTCCAGGCGTCGACGTAGCCGAGCAGGCCGATGAGGCTGAGCAGCAGCGGGGGCACCGACAGCAGCGTGAAGAACGCCGCCTCGGCCGCCAGGCCCAGGATGCGGTACTCCATGCACGAGTTGACGGTGTCCTTGAGCAGCAGCCAGGCGGTCCTGCGTTTGGAGACGTTCCGGTACAGGGCGCGGGCCCTGTGGAGGCGACCGGAGGGCGCGTCGGGGGATTCACTTGCTGGCTGCACGAACCAAAGGTATCCGCCACGCCCGGCCCCACTCACCCACAGGCCCGGTCCTCGCGTGAGGCGGGGCGGGGTGCGGGGTAGGTTCGCCTCATGGCAGGCAGCACGCACACCGTGACCAACCAGGTTCCGCCGCTCGTGCAGTACGACGTGTTCGGCTCGGACCGGGCCCTGCTGGAGGCGGTCGAGCGGCACCTGGCGCCCGAGGCCCGGGAGGACGGGCTCGCGGAGCTGTCCGCCCTCGGGCACACGTGCGGGTCCGCGCAGGTGCGCGAGTGGGGGGTGCAGGCCGACGAGAACCCGCCACGGCTGCGGACCCACGACCGGTACGGCCACCGGATCGACGAGGTCGACTTCCACCCCGCCTGGCACCGGCTGCTCGGCAAGGGCGTCTCGGCGGGTCTGACGGCGGCCTGGGGGCGGCCGGCAGACCCGCCGAGACGCCCTTGCCG
>MUNG01000365.1 GCA_002154585.1 Streptomyces pseudogriseolus
CCCCGGCCCGTCGCACCGCCGGCGCCCGTCCAGCTCACCAAGGTGACGCTCACCAAGGCGGCGCCCTCCGTGTCGCTGACCAAGCAGGGCGGCACCTCGGGCGCCCTGCACGTCAACCTCAACTGGGAGGTGCGCAAGCAGTTCTCCGGCTGGGCCGCCAAGCTGGGCCGCCCGGTCGCCATGCACTCCGACCTCGACCTCGACCTGTGCGCCCTGTGGGAGCTCACCGACGGCAGGAAGGGCGTCGTCCAGGCCCTCGGCAACGCCTTCGGCTCGCTGCACCAACCGCCGTTCATCCACCTCGACGGCGACGACCGCACCGGCGCCTCGGCGAGCGGCGAGAACCTCACCGTCAACCTGGACCACAAGAACCAGTTCCGGCGCATCCTCGTCTTCGTCACCATCTACGAGGGCGCCCGCTCCTTCGCCGACCTGCACGCCACCGTCACCCTCCGCCCGCAGCACGGGGCGCCCGTCGACTTCTCCCTGGACGAGTGCACCGTCCCCTCCACGGTGTGCGCGCTCGCGCTCATCACCAACAACGGCGGCGACCTCGTAGTCCAGCGCGAGGCCCGCTACCTCGTCCCGGAGCGCGGCGTCAGCCCGCAGCGCACCGTCGACCACGCCTACGGCTGGGGCATGAACTGGACACCGGGCCGCAAGTGACGGGCCGTCGGCCGTGCGCCTGCCGGCGATCCGCCCGTCGGCTCCACGTCCGTCAGCCTTCCTCGGCGGCGGTCTCCGGGCGGGCGTAGGTGCGGCCCTTCCAGGCGGCGCCGCGCCCGCGCCGGTGCTGCACCGCCGAGTCCACCGTCATCAGCAGGTACAGGAACGCGGTCACCGGCAGCAGCGGCGCGAGCCACAGCGGCTGCCGGTAGTACCGCAGCATCGGGACGTACGTCCCCGCCATCACCAGCCACGCCGCCCCGCCCAGCAGCGCGCACGGCACGCTCCCCGCCGCCGCGCCCACGGCCACCGCGGCCGGCGGCACCAGGTACACCAGCGTCAGACCGGCGACCGTCCCCGCCAGCAGCAGCGGGCTGTGCCGCAGCTGCGCGTACGCGCTGCGCGACACCATGCGCCACAGGTCGCGCAGCCGCGGATAGGGGCGCACGCTGTCCACGCCGTCCGCGAGCCCCAGCCAGATCCGCCCGCCGCTCCGGCCCACCGCGCGGGCCACGGCCACGTCGTCGATCACGGCGTGCCGCACGGCGTCCGGGATCCGCGCCCGCGCGGCGGCGTCGGCGCGCAGCAGCACACAGCCGCCCGCCGCGGCGGCCGTCCGCGACCCGGGCCGGGAGATCCGGCGGAACGGGTAGAGCTGTGCGAAGAAGTACACGAACGCCGGCACGACCAGCCGCTCCCACAGGCTCTCCACCCGCAGCCGCGCCATCTGCGACACCAGGTCGAAGCCGCCGGTCCGGGCCGCCGCCACGAGCCGGCGCAGACTGTCCGGGGCGTGCGCGATGTCCGCGTCCGTCAGCAGCAGGTACTCGGGGTCCCGCGCGCGGGCCAGCTCCATGCCGTGCCGCACCGCCCACAGCTTGCCCGTCCACCCGGCCGACGGCTCGCCCGGCGACACCACCCTGAGCGGGAGACCGCCCTGCCGCCGCGCCAGCTCCCGCGCCAGGTCCCCGGTGCCGTCCGTGCTGCCGTCGTCGACCAGGACGACCTCCGCCCGGCCCGGATAGTCCTGGGCGAGCAGCGACGGCAGACTCGCGGGCAGCACCGCCGCCTCGTCCCGCGCGGGCACCACCACGCACACGTCCGGCCACGCGTCCGGGTCCCGCGACGCCGGAAGCCGCACGTCCGTGCGCCAGAACCACCCCTGGAACAGCAGCAGCCACAGCCAGGCAGCGAGGGACACGGCGGCACTCCACACGACGGCGCTCACGTCCGCAGTCTGCCCCACGGCACGGCCCCGCGACGGCTCATCGTCTATCGTGGCCGGGTGAAGATCGCGCTCATGGACTCCGGAATCGGACTGCTGGCGGCCACCGCCGCGGTACGGCGACTGCGCCCCGACGCCGATCTGGTGCTCTCCCTCGACCCGGACGGCATGCCGTGGGGACCGAGGACGCCCGCCGACCTCACCCGGCGCGCCCTGGCCGTCGCCGAGGCGGCCGCCGTGCACCGGCCCGACGCCCTGATCGTCGGCTGCAACACGGCGACCGTCCACGCCCTCACCGCGCTGCGCGCCCGCCACGAGCCCGACCTGCCGGTCGTCGGCACCGTCCCCGCCATCAAGCCGGCCGCGGCCGGCGGCGGCCCGCTCGCCATCTGGGCCACCCCCGCCACCACGGGCAGCCCCTACCAGCGCGACCTGATCAAACGGTTCGCCGCGGACGTCACCGTCACCGAGGTGCCCTGCTGGGGACTGGCCGAGGCCGTGGAGCGCGCGGACGACACGGCGATCGACGAGGCGGTCGCCGCGGCCGCCGCGCTCACCCCGGACGACGTGACCACCGTCGTCCTCGGCTGCACCCACTACGAGCTGGTCGCCGACCGCATCCGCGCCGCCGTGCAGCGCCCCGGCCCGCAGCCGCTCGCCCTGCACGGCTCCGCCGGCGCGGTCGCCGCCCAGGCCCTGCGGCGGCTCGGCGAACAGCCCGCCCCCGACGCCCCTGCCACGGGCTCGCTCACCGTGCTGCTCAGCGGACGCCCCGGCGCGCTGCCCGACGCCGCCCTCACGTACCCGGAGGGCACGCTGCTCCAGACGGCCGTCCCCGCCCGGACGGCTCAGTAACGCCCCGCGACGCGGTACCGACGCAGCGGATCCTGAGTAACCTCGAGGCATGAGGGACCACCGCTCACGCCCGGGCGAGCACGGCCCGTACTCCGAGGTCTGGACCGGTCGCGCCACCGCCCGCTTCCAGTGGCTGCTGGCGCTGATCGGCGCCGCCTGCATGGCGCTCGGCATCGCCCTGGCCGTCGACTCCGCGTGGACGTCCGCCGTCGCGCCCCTCGCCATGGCCGTCGTCGGCTGCATCGCGGCCGGACTCCTGGTGCTGTTCGGCACCCTCGCCTTCGTGCACGTCGCGCTGCGGGTCGACGAGGACCACCTCGAGGTGCGCTGCGGCCACATCGGCGTGCCGCGCCGCCGCATCCCCCTCTCCCACGTCGCCGGCGCTGAATTCGCCCCGCACGTCACCCCCCGCCACTGGGGCGGCTGGGGCTACCGCTGGCGCCCCGAGCGGGGCACGGCGGTCGTCGTCCGCCGCGGCGAGGGCGTGATCCTCCGCCTCGCGGACGGCCACACGTTCACCGTGACGGTGGACGACGCGGAGGCGGCGGTCCGCGTCATCCGCGACCGCCTCCGGCTGGGAAGGCCGGACGCGAAGCTGTGAGGCGGCCCGCGGGTCGCCTCCGGCGGGCGGCGGGCGGGTAGGCGCCTGTCCCACCGGGAGGCGAGTCAGGCGGCCTGGCTCGCGCCCGTCCTCGACGAACCCCGCGACCGCTCGGCGGTGACGGCCAGGCGTCCGCCGAGGCAGCCGGTGGCCCGAGGTACCGGGCGGCTCGGCCGGTGACGCGGCGTCCGGCGCGGCGGTGGGGCTGTCGCCCGCTGTCGCGCTGGTACGGGCATGCCTGCGTGGGATGCCCGGTCGAGTTGGCCCAGGGCGGGCGCGAGTCCGGGTCCGCCGGATCGGGCGGTCGAGTCCCCGCGCATCTCGGGCGCCGGCGCCGCTAGCCTCGGCTGTCGCACTGCTACGGAGATGCTTACGCGAAATGCCCGGCGGAGTCGGCCGAGGGCGGGTGCGAGTTTGGTCCCGCCGGATGGGGTCGGTTCGGTCCCGGCATACCTCGGAGGCTGACGCCGTAGTCCTCGGCTCTCGCGCTGGTGCGTAGCTGCCTGCGTGCTGGACGACTGGCCGAGCTGATCGGGGGCGGGCTCAAGCTGGGCCCGCCAGGCCGGGTGGACCATTCCCCGCCCACCCTGGCCGGTGCCGCTGTCCCCAGCTCTCGCGCTGATACGGAGGTACGTAGCTGCCCGCGCGCGGGACGCCCGGTCGCGCCCCCCGGGAGCGGGCGCGAGTTCGGGCCCGCTGCACCGGGCGGACCGGGCCCTTCACCCCCGCCACCGTGAGGTGATCCAACCCCGGCGTCCTCACCGGACCGCCCCGCCCCGTACCTCACCCGTGCGGCGGGCCGTGTCCAAGGTGAAGGGGCGGGACGTGGCGAGGCCTGCGAGGAAACCCGTGCCGACCGCGACCGCGGTGAAGCTGAGGGCGTTGCCCACCGTGGCGACGGCCGCGAGGGCGGTGAGGGCGAGTGCCGCCGTCAGTACCAGCGGCGTCGGGCGCGGGCTGCGCCACAGCGCGTACAGCAGCCAGCCGAACGCCGCCGCCAGCAGCAGTACCCCGACGACGCCCTGTTCCGCCGCGAACTGGAGCGGGGCGGAGTGCGGCTTGCCGTCGGACAGCGGGGACGCGAGGGACGCCGTGCTCAGCTCGCCGAAGCGTCCTGGTCCCACGCCCAGGCCCGCGTGGGTGCGGGCCAGGTCGAGCGCGTCGTGCCACAGCGCCACCCGGTGCGGGGTGAGCCGTCCCTCCAGTGAGGCGGCGAAACCTTCCGGCACCGCGTGCCCGGCGACGGCCCAGGTCAGCCCGGCCGCCCCGGCGACGGCCAGGCCCAGACCGGCGAGGGCGGCGCCACGGCGCCGTACCCGGCCGGCGGCCAGGGAGCCCGCCAGCACCGCCGCCCCGGCCACGCACCCCGTGACCGAGCCGAGTACCGCCGCCGTCACCGCGATGCCCGCCGCGACCAGCCGCATCGCCGACCGGACCGCCGGGACGGAGGCCGCCCAGGCCGCGCAGCAGGCGGCCCCCGCCGACAGGATCACCATGGCGGTCGTCGCCCCGGCGTGCCCGAGCGGGGCCGTGATCTGCGGACCCGGTGCCAGATGGGGGACCCACGCGGTGAGGGCGATCCCGGCCAGCGCACCCGCGCAGGGCGCGGCCACCGGCAGCAGCGCCCCGCCGATGCGGCCGGCCGCGTACCCGGCCGCCACGGCCAGCACCGCGAGCAGCATCCCCTCCGGCCGGCCGTCACGGGCCGCCGCGGTGATCAGGGGCCAGGCCGCGCACGCGCCCAGCACCACCACCCCGGCCGCGTCCGGTCCTGTCCGTCTCTCGCCGTCCGCGTCACCACGGGCGGACGCCCTGTCCGTCGAACCTCTGGAACCCACCCCGCTCGCACCCCGCCCACGTCGTGCCCCCGAGCCATGTGACGGTCCTCGCCCGCGCACCCCCCGTCGGGCCGCGCGGACAAGGCACCGGCACACGGTAACGGCTGGTGGCCCGTTTGGGGACGTCTGGTGACGACCCGCGCGGAAACGGTGACCGGCGCCGAAAGCGTGCGCCGTCCGGCCGCCCCGGCGCCGTACGACCGTGCTGTCCGGCCCCACGGCGCGCGCCGTAAACTCCCCCGGGTGACCGTCACCGCACCTCTCGTCGACGCGTCGGAACCCCCGCCGCCGCAGACCATGCCCTCGGCCTGGGAGAAGTGGCGCGCGCGCCTGCTCCCGGCCGGCGCCGCCGCGCTCGCGGGCCTCCTCCTCTACGTCAGCTTCCCGCCGCGCACCCTGTGGTGGCTCGCCGTACCCGCCTTCGCCGCGTTCGCCTGGGTGCTGCGTGGCCGGAGCTGGAAGGCGGGCCTGGGCCTCGGCTACCTCTTCGGTCTCGGCTTCCTGCTGCCGCTGCTGGTGTGGACGGGCGTGGAGGTCGGCCCGGGACCGTGGCTCGCGCTCGTGGCGATCGAGGCGGTGTACGTCGCGCTGGTCGGCGCGGGAATCACCCTGGTGACGCGGCTGCCCGGCTGGCCGGTGTGGGCGGCGGCACTGTGGATCGCCGGTGAGGCGGCACGCGCGCGCGTGCCGTTCAGCGGCTTCCCCTGGGGCAAGGTCGCCTTCGGCCAGGCGGACGGAGTGTTCCTGCCGCTCGCCGCGCTCGGCGGCACCCCGGTGCTCGGCTTCGCCGTGGTGCTGTGCGGCTTCGGCCTGTTCGAGACGGCGCGGCTCGCCGTGCGCGCGCGGCGCACCGGGACCCTGCGGCGGGCCGCCGCGGTCGTCGGCGTGCTGAGCGTCGCCGTGCCGGTGGCCGGGGCGTTCGCCTCGCGCGCCCTGGTCAGCGACAAGGCCGAGAGCGGCACGGTGACCGTCGCGGTCGTCCAGGGCAACGTGCCCCGCCTCGGTCTCGGTTTCAACTCCCAGCGGCGGGCCGTCCTCGACTACCACGCGCGCGAGACGCGACGGCTGGCCGCCGAGGTCGCCGCCGGCCGTGTCGAGCGCCCGGACATCGTCCTGTGGCCGGAGAACTCCTCCGACATCGACCCGTTCACCAACGAGGACGCCCGCGAGGTGATCGACGGCGCCGCGAAGGCCGTCGGCGCGCCCATCTCGGTCGGCGCGGTGGTGACCCGGGACGGCAAGCTGCTCAACGAGCAGGTCCTCTGGGACCCGGTGAAGGGCCCCGTCGACGTCTACGACAAGCGGCAGATCCAGCCGTTCGGCGAGTACCTCCCGCTGCGCTCCGTGGTCGGCGCGATCAACGACGAGTGGACCTCGATGGTCCGCCAGGACTTCAGCCGCGGCTCCGAGCCGGGCGTGTTCGACCGGGACGGGGCCGCCGTCGGCCTGGTCACCTGTTACGAGGCCGCCTTCGACTGGGCCGTGCGCGACACCGTCACCGACGGCGCCCGCATGATCTCCGTGCCCAGCAACAACGCCACCTTCGGCCGCAGCGAGATGACCTACCAGCAGCTCGCCATGTCCCGGGTCCGCGCCGTCGAGCACAGCCGCGCCGTCACCGTGCCGGTCACCAGCGGCGTCAGCGCCGTGATCATGCCGGACGGGAGGATCACCCGGAAGACCGGGATGTTCGTCGCCGACACCCTGGTGCAGGAGGTGCCGCTGCGCACCTCGCAGACCCCGGCCACCCGCCTCGGCACCCTCCCGGAGATCGCTCTCGTCCTCCTCGCCGCGGGCGGTCTCGGCTGGGGCGTGGCCGCCCGGGTACGCGCCCGGCGCACCGGCGACCGGTAGGTGAACGCTCCAGGAGCGCCCGGACGCGCCCCCGGGCGCCCGTTAGGGTCGGGGCATGGCTACTCCTGACTTCATCCGCACCCTGCGCGCCTCGGCCGGCCACCAGCTGCTGTGGCTGCCCGGCGTCACGGCCCTCGTCTTCGACGACGAGGGCCGCGTGCTGCTCAACCGTCGGGCGGACACCCGCAGGTGGTCGGTGATCGGAGGCATCCCCGACCCGGGGGAGCAGCCCGCGGACTGCGCGGTGCGGGAGGTCGAGGAGGAGACCGCCGTGCGCTGCGCGGTGGAGCGGGTGGTGCTGGTGCAGGCCCTGGAGCCGGTGACGTACGAGAACGGCGACATCTGCCAGTTCATGGACATCACCTTCCGCTGCCGTGCCGTCGGCGGCGAGGCGCGGGTGAACGACGACGAGTCGCTGGACGTCGCCTGGTTCGCGGTGGACGCGCTGCCCGAGCTGAACGACTTCGCGAGCTTCCGCATCAAGCAGGCCGTGGCCGACGCGCCCACCTGGTTCGAGCCCGCACCCACATGGCTCGACCCTACTGAAAACGGCTGAACTGTAGGGCGCGACCACATGGGTCGACCGGGGCGTGCTGCCTAGGGTCGACCCCATGACCGCGCCCCGTAC
>MUNG01000366.1:0-293 GCA_002154585.1 Streptomyces pseudogriseolus
CCGGCCGCTACGAGCTGTCCACGCTCATCGGGCAGGGCGGCATGGGCCAGGTCTGGACGGCCTACGACAAGCGTCTCGACCGGCGCGTGGCGGTGAAGCTGCTGCGCCCCGACAAGGTGGCCGGACACGAGGCGGACGAGCTGCGCCGCCGGTTCGTGCGCGAGTGCCGGGTGACCGCGCAGGTCGACCACCCCGGCCTGGTCACCGTGCACGACGCGGGCAGCGAGGGCGAGGAGCTGTTCCTCGTCATGCAGTACGTCGACGGCGCCGACCTCGGCGACCACCTCGCCGAG
>MUNG01000366.1:322-1167 GCA_002154585.1 Streptomyces pseudogriseolus
ATCGTCCACCGCGACCTCAAGCCGCGGAACGTGATGGTGAAGCAGGACGGCACGGTCACCGTCCTGGACCTCGGCGTGGCCTCCGTGATGGACGCCGACACCACGCGCCTGACCCACACCGGCACCCCCATCGGCTCGCCCGCCTACATGGCGCCCGAGCAGGCGATGGGCGGCGCGGTCGGCCCGTACACGGACCTGTACGCGCTGGGCGTGCTGATGCACGAACTGCTCAGCGGGGACGTGCCGTTCTCCGGTTCCACGGCGCTCGGGGTGCTGCACCGGCATCTGTACGAGCCGCCGGTGCCGGTGCGGCGGCTGCGCCCCGAGGTGCCCGAGGCGCTGGAGGCGCTGGTGCTGCGGCTGCTCGCCAAGGACCCGCAGCACCGGCCGGACTCCGCGCAGGAGGTCTACGAACACCTGGCGCTGCTGCTGCCCTCCCGGGGCACGCCCACCGGCGCCCCGCTCGACCCGACCCGGCCCTTCCTGCGCCCGCACGCCCCCTGGCCGGACCGTGCCAGGACGCCGGCGCCGCAGCCCGCGCCCGCCGCGCCGCCCGCGCCGGCGGCGGAGAAGGCCGACGTCGCCGCCGCCGTGGACGAGGTGAAGCGGCTGCTCGGCGAGGGCCGCATCACCCAGGCCGTCGACATCCTCGGCTCGATCCTCCCGGTCGCCGCCGAACAGCACGGCGAGCACTCCCCGGTGGTGCGCACCCTGCGCAAGCAGTACGCGGCCACGCTCCTCGACGACGGCCAGTACCGGCGTGCTCTGCCCGAGCTGCGGCGCCTCGCCGACGAGCGCGCCGCCGAGGCCGGCCAGGCCGACCCGCAGTCGCTGCGCCACCGCTA
>MUNG01000367.1 GCA_002154585.1 Streptomyces pseudogriseolus
TGCGCCCACCCGTGCCGCCCCTAGCAGCACGACTGCCCGCAGGCGGCAGGCGCCTCAGGGGCGCGGGGAACTGCGCGCCCAGCCACGGTGCGCCCCGCACCCGGCGTGCAACAGTCCCCGGCACCCCGGTGGCCGCCCGGGTGTGGGGCGCGGGCCTGCTGGAGGGGTGCCGCCTGCGCCCACCCGTGCCGCCCCAGCGGCACGACTGCCCGCTGGCGGCAGGCGCCTCAGGGGCGCGGGGAACTGCGCGATCAGGCACGTACCGCCCGCACCCGGCGTGCAACAGCCCCCGGCACCTTCACGGCCGTCGGGGCGACGGGATCGCCGGGGTGTTTTCCTCCGCGGCGGCGATGCGGCGCAGGACGTCGGGGCGGCGGATCAGCAAGGTCCGCCGCCCCGTCGTCACCGCGTCCTTCTCCCGCAGCTCGCGCAGCAACCGCTGCACCATCTCCCGGGACGCCCCGACCGACCCCGCCAGCTCCTGCTTGCTCAGAGGCACCGCGAGCTCGACCCCCGCGGCCGTGCGCCGCCCGTGGCTGCGGGCGAGGTCCAGCAGCAGCACCGCGAACCGCTGCCGCACGTTCATCGACCCGAACTCCAGGCGCCGCCGGTCCGCCGCCCGGGTCCGGTCCGCGGTGAGACCGAGCAGCGCGAACGACGCGGCGGGAAACCGCTCCAGGAACTCCTTGAACCGCGCGTGCTCCACGGCCACCGCCCGCACCGGTTCCAGCGCGGTCACCGTCGCCGACCGGGGGCGCCCGGTCAGCGCCGCCGACTCGCCGACCACGTCACCGGCGCCACGCAGCGCGAGCAGGGCCTCGTAGCCGTTCGCGGCCGAGGCTGTGACCTTGGTCCAGCCCTGCACCAGGAACAGCACGTAGGAGGACGGTTCCCGCTGGTGCAGCAGGACGACCCGGGGAGCGAACCGCAGCTCGTGGCCGAGTGCGAGCAGCGCGGTGCGCTCCCCGCTCTCCAGTCGGGCCAGGAACGGCACCCTGTCCTCCAGGCCACCGTCGTCCGGTCCGTACGACGCCGATGTCATCAGGCTGGATCCCCCCGTTCGTCTCCGGCGGACGGATCAAAGTACTGAGTGCCGGGCGAGTGAAGGGCGGGATCCGGCCAACGCGGCAAATCGGCCGGGCGCGGGCCGGAAGAACCGCAAGAAGTCGGGCGTGTCGCGCTCCACTCCATTTGTTTTGACCGGAGTCCGTGAGCTAGGTACGCTCAGACCTTGTGCCTGGGGTGTGCCCTGGCCTTCGTGCGTGCCATCACACCGCACCGGGGGCTGTGAAACGGCCACCGCAATTCAGCGCTTCCTTCTGCCTTGCGGTGGGAGTCCGCCGGATTCGACACACCCGACCGCGTGGGTCGGAGATGTTCCAGGTTAGCTGTACCCATCGGCACACAGAAACCGGAGAAGTAGTGCCTACGATCCAGCAGCTGGTCCGAAAGGGCCGGCAGGACAAGGTCGAGAAGAACAAGACGCCCGCACTCGAGGGTTCCCCTCAGCGCCGTGGCGTCTGCACGCGTGTGTTCACGACCACCCCGAAGAAGCCGAACTCGGCCCTGCGTAAGGTCGCGCGTGTGCGTCTGACCAGCGGGATCGAGGTCACCGCCTACATTCCGGGTGAGGGACACAACCTGCAGGAGCACTCCATCGTGCTCGTGCGCGGCGGCCGTGTGAAGGACCTGCCGGGTGTTCGCTACAAGATCATCCGCGGCTCGCTCGACACCCAGGGTGTCAAGAACCGCAAGCAGGCTCGCAGCCGTTACGGCGCCAAGAAGGAGAAGTAAGAATGCCTCGTAAGGGCCCCGCCCCGAAGCGCCCGGTCATCATCGACCCGGTTTACGGCTCCCCCCTGGTGACCTCCCTGATCAACAAGGTGCTGCTGAACGGCAAGCGCTCCACCGCCGAGCGCATCGTCTACGGCGCCATGGAGGGCCTGCGCGAGAAGACCGGCAACGACCCGGTCATCACGCTGAAGCGCGCTCTCGAGAACATCAAGCCGACCCTCGAGGTCAAGTCCCGCCGTGTCGGTGGTGCCACCTACCAGGTCCCGGTCGAGGTCAAGCCCGGCCGTGCCAACACGCTGGCGCTGCGCTGGCTGGTCGGTTACTCCCGCGCCCGTCGCGAGAAGACCATGACCGAGCGTCTGCTCAACGAGCTCCTCGACGCCAGCAACGGCCTCGGCGCCGCTGTGAAGAAGCGCGAGGACACGCACAAGATGGCCGAGTCCAACAAGGCCTTCGCGCACTACCGCTGGTAGTCGCAGACCCCATCGAGACCGAGAGAAGACTGAAGCCTTATGGCTACCACTTCGCTTGACCTGGGCAAGGTCCGCAACATCGGGATCATGGCCCACATCGACGCGGGCAAGACGACGACCACCGAGCGGATCCTGTTCTACACCGGCGTTTCCTACAAGATCGGTGAGGTCCACGACGGCGCTGCCACCATGGACTGGATGGAGCAGGAGCAGGAGCGTGGCATCACGATCACCTCTGCTGCCACCACCTGCCACTGGCCGCTGGAAGACGTCGACCACACCATCAACATCATCGACACGCCGGGCCACGTCGACTTCACCGTCGAGGTGGAGCGTTCGCTGCGCGTGCTCGACGGTGCCGTGACGGTGTTCGACGGCGTCGCCGGCGTCGAGCCCCAGTCCGAGACCGTGTGGCGTCAGGCGGACCGCTACGGCGTTCCGCGCATCTGCTTCGTCAACAAGCTCGACCGCACCGGTGCCGAGTTCCACCGCTGCGTCGACATGATCTCCGACCGCCTGGGTGCGCAGCCGCTGGTCATGCAGCTGCCCATCGGCGCGGAGGCCGACTTCAAGGGCGTCGTGGACCTGGTCCGCATGAAGGCGCTCGTGTGGTCCGCCGAGGCCGCCAAGGGTGAGATGTACGACGTCGTCGACATCCCGGACACCCACACCGAGGCGGCCGAGGAGTGGCGCGGCAAGCTGCTCGAGGCCGTCGCGGAGAACGACGAAGAGCTGATGGAGCTGTACCTCGAGGGCACCGAGCCCACCGAGGAGCAGCTGTACGCGGCGATCCGCCGCATCACCATCGCCTCCGGCAAGGGTGAGGGCACCACCGTCACCCCCGTGTTCTGCGGCACCGCGTTCAAGAACAAGGGCGTGCAGCCCCTGCTCGACGCCGTCGTGCGCTACCTGCCCTCCCCCCTGGACGTCGAGGCCATCGAGGGCCACGACCCCAAGGACGCGGAGAAGGTCGTCGCGCGCAAGCCGTCGGACGAGGAGCCCCTCGCCGCGCTCGCGTTCAAGATCATGAGCGACCCGCACCTCGGCAAGCTCACCTTCGTCCGCGTGTACTCCGGCCGTCTGGAGTCCGGCACCCAGGTGCTGAACTCCGTGAAGGGCAAGAAGGAGCGCATCGGCAAGATCTACCGCATGCACGCCAACAAGCGTGAGGAGATCGAGTCGGTGGGCGCCGGCGACATCGTCGCCGTCATGGGCCTGAAGCAGACCACCACCGGTGAGACGCTGTCCGACGACAAGAGCCCGGTCATCCTGGAGTCCATGGACTTCCCGGCGCCGGTCATCCAGGTCGCCATCGAGCCCAAGTCGAAGGGCGACCAGGAGAAGCTCGGCGTCGCGATCCAGCGGCTCGCCGAGGAGGACCCGTCGTTCCAGGTCCACTCGGACGAGGAGACCGGCCAGACCATCATCGGCGGTATGGGCGAGCTGCACCTCGAGGTGCTGGTCGACCGCATGCGCCGTGAGTTCAAGGTCGAGGCCAACGTCGGCAAGCCTCAGGTCGCGTACCGTGAGACGATCCGCAAGTCGGTCGAGAAGGTCGAGTACACCCACAAGAAGCAGACGGGTGGCACTGGCCAGTTCGCTCGCGTGATCATCGCGATCGAGCCGATCGAGGGCGGCGACGCCTCGTACGAGTTCGTCAACAAGGTGACCGGTGGCCGCGTGCCGAAGGAGTACATCCCTTCGGTGGACGCCGGTGCGCAGGAGGCCATGCAGTTCGGCATCCTCGCCGGCTACGAGATGACCGGCGTCCGTGTGACGCTGCTCGACGGCGCGTACCACGAGGTCGACTCGTCCGAGCTCGCGTTCAAGATCGCCGGTTCGCAGGCCTTCAAGGAGGCCGCGCGCAAGGCTTCGCCCGTGCTCCTGGAGCCGATGATGGCCGTCGAGGTCACCACGCCCGAGGACTACATGGGTGACGTCATCGGCGACATCAACTCCCGCCGTGGCCAGATCCAGGCCATGGAGGAGCGGGCCGGTGCCCGCGTCGTGAAGGGTCTCGTGCCCCTCTCGGAGATGTTCGGCTACGTCGGCGACCTGCGCAGCAAGACGTCCGGCCGTGCCAGCTACTCCATGCAGTTCGACTCCTACGCCGAGGTTCCGCGGAACGTCGCCGAGGAGATCATCGCGAAGGCCAAGGGCGAGTAAGGGGCTCCGTTCAACGGACTCCGTGACAACGCTTTAGGCTTGACCCCGGAGCCTGCAAGTGGTCGTTCCACCGTCACCCGGTGGAACGACCCGGGCCCGGGTTTCCCAGCAAAGATCACCTGGCGCCGATGAAGTAAGGCGTACAGAACCACTCCACAGGAGGACCCCAGTGGCGAAGGCGAAGTTCGAGCGGACTAAGCCGCACGTCAACATCGGCACCATCGGTCACATCGACCACGGTAAGACGACCCTCACGGCCGCCATTACCAAGGTGCTGCACGACGCGTACCCGGACCTGAACGAGGCCTCGGCCTTCGACCAGATCGACAAGGCTCCCGAAGAGCGCCAGCGCGGTATCACCATCTCCATCGCGCACGTCGAGTACCAGACCGAGACGCGTCACTACGCCCACGTCGACTGCCCCGGTCACGCGGACTACATCAAGAACATGATCACGGGTGCGGCGCAGATGGACGGCGCCATCCTCGTGGTCGCCGCCACGGACGGCCCGATGCCGCAGACCAAGGAGCACGTGCTCCTGGCCCGCCAGGTCGGCGTTCCCTACATCGTCGTCGCCCTGAACAAGGCCGACATGGTCGACGACGAGGAGATCCTGGAGCTCGTCGAGCTCGAGGTGCGTGAGCTCCTCTCCGAGTACGAGTTCCCGGGCGACGACGTTCCCGTCGTCAAGGTGTCCGCTCTGAAGGCCCTCGAGGGCGACAAGGAGTGGGGCCAGTCCGTCCTGGACCTCATGAAGGCCGTCGACGAGTCGATCCCGGAGCCGGAGCGCGACGTCGACAAGCCGTTCCTGATGCCGATCGAGGACGTCTTCACGATCACCGGCCGCGGTACGGTCGTCACCGGCCGTATCGAGCGTGGTGTCCTCAAGGTCAACGAGACCGTCGACATCATCGGCATCAAGACCGAGAAGACCTCCACCACGGTCACCGGCATCGAGATGTTCCGCAAGCTGCTCGACGAGGGCCAGGCCGGTGAGAACGTCGGTCTGCTGCTCCGCGGCATCAAGCGCGAGGACGTCGAGCGCGGCCAGGTCATCATCAAGCCCGGTTCGGTCACCCCGCACACCGAGTTCGAGGCCCAGGCCTACATCCTGTCGAAGGACGAGGGTGGCCGTCACACCCCGTTCTTCAACAACTACCGCCCGCAGTTCTACTTCCGTACGACGGACGTGACCGGCGTCGTGACCCTCCCCGAGGGCACCGAGATGGTCATGCCGGGTGACAACACCGAGATGAAGGTGGAGCTCATCCAGCCCGTCGCCATGGAGGAGGGCCTGAAGTTCGCCATCCGTGAGGGTGGCCGGACCGTGGGCGCCGGCCAGGTCACCAAGATCGTCAAGTGACGTTCTGACCTGGTAGCTCCTGCTGCGAGCACCTGAAGGGGCCCGCACGACTTCGGTCGTGCGGGCCCTTTTGTTCTGGCGCGAGGGCTTGCGAGCTCGGGAGCGTGGGAGCGTCAACGCGTGCCGGTCAGTTCGCTCGGTCGTGCGAACGTTGCCGCACACCGGCAAGGGCCAGAAGGGTGGACACGCTCCTGCAGATGGACACCGAGGACGGCAGTTTCCTCCTGGCGGTCGAGTCGCAAGGCCGCCCGGCCCCGGACAAGCCGGCCAGCTGGGCCTACTACCTCTCCTACGTGTACGCCAAATACGGCATTCCGCCGGTACTCCTCGTCGTCTGCGCGGACCGGGGGACGGCAGAGTGGGCCGCCCGGCAGGTCGACATCGGACCACGTCAGTGGTGCTCGCTCAGCCTGCGCCCTCTCGTCCTGGGACCCGACGACGTGCCGGTGATCGACAGCCCGGACGAAGCGGCTCGCGACATCCCGCTCACAGTCCTGTCCGCGGCGCTTCGGGCGGAGAGCCGGGCGAAGGACCTGCTGGTCCTCCTCGGGCACCGAGGCGTCGAGGTTTCCGAGGCCGACCGGGAGCGCATCGTCGGCTGCGGTGATCCCGACGTGCTGGGCCTGTGGTTCAGGAAGGCCCTCACTGCGACTTCGACGGCGGAGATTTTCGCGTCGGACGGGGACGCCGGGGCGGATGTCGGCTGACGGTCTCCAGGTCGGGTTGCTGGTGGCGGCAGCAGCCGTCGCCGAGAGGCGGGACTGTGCCCCTCGCCGGCCGTCAGTGCGTTCGGCGTAGGCCGTCGACCAGCACCGCGGCCAGGCGGCGCGCGTCGTAGGCGGGGTCGTTCTCCGCGCCGATGCAGAGGTTGCCCACGCCGCGCATCAGGGTGAGCGCGGGGATGTCCTCGCGGATCTCGCCTGCTGTCCTCGCGGCGTCGAGGAGCTGGGTGCAGACGGGGACGAGGCGGTCGAGGAAGTAGGCGTGCAGGCCCTCGAAGCCCTGCTGGTCGGAGCGCAGGACGGCGGCGAGGCCGTGTTTGGTGACCAGGAAGTCGACGAACAGGTCGATCCACTGACGCAGGGCGTCGTGCGGGGTCGGGGCGGAGTCGAGGAGGGCCGGGCCGGCCTCGGCGCAGGCCTCCACCTGGTGCCGGTAGACGGCGATGATCAGGTCCGCGCGGGTCGGGAAGTGCCGGTAGAGGGTGCCGAGGCCCACGCCGGCCCGGGAGGCGATGTCGCGCACCGGGGCCTCCACGCCGGACGTGACGAAGACCGCGGCGGCCGCCTCCAGCAGCGTCTCCTTGTTGCGCCGGGCGTCCTTGCGCCGTGACGCGGCGCTGCTCGCGTCGCCGTCCTTGTCGTCCCTCTGGTTCACCGCGTCGTCCTCCACCTCACGCATGCCTCCGCATGGTCTCACGCACGCCCGATGACGCCTCCGCATGTCCGGTCGCCGGAAGCCCTAGCGAAACGGAACCGTGTTCCGTATTGTAGGAGCCGTACCGGAACGTTGTTCCGTTTCCCTACCCGTGAGGAGACCACGGCATGCAGTACCGCACCCTCGGCCGCACCGGCGTGCAGGTCAGCACCCTCGCTCTCGGCGCGATGAACTTCGGCGCCATCGGGCGCACCACGCAGGAGGAGGCCACCGCCATCGTCGACGCGGCCCTGGAGGCCGGCGTCAACCTCATCGACACCGCCGACTGGTACGGCGAAGGCCAGTCGGAGGAGATGGTCGGCAAGGCCATCGCCGGCCGCCGCGACGACATCGTGCTGGCCACCAAGGCGACCATGCCCATGGGCGAGCGCAACCGTCAGGGCGGCTCGCGCCGCTGGCTGTACACCGCCCTGGACGACAGCCTGCGCCGCCTCGGCGTCGACCACGTGGACCTCTACCAGATGCACCGCTGGGACCCGACGACCAGCGACGAGGAGACCCTCTCCGCCCTCACCGACCTCCAGCGCGCGGGCAAGATCCGCTACTTCGGCTCCTCGACCTTCCCCGCGTACCGCATCGTGCAGGCGCAGTGGGCCGCCCGTGAGCACCGGCTGAGCCGCTACGTGACCGAGCAGCCCAGCTACTCGATCCTCCAGCGCGGCATCGAGTCCCACGTCCTGCCCGTGACGGAGGAGTACGGCATGGGTGTACTGGCGTGGTCCCCGCTGGCCTCGGGCTGGCTGTCCGGGGCAGTGCGCAAGGGCCGCGACGTCGCCACCCACCGCTCGGCGGTCCTGCCGGAGCGCTTCGACCCCTCGCAGCCCCACAACCAGGCCCGGTACGACGCCGTCGAGCGGCTGTCCGAGGTCGCCGACGAGGCCGGGCTCACCCTGATCCAGCTCGCCCTCGGCTTCGTCACCGCGCACCCCGCCGTCACGGCCGCGCTGATCGGCCCCCGCACGCCGGAGCACCTCCGGTCGCAGCTCGCCGCCGCGGACACCGTGCTGTCCGCCGACGTCCTCGACGCGATCGACGAGATCGTCGCCCCCGGCACCGACCTGGCCCCCGGCGAGAAGTTCGACACCCCGCCGGCGCTGCTCGACGCCTCGCTGCGCCGCCGCCGTCACTGACCACCACCCGACCGGAAAGGGCCACGGCCCATGCCCGACACGACACGCACGCCCGCCCGGCCGGGACGGCCCAGCTTCGGCATCATGACCGCGCCCATCCAGGTCGGCTACGACGACCTCGTCCGCGTCTGGAGCGAGGCGGACGAGGTGCCCGAGATCGAGCACGCCTGGCTGTTCGACCACCTCATGCCCATCTTCGGAGATCCCGACGGGCCCGCGTTCGAGGGCTGGACGCTGCTGGCGGCCCTCGCGGCGCGGACACGGCGGCTACGGCTGGGCGTCATGGTCACCAGCAACCGGTTCCGGCCGCCCGCCCTCCTCGCCAAGATCGCGACGACCGTCGACATCGTCTCCGACGGCCGGCTCGACTTCGGCATCGGCGTCGGCTCGCGCCCGCATCCGCCCGAGGCGTGGCGCGAGTACCCGGCCCACGGGCTGCCGTTCCACGACCCGGCGCAGGCGGTGGCGAGCCTCGCCGAGGCCTGCGCGCTGATCAAGCGGCTGTGGACGGAGGACAAGCCGTTCGACTTCCACGGCGAACACCACCGGCTGACGGGGGCGTTCGGCAGCCCCAAGCCGGTGCAGCGCCCGTATCCGCCGATCCTCGTCGGCGGCCGGGCCGCCGCGACGCTCCGCGTGGCCGCCGAGCACGCCGACCTGTGGAACATCCCCGGCGGCGACATCGACGACGCGGTGCGCCGCAGCGCCCTGCTGGACCGGTACTGCGCCGACATCGGCCGCGACCCCGCGTCGATCGTCCGGTCGATCCACCTTCCGGTCGACACGGACCGGCCCGACGCCGTACGGGAGGCCGTGGGGGAGGCGCTGGACGCGGGGTTCCGGCATGTCGTGCTCGGGCTGCCGGCGCCGTTCCCCGAGGGGATCGCCAGGTGGGTGGCGGAGGAGGTGATCCGCCCGTCGGCGGGATGAGGGCGGCGAAAACCCCGCGCGTGCACGGGTATTGACGCGCCGCTCGGCAGGACCGTACCGTCCGCCCATCCCTAATGTTTCGGATTCGACTTCGAAACATTCGAGAACGACGACGGGAATGAGAGCCCTCGCATGAGACCCCTTCGTTTCGTCACGGTGGCCCTTGCCACCGCGGCACTGACCCTGCCGCTCCTCGGCGGTTCCGCGTCCGCCGCCGCCCCCGGCGGCCCCAAGCCGCCGCCGCACTCCCACGCCTCGCACGACCGGCTGCGCGCGGCCGCCCCCGAAGGTTTCGTGATCGGTACCGCGGTCGCGGGCGGCGGCCACCACCTGGAGCAGGACTATCCGGACCCCTTCACGTACGACAAGGAGTACCGGAAGGTTCTGGGGCGGGAGTTCAGCTCGGTCTCGCCCGAGAACCAGATGAAGTGGGACTACATCCACCCCGAGCGCGACCGCTACGACTTCGGGCAGGCGGACGCGATCGTCGAGTTCGCCCGCAGGAACCACCAGGTGGTGCGCGGACACACGCTGCTGTGGCACAGCCAGAACCCGGCGTGGCTGGAGCAGGGCGACTTCACCAAGGCGGAGCTGCGCGAGATCCTGCGCGAGCACATCACCACGGTGGTCGGCCGGTACAGGGGCAAGATCCAGCAGTGGGACGTGGCGAACGAGATCTTCGACGACCAGGGCAACCTGCGGACCCAGGACAACATCTGGATCCGCGAGCTCGGCCCGGGGATCGTCGCGGACGCGTTCCGCTGGGCGCACAAGGCCGACCCCAAGGCGAAGCTGTTCTTCAACGACTTCAACGTCGAGGGCGTCAACGCCAAGAGCGACGCGTACTACGCCCTGGTGAAGGACCTGCGTGCGCAGCGGGTGCCGGTGCACGGCTTCTCCGTGCAGGGCCACCTGAGCACGCGGTACGGCTTCCCCGGCGACCTCGCCGACAACCTGCGCCGCTTCGACGCGCTGGGCCTGGAGACCGCGGTCACCGAGCTGGACGTCCGCATGGACGTCCCTGAGGGGTCGGTCCCGACCCCGGCCCAGGAGAAGCAGCAGGCCGAGTACTACCAGCGGATGCTCGAGGGGTGCCTGGAGGTCGACGGCTGCAACTCGTTCACCATCTGGGGCTTCACCGACAAGTACTCGTGGGTCCCGGTGTTCTTCCAGGGCGAGGGCTTCGCAACGGTCATGACGGACGACTTCGACCGTAAGCCGGCGTACTACGCGCTGCGCGACACGCTGAAGGACGCCCGCCACGACGACTGCGGGAAGGGCGGCCCGAGGGGCCCGAAGCACCGCAAGCACTGAGCGTTCTCCCGCACGCCTCCCACATTCGCCGCCCCGGCCCGGTCGCCCGTCACCGGTCCGGGGCGGCGAATGTGGGAG
>MUNG01000368.1 GCA_002154585.1 Streptomyces pseudogriseolus
GCCCCCCACCCCGCCACCGTCTTCTGGGGAGCCGTCACTGCCCTGGCCCTGCACCTGATCGCCCGCGAACGTCTCCTCCCCGGCGTCTCTCCGGCCGGTTACGACACCTGGCGGGCCGGGCCGTTCGACGCCGGTGACATCGCGGTCCTCCGTGCTCTCGCCGAAGCCGCGCCCGGCGAGGCCGTCGCCGTTCCGGGCACCGACCCGGCGGTGCTCGTCAGGGCGTTCCTGGACGCGGTCGCCGACACTCTTCCGCGCACTCCCGCCGCCGAACTCGCCACAGGGCGGTCGGCGTTCGCCGCGACCGCACCCCAGCACGTGCCGCAGTTGCGCGGGTGGGCGGAGGAGATCTCCGCCGGCCTCGACTCCGGCGTACGGATGTCGCTGCGCGTCGAACTGACCGACGCCCCCGCCCACGTCACCAACGCCCTCGTCGCCCCGGGCGTCACCGCTGCCCCCGCTGTGCCGCAGGGCGCGCCGCCGCCCCGTCCGCCCCGCCCGCGTCTGGTGCCCCGCGCCCACAGCCTGGCCGACCCCACCCTGTCCCTGGACGCCGACGAGCTGTTCGCGCGCGCCGACCACGCTCTGGGCCCGCGTGCCCAGGCCGACATGGTGCTCGCCGTCCGCCGCGCCGCGACCGTGTGGCAGCCGCTGGAACGCCTGCTGCCCGTACCCGCCGCCCTCGACCTGACCGACGACGAACTGCGGGACCTGCTGGGCGGGGCCGCGGGCCGCCTGGCGGGGCACGGCATCGACGTCACCTGGCCGGAGACGTCCGCCGGGGCGCTCACGGTTCGCGCGGTGGCCGGCGCCGACCGGGTGCCGCCCGCCGACCTGCGGTCCTTCTTCGGCGGCGACGGCACCGTCGACCTGCACTGGCGTCTGGAGCTGGACGGTGAACCGCTCACCGACAAGGAAGCGGCGACGGTCGCGGGCGGCGGGGCGGTGGTGCGGCTGCGCGGGCGCTGGATTCTCATCGACGCCGGCGTCGCCCGCAAGGCCCGCGAACGGCGGCTGCCGCCGCTCACCGCGATCGAGGCGCTCGCCGTGGCCCTCACCGGTCACACCGACATCGGCGGCGAACGGGTGCGGGTGGCGCCCAGCGCCTGGCTGGACGCCCTGCGCCGCGCCCTCGCCGACCCCGACGGCGGTGAGGGGCCGGTGGAGCAGCCCGCCCGTCTGACCGCCACGCTGCGCGACTACCAGCTGCGCGGCCTGCGCTGGATGGATCGTATGACATCCCTCGGCCTGGGCGGCTGCCTCGCCGACGACATGGGCCTGGGCAAGACGATCCAGCTGATCTCGCTGCACCTGCTGCGTCAGGAGCGCCGCGAGGACCGCGGGCCCACCCTGGTGGTCTGCCCGGCGTCCCTGCTGGGCAACTGGGAGCGTGAGGTGGGCCGTTTCGCGCCCGGTACCCCGGTCCGCCGCTTCCACGGCCCGGGCCGCACCCTGGACGGCGCCGGCGAGGGCTTCGTCCTGACCACGTACGGCACCATGCGGCTGGACGCCGGCCGGCTCGGCGCGCACCGCTGGGGTCTGGTCGTCGCCGACGAGGCCCAGCACGTGAAGAACCCGCACTCCTCGACCGCCAAGGCCCTGCGGCTGATCGGCGCCCGCGCCCGCATCGCGCTGACCGGCACCCCGGTGGAGAACAACCTCTCCGAACTGTGGGCCGTCCTGGACTGGACCACGCCCGGGCTCCTGGGCACCCACGGCGCGTTCCGCAGACGCTGGATCGCGCCCATCGAGGCCGAGCGGCAGCTCGCGGCGGAGGGCGAGGGCGAGCAGCACACCGCCCGCCTCCTGGCGGAGCTGGTACGGCCGTTCCTGCTGCGCCGCCGCAAGACCGACCCGGGCGTCGCGCCCGAACTGCCGCCCAAGACCGAGACGGACCGGCCGGTCGCGCTCACCGCCGAGCAGGAGAGGCTCTACCGCACGCAGGTGGAGACGGTGATGGGCGAGATCCGCGCCGGCTCGGGCGGCATCGCCCGCAGCGGTCTCGTACTGAAGCTGCTCACCGGACTGAAGCAGATCTGCAACCACCCCGCGCAGTTCCTCAAGGAGGAGGACGCCCCGCTCACCGGACGCTCCGGGAAGCTGGAGCTCCTCGACGAACTCCTGGGCACCATCACCGCCGAGGGCGGCGCCGCCCTGGTCTTCACCCAGTACGTCACCATGGCCCGCCTCCTCGAACGCCATCTGCGTGACCGCGGCACCCCCGCCGCCCTGCTGCACGGCGGCACCCCGGTGGCCCGGCGCGAGGAACTCGTACGGCGCTTCCAGGACGGCGAGTTCCCCGTCTTCCTGCTGTCGCTGAAGGCGGCCGGCACGGGCCTGAACCTCACCCGCGCCGACCACGTCGTCCACGACGACCGCTGGTGGAACCCGGCGGTGGAGGAACAGGCCACCGACCGCGCGTACCGCATCGGCCAGACCCAGCCCGTCCAGGTCCACCGGCTGGTCACCGAAGGCACCGTCGAGGACCGTATCGCGGCCCTGCTGGAGGCGAAGAAGGAACTGGCCGACGCCGTCCTCGGCTCCGGCGAGCAGGCCCTGACCGAGCTGACCACCGACGAGCTGGCCAACCTGGTGGAACTGAGGAGCATGGCATGAGCGAGGCACAGGGCAGCGGCGCACGAGGCAGCGGCGCCCGGGGCTTCCCCGCCTTCGCGGCACGCCGCGGCGGCCGCGCCCGCGGCCAGTCCTTCTGGGCGGCGCAGTGGGCGGAGGCCGTGGAGGACGTCTGGCCGGAGGAAGACCCCCTGAAGAAGGGGCGTTCCTTCGCCCGCACCGGCCGCATCGGCCCGATCACGGTCAGCCCCGGCCGGGCGGCCGCCGAGGTGTACGGCGGGGAGGAGACGTACACGACGCAGCTGACGCTGACCGTGCTGGACGACGACGAGTGGGACCTGCTCTGGGAGCGGACCGCCGACCGTCCGGCCGAGACGGAGGCGCTGCTGGCCGGCGACCTCCCGGAGGACCTGCTGGAGGCCGTCGAGGACGCCCGGGTACGCATGCTGCCCGGCTACGGCGACCTCGACGCCGACTGCGACTGCGACGCCCTCGACCACCCCTGCCCGCACGCCACCGCCCTCGCCTACCAGCTGTCCTGGCTGCTGGACACCGACCCGTGGCTGCTGCTCCTGATCCGCGGCCGCGACGCCGAGGAGGCGGTGGAGGAACTCAAGTCGGCTTTGCTGCTGCGGGCGTTGGCCGGCGACGACGAGGAGGACGACGAGCCGTACGACGAGGAGGCCGGGGGCGGGACCACGCCCGACGCCAGCCTTCAGCGCGCGGCCTACGCCCGCCCCGCCGCCGCGCTGCCCGCCCTGCCGCCGCTGCCCGAACCGCCCGCCGCCCCCGAGGAGCCGCTGACCGGCATCGAGGCCGACCCGCTGGACCGCCTCGCCGCGGACGCCGCCCTGCGCGCCCGCGAACTCCTCGCCTACGCCCACGGGTTCGGCGCCGCGCCACCGGAACCGCTCGACGTCTGGCAGGACACGGTGCGTCTGGCGGCCACCCACCCTGACCCGCGTGCGGCGGAGCGGCTCCGCACCGGCTCCGGCCGCCCCGCCGAGGACCTGGACCGGGCCGCCGCCGCGTGGCGCACCGGCGGCCGGGCCGCCCTGGACGTCCTGGAACACCCCTGGACCCCGCCCGAGCAGCAGACCGCGCGCGCCCGCACCGCGCTGGCCACGGCCTGGGAGGCGGAGGAGTTCCCCCCGGTCGACGTCGACGGCAACCATTGGACGCTCACCGGCCGCGGACTCCAGCTCCGCCTGGGCCGCGACGGCCGCTGGTACCCCTACCGCCGCCGCGACGGCCTGTGGTGGCCCGCCGGCCCCCCGTCCGCCGACCCGGCCGAGACCCTCGCCGACCTGACCGGCCTGGCGGACGACGACGAACTGCGCTGAAACGGTACGGCGGTTGCTTGCAGGAGTGGGGCGTTCACATCGCCCTACAACCTTCCAGGGGCGTGGTTGATCTTGGTGTGTGACCGGCCGGCCGCGCGGGCGCGCCACGCGCCCCTCAGGCCGTGACCGGCGCACAGTTCCTCGACCCGAAGGATGCGTACCGATGCAGATACGGCACCTCGTCCGCGGAGCGGCCGCCTCCCTGGCGCTCGCCTCCACCCTGCTGGCCGCCGACGGAGCCACCGCAGCGCCCATGTCCTCGAACTGGGAGATCTCCCTGTCCGGCGAGAGCCCGGCCGGCAGCCTGAGGTCCGTCTCCGCCGTGGACGACGACCTGGCCTGGGCGGTGGGGAGCAAGGACGGCCAGGGCGTCATCGTGCGCTGGGACGGGACGCGTTGGAGCAAGGACCCCGCGCCGGGGCTTCCCGACGTGTGGGAGTGGTCGTCCGTGACCGCCGTCGCGGCCGACGACGTGTGGGCCTACGGCACGGTGCGCCGGGACCAGAGACTCGTGCACTTCGACGGCACACGCTGGACCACGGTCCCCACGGTGGGCCCCGTCGACGACTCCTTCCCCGAGGTGCCGCTCGACGCCGTGCCCGGACGCCTCTTCAAGGGCGGTGACGCCCTCTACACCTACGCCGACGGCGCCTGGCAGACGTTCGCCCTGCCGGAACAGGTGCACATCCGCGACATCGACGCCCTCGCCGCGGACGACGCGTACGCCACCGGCATGAGGTACCCGGTCGACGGAGGCCACCCGGTGACCTACCACTGGGACGGCACCACGTGGACGCTTCTGGAGGAGGTACCGGTGCGTGCCGGCACGGACACCGCGAAGATCGCGGCCGAGTCGACGGACAGCGTCTACGTTGCGGGCTGGGCCGACGACGGCGCCCGCCCGCCGATCCCGTCCGTCGCCCACTGGAACGGCGCCGAGTGGCGGGACGTCACCGGTGACCTGTCCGCTCTCTACGTCCACGCGATCGCCCCCGACGGCCGCGGCGGACTGTGGGTCACCGGCAGTGACCAGACCGAACCGACCTCCTCGGGCCCGGTGTTCTGGCACTACGACGGCACCGCGTGGACCGAGCAGGACGGGGCGACGGCTCCCGACGGCGAGACGAGGTGGCCGTCCTACACCTTCTACGACCTGGCCCCGGCGGACGACGCCGGCTCCTTCTGGGCGGTGGGCCACTACACCACGCCCCTGGACCCGCGCGGCGACCAGGACGTACACGGTCTGATCGAACGCTCGACGCCGTCGCCCGCCAGCTGACCCGCCCGGGCCCCTGCCGCGCGGCAGGGGCCCGGACCGTGCGCCGTCAGCCTGCCCGGACGCCCGCGACTCCCGCCTCCCGCCGCGGCAGCTGCAGCCGTTCGCCCTGGAACCGAGCCCGGAGCGTGCGGTCGTGGGTGACCAGCACGATCGCCCCCGGGTATCCGCTCAGCGCCTCTTCCAGTTGCTCGACCAGCGCCGGTGACAGGTGGTTCGTCGGCTCGTCGAGGAGCAGGAGATCGGCGGGTTCCGTGACCAGCCGGGCCAGATCCACCCGCCGGCGCTGCCCGTAGGACAGCTGACCCACGCGCAAGCGCAGGTCCGCGGGGCGGAAGAGGCCGAGGGAGAGCAGGGCGTCGGCGTGTTCGTCGGGGGAGCCCACGCGGCCCAGCCCGAACGCCTCGGCCAGCGTCAGGCCGGGCGGCCACGGCGTCTCGTCCTGCCGCAGGTGCCCCACCCGGCCGGGCACCCGTACCGTGCCCTCATCCGGCCGCAGTTCACCGGTGAGCACCTTCAGCAGCGTGGTCTTGCCCGCTCCGTTGGGACCGGTGACGAGAAGCCTCCCGCCGCGGCCGAGGGTGAGCGAACCCAGCCGCAGACGGTCACCCACCCGCACGTCCGACAGGTGCGCGGCGGGCAGGTCCTCCGCAACGGCTCCGGCGCCGGCCTCCGGTACGGACCCGGGCGCCGCCAGGCGGGGCGTGAAGGCCAGCGGCTCGGGCGGCGGCGCCACCGCCTCGGCGGTCAGCCGCTGGACCCGCTCACGGGCGTTGCGGATGCGGGCCATCGCACCGTGCGCCCGGCCGCGGGCCCGGAAGCCGCCGTGGCCGAAGTTGGCCAGCGGCGCCTTGCGCGGGATGACGCCGAGGCGGGCGGCGTGTCCGGCGGCCAGCCGCTCGTTGCGGGCCAGCTCCGAGCGCCACTCCTCGTACTCCTGGATCCGGCGGCGCCGTTCGGCCGCCTTCGCGGTGCGGTAACCGTCGTAGCCGTCGCCGTAGCGGGTAACCTTCCCCTCCTCGGCCTCCAGGACCGTGGTGGTCAGGCGCTCCAGGAAGACACGGTCGTGGGTGACCGCGAGCACCGTGCCGCGGTGCGCCCGCAGCTGCGCCTCCAGCCACTCGACCGCCCGGTCGTCGAGGTCGTTGGTCGGCTCGTCCAGGAGCAGCAGCTCCGGCCGGCCGGCCAGGACACCGGCGAGGGCGAGCCGGGAGCGCTCACCGCCGGAGAGGGTGCCGAGCGGGCGTTCGCGGCGCAGCCTCGGCAGGCCGAGGTGGTGCAGCGCGATGTCCACCCGGTGGTCGGCGTCATACCCCTCCCGGGCCTCGTAGCGGGCGAGGAGCTCCTCGTAGGCGGCGAGCGCCGCCGGGTCGTCGCCGTCCTCGAGCGCCCGCCCGGCCCGGTGCAGCCCGGCCTCCAGGGCACGCAGGTCCGCGAGGGCCAGGTCGACGGCGTCCTGGACGGTGGCGGACGGCGGCAGGGGGACCGACTGGGGCAGATACCCGACACCACCGGCGGCGCTCACGCTCACCTCCCCGCTGTCGGGGCGCTCCTGACCGGCGATCAGCCGCAGCAGCGTGGACTTGCCGGCGCCGTTGTCACCGATCAGCCCGGCCTTCTCGCCGGGTCTGAGGGTGAAGGAGACGTCGTCCAGAACGATACGGCCGGGGTAGGCCTTGCTGACGTGGGACAGGGTCAGTTGCGGTGTGTGCACGATGAGTTCCCTCCTGGCCGCACGGGTGGGACCCGGGCCTGACAAGGTGATGGACGGCTGCGCGGCGAGGCGCGACGACGGCGGAGCACGGCTCTACGCGGTCGGCGCCGGCGATCTCACAGGGAACCCATGAGCAGGACACTACGCCACATCCGCCGCCGCGGCAAGACGATACGTCTCGCCTCGGTGGCGAGGCGGGGGTGGACGCCGGCGCCGGTGCCCTCCGCGCGGCGGGGAAAGGCGTCGGTACGACCACCTGACGGCACCCCTCGGGGCGCGGATCCGAGCAGGGCACGATGATCGGCAACGGCGTCAGAAATCCCGCCGGGACGCGGCGGCCCCTCCCCGGAGCATGCGAGGCGGCGCGGGCCACCGACGAGCGGGGGCCGACGGACGACGGCCGGGCCCGCGCCCACGCCGTCCACCGCGCCGCGGCCGCACGCCTGTGGGAGCTGTCCGTCGCGCCCACCGGCACCGCCCCTCCCTGCCGCCCGGCCGGCCCCGACAGCCCTCGCCACCGATCACCGAACACCCCCCTCCCGGCCGCGCGGACGGCCCCGAACGCCCGCGCGGCCGACCGCACTTCACACCGCGAACCGATGCGTCCCCGAACCCACGCGGAACACCTGGCACCCGTCCTCGTGCCGCAGCAGGGCCGCACCCGTGTGCTCGACCCGGTCCGTCTCCGACGCCGGGATCCATACCTGCGCGGTGGTGTTCACCGGTATCGAGCACGTCAGCTCGAAGTGTCCGCCCCGCCGCCTCCACCGGGTGGAGACCGGCCCCCGCACCGAGCGGAGCGTCGCCCGCGCCTCGTCGATGCCGCCGCCCGGACGCGGCCGGACGACGACCTCGCGGTAACCCGGCCGGCCCGGCGCGATTCCCGCGATGTGTGCATACATCCACTCGCCCACCGAACCGTAGGCGTAATGGTTGAAGGAGTTCATGCCCGGATCCTGGAAGGTGCCGTCGGGCCGCAGCGAATCCCACCGCTCCCACATCGTCGTCGCGCCGCGCTCGATCTGGTAGCCCCAGCTGGGGAAGGTGCGCCGGGTGAGCAGCCGGTAGGCGACGTCGGTGTGCCCGGTGTCGGTGAGCACGGGAAGCAGCCTCGGCGTGCCCAGGAACCCGGTCGACAGATGCCAGTCGCGGGCCTCGATGAGCGCCACCAGCCGGCCGGCCGCCGCATCCCTGAGCGCGTCGGGCACGAGCCCCATGGACAGGGCGAGGACGTACGCGGTCTGCGTGTCGCCCTTCACCCGGCCCGCGTCGTCGACGTACGCCCGCCGGAAGGCGTCCCGCACCCGCCCGGACAGGTCATCGTAGGGCGCCGGGTCCCGGCCGAGCTCGCGCGCCATCCGCCCGGCGAGGTCCGCGACGTGCGCGAAGTAGGCGGTGGCGATGACGTCCTTCGGGGTCTCGTCGTCGACGTTCAGCCAGTCGCCGAAGCCGTCCGCCGGCCGCAGCAGACCGTCGCTGTGCTTCTCCAGGTAGCCCAGCCACGCCACCACCGACGGCCACGCCTCCTCCAGCACCCGCACATCCCCGTACGCCTGGTACAGCGCCCAGGGCACGGTGACGCCCGCGTCGCCCCAGCCCGCCGCCCCGTCACCGAGACGCCCGACGTCGGGCGCCACGTGCGTGAAGGAGCCCTCCGCCGTCTGTGCGTCGCGCAGGTCGGTGAGCCACTTCGCCAGGAAGCGCGCCGACTCCATCGTGTACGCGGCGGTCGGCGCGAAGACGTTGATGTCGCCGGTCCAGCCGAGGCGTTCGTCCCGGGCGGGCGTGTCGGTCGGCACGGACAGGAAGTTCCCCCGCTGCCCCCAGGTGATGTTGCTGTGCAGTTGGTTCAGCATCGGCGAGTCGGTGGCGAACGTGAGCGTCGCCGGCGCGTCGGTGTGCATCACCCGCCCGGTGACCGCCCGCGCGGTCGGCGTGCCGGGAAAGCCGGTGACCTCGACGTAGCGGAAGCCGTGGAAGGTGAAACGCGGCTCGTACGTCTCGCTGCCGCCGCCCTTCAACACGTATGTGTCGGTCGCCTTCGCGGTGCGGAGGTTCGCCGTGTAGAGGGTGCCGTCCGGGTTGAGGACCTCGGCGTGCCGCAGCCGCACCACCGTGCCCGCCCGGCCCCGCACCCGCAGCCGCACGGAACCGACCATGTTGCGCCCCAGGTCGAAGACGAACACCCCGGGCCTGGGCTCGCTGACACCCACCGGCGTCAGCTCCTCGGTGACCCGCACCGGCGCGTCGACCTGCGCCACCACCCGCTCCGGCACCACCCCGTCCGCCTCACCCGCGCGCAGCCACCCCGCGTCGTCGAACCCCGGCAGGGCCCAGCCGGGAGTCTCCCTGCGGGCGTCGTACGTCTCGCCGTCCAGCAGGTCGGCCGCGACGACCGGTCCCGACGAGGCGGACCAGTCCGTGTCCGACACGACGCGCTGCACCGTCCCGTCGGCGTAGTCGACCTCCAACTGCGCCAGCAGCGCCGGGCGCCGGCCGTACTGGTGCGGCCCGAACATGCCGACGTTGCCCGCGTACCAGCCCGGCGCGAGATGCACCCCGAGAGCGTTCCCGCCGCCGGAACGCACCAACTCCGTGACGTCGTGCGTCTGGTACTGCACCCGCGTGCGGTAGTCCGTCCAGCCGGGCGCGAGCTGGTCGCGGCCCACGCGGACACCGTTGAGATGCGCCTCGTAGAGCCCGAGCGCGGTGACGTACAGCCGCGCCCGCCGCACCTTCGCCCGCCGCAGGGAGAACTCACGGCGCAGCCGGGCCACCGCGTGCGGGGCGGGCGTGACCGTCCCCCACGGGCCCGCCCCCCACGGCGCCGCCTCCCGCGCGGCCGCCCATCCGGAGTCGTCGAAACCGGCGCCGCGCCACTCACCGGCCGGCTCCCGGTCGGTGACCTTCCAGGCGGCGTCCGTCACGATCCGCCGCTCACCGAGGGCCGTCCGCACGACGAGGACGGCGAGCAGACCGGCTGGCCCCTCGGCGCCGTTGACCGCCTCGACCGCGATCACGTTGCTCCCGGACCTCACCTGCTCCAGGACGTCCACGACGGCGGGCCGCCGCCAGTCCTGGTTGTCCGTGGCCAGGTCGGTGCGGGCCACCTCGCGGCCGTTGACGGACACGGAGTAGGCGTTGTCCGCGGTGATCACCAGCGTGGCCGAGGTGACCGCCGGGGGCAGGTCCGCGGTGCGGCGGAACCAGCGGGTGGCGGCCGGGGCGCTGCTCGCCGGGTCGCCCTCGGGGAACCAGATCCAGTGACCGCCCTCGAAGGACGGCGCGTCGGTCAGTTCGGCGGGGGCGGAGATCCACCGCGCGGCCCACTGCCCGGCGCCCATCAGGCCGGTCTCCCACCAGTCGGGCTCGCTCCACCTCGAGACCCGGCCCTGGCCGTCCCAGACCCGCACGCTCCAGAAGTACCGTGTCCTCGGGCGCAGTTCGGGCCCCTCGTACGGCACGAGGACCGACTCCTCGGACGCCACCCGGCCGCTGTCCCAGACGTCGGGCCGCGCCAGCGCGGAGGCACTGGTGGCCACCCGCAGCTGGTAGGCGCTCTGACGCAGCCCCGGCTCGTCGGAGGCCATGGGCCAGCTGAACCGCGGACGCGGCTCGTCCAGGCCCAGCGGATGCCGGGCGTACTCGACGGTGGGGGAGGTGATCTCCACGGGCGCGGCCCGGCCGCCCGCCCGGGCGGTGGTGGGGGACACGGGCACGGCCTGCGCCTGCCCCGCTCCGGAGGCCGCGGCGGCCACCACGGCCGCCGTGCTCGCCAGGACGTTTCTGCGACTGATCACTACGCCACCTCGCACGGTAGGAATTGAATCGTTTCACATGCGGTGAGCGTGGCCACCGTAGAGGCGTGGGCGGGTGGGGTTAATGAGGAGGACGCGGCGAAATG
>MUNG01000369.1 GCA_002154585.1 Streptomyces pseudogriseolus
CACCGGGATCCCGAGGGGGGCTCAGCTGTACGGAATGACCAGCACGGACTTGTCCGTCCCCGTCTGGAGCTTCGACGCCCCGTTGCCGATCGCGCTCCACACCTCCAGCCGCACCGTGCCGTTCCTGAGCGTGCTCAGGGAGCCCGTCGCGGACTTGAGGCCGCGGGCCTGGGTGTACTCCTCCCAGCCCGTCACCGGGTCGGTCGCGAAGTAGTGGTACGTCTCCGTCCGGTCGAAGCTGCCGTCGCCGGTGAAGTCGTAGCTCACCCGCGCCTGCTGGCCGAGGCCGACCGTCGTGCCGGCGTCGACCTGGAGGCGGAAGGCCGTCTGGCCGCCCGAGGTCGGGGTGCCGTTGACGCCGCGCACCTCGTAGACGAGCGGCTGGTACGGGGTGCCGTCGTGGTTGGCGCCGTTCCCGGAGGGGATCGTGTCGCTGCCCGCCGTGCCCCCGGTCGCGGTCGTGAGGACGCCGCCGGCGCGCAGCTGGAACGTGTTGCCGGTGGGCGGCTCCGGTTCGGGGCCGGGGTCCGAGGAGCCGGTGCCCGTGCTCGTCGCCGTGGAACGGGCGGGCACGGACATCGTCTTGCCGTCGGAGAAGGTCACCGTGCGGGCCGAGGAACCGTGGTTGTGGGCCACGTACGTCCGGGTGGTGCCCTTGGTGAACACCGCGGACGTCGGGATGTCACCCGTCACCGTGGCGTCCGGCGCGCCGACCGTGTCCAGCGTGGCGAGCCAGTGGTAGGTGTGGGCCTTCGACTCGCCCTGCTCCGGGGTGTAACCGCCGTTGCCCGCGTCCCACTTGGCCTTCGCCGAGGCCGGGTCGGCGAACGACTGGAACTCCCAGAGAATGTCGCGCCATTCGACGGCGGGCCCGCCGTTCTCCCGTTCCATCTCGGCGATGTTGCGCCGGATCGCCGCCTTCTCACCGCCGAGGTGCAGCGAACCGCCCGTCACGGGCAGGACGTTGATGCCGTGGATCTCCTCCGGGTTCGCGGTCCACCAGGTGGAGTACGCGGCGCCGCTGCCCCACACCATGCCGGCCGTGTCGTGGCCGAAGGACGACGGGAAGACCTGCTCGTCGGCGTCGAACCAGTACTGGGCGATCGACTCCGACTCCGTGGTGAGGAGGAAGGAGCCGAGGTCGCGCAGCGAGGTGTCACCGGTCGCGGAGCCCCAGAGGATGAGCGCCGCGCTCAGGTTGGTCGACTCGGAGGACGACTCCTGGTTGTTGCCGGCGGCGAAACCCTGGTGGCCGGAGGCCCAGCCGTGGCCGGCGTAGACGTCGAAGCCGCGCAGGAACGGGAACGCGGAGTCGGTGCGGCTCGGGTTCGCCGTGTCCCGCACGAGGGTCTTGACCATGCCGCCCCACGCCGAGTCGGCGGCCCACGACGGGTCGTACTGGGCGATGATCGCCGCCGCGTACACGTAGTACCCGTAGTGGAAGTGGTGGTCGTTCAGCTCGGTGTCGCTGCCGTAGGAGGCGGGGTAACCGGTGAGCGTCTTCCAGGCCTGGTCGTAGCTGAACTCGTTCGCGCCGCCCGCCGTGAACCAGTCCTGGAGCCGGCCCTTCATCAGGTTCAGCATCCGGTCACGGATGCCGGTCTCGCCGATCTGGTCGGCCACGGGCACCAGTTGGGCGAGCCGGCCGAGCGCCTTGCCGGTCCAGTAGGTGTCGACCGCGCCGGAGAACGGGTCGGAGGCGTTCACCACGTCGTTGAGGTAGCCGCGCNNGCGCGGGCAGTACCGCCGCCGCCTTTTGGCTGGTGCTGAACGACGTCCCCTCGCGCACCTTCATGGTGCCGCGCGGCGAGACGTACGTGTACGAGGTGAGCGCGTCGGTGGTGTGCAGCCACTGGTGGCGGTAGAGGGCCTGGAGCGTGCCGCGCTCGGTGCCCTCCTTCGCCTCGGTGGTGAGCGCGTACGTCGCCCTCACGGTGCCGCCGCTGTAGCTCCACGTCACCTTGGAGTCGGTGACGAAGCTGTAGGCGTACTTCCGGAACGTCGCCAGCGCGTCGGTGGACGGCAGCACGGCGACGGAGAAGTAGTCCTTGCCGCCGAGACCCGCGGTGACCGTGGAGCCGGAGACGTTCCAGTCGCTGCCGGTCGGGGCGAAGAGGGCGTAGTGGTGTCCGGCGACGGTGATGCCGAGGACGTTGCCCTGGTCGGCGAAGACTGCGGGGGTGCCCGCGGTGGTGATCTGGGCGTTGCCGCCGGAGCCCTTGGCGTACACGAACGGCGAGCCGTGCCCGATGGTGGTGCGCAGGGTCCGGGTTCCGTCGGACCAGTAGGGGGTGACCGTCCAGTCGGACCAGTCGTCGGCCTTGGTGTCGGGGGAGTTGAGGCCGGTCAGTCCGATGGTCAGGTCGCGCTTGTGGGCGAACTCGTACTGGCGGCCGTCGCCGGTGATCACGGGGGTCGTCGGGTATCCGACGTCGAGTCCGCCGGCGGTGGCCTGGTAGGTGAGGGGGTGCCCGTACATGGGGGTCGAGTACGGGTTGTCGCCGTAGCGCTGGAAGGCGAGGGAGGACCACCAGTCGTTGGTGGGCACGGGACGGTTGCGGGCGGCGGCGGTCACC
>MUNG01000037.1 GCA_002154585.1 Streptomyces pseudogriseolus
GCCGGCTTCTCGCCCTCGGCGCACTGCTGGTCGCGGGTGCCGGACCACATCGACAGCCGGCCCAGCCCTTTGGCCTTGGCGAACTCCACCAGCTGGGTGGCGTCCTCGACCGTGAAGATCTCGGTGACGACGTCGTTGACGCCGATCATCGGGGTGACCGCGACCGTCTTCCACGCCTCGGCGTCGTCGAGCCCGAGGGTGTTCTTGATCTGCGCCTGGGTGGCGGTGGCGGCCTGCTCGGCGTAGGTGCCCATGTCGTCGCTGAAGGCGGGGCCGTAGTCCATCGCCATGATGTTGACGGCGTCGACGCGCACGCCGTTCGCCTTGGCGTCGGCGAGCAGGTTCACGCCGTCCTGGGTGAGGCCCTGCGGCATCACCGGGAGGGTGAAGGAGACGTCCAGGTCCGGGTGGGACTTCTGGAGGGCGGCGATCGCCTGGGCGCGGCGGGTGTTGGCCTGCGTGTTGGGCAGCGCGCCGCCCTCGACGTCGAAGTCGACCTTGGTGAGCTGGTAGGTGTCGACGACCTCGGTGTAGGCGGCGGCGAGCGCCTCCACCGAGCCGCAGGTGGTGCCGAGTTCGGAGCCGGCGGCACCGCCGAAGGAGACGCGGACGTCGCCGCCCGCCTCGCGCAGCGCGCCGATCTGCGCGGCCACCGGGTTGTCGCCGAGGCTGCCGGTGCCGCCCCACTTGGGGGTGCAGCCGCCGCCGTCGGTGACGAACGCGAGGGTGTACTCCTTCACGCCGGTCGCCTCGGCGCTCGCCAGCAGGTCGTAGGCCGGGCTGAGCGAGGTGTCGACGTACGGGGCGAAGCCCGCGCCCTCCGCCGCCTCGGTGGCGGGGTCGTCCGTGGCCAGTGCGGTGCTGGTGAACAGGAACGCCCCGCCGGCGGCTACGGCCGCGGCCGCCACCGCGCCGATCGCCTTGTTCCTGCCACTGATCCTGCGCCGGTGCGTGCTCATCGCATGCCTGCCTTCGTTGCCGTTCGTGGGGGGAGGTTGCGGCAGCACGCTAGTGATCGGGAAACGGACAACTCGCGTGATCCGGACGGCGGCAGGGAACCTTAGGGTCCGCTTAAGGAAGGGATCGGGAACGGTTAAAGGACAGGGCGCCGCGGCCCGTGCGGCGCCGGCGGACGCTCCCCCGGTGCCCGCGCCGCCGGGGCGAGCGGTCGCGGCCGTCGAGCTGGATCCAGATGCGCACCTCGGTCCCGCCGAGCACCGAGCGGCCGATGCGCACGTCACCGCCCGTGGACTCGGCGAGGCGGCGCACGATGTCCAGGCCCAGCCCGGTGGAGCCGTCGGCGCCGGAGCCCCGGCCGCGGGCCATCGCCGTCTCGGGGTCGGCTATGCCGGGGCCCGCGTCGGAGACGAGCACGATCACCGCGTCCTCGCCGTTGTGCACGTCGACGGCGAAGGCGGTGCCCTCGGAGGTGTGCCGGAAGACGTTGCCGAGCAGGGCGTCGAGGGCGGCGGCCAGGTCGGTGCGGGCCACGGGGATGCGCACCGGCCGGTCCGCCCCGGCCACCCGCCACTTGCGGCCCTCGTCCTCGGCGAGCGCCGACCAGAACGCCATCCGCTCGCGCACCACCTCGGCCGCGTCGCAGCCCGCGCCGGGTCCGGCGGCGGCCGTCTGCGGCTTGGCGTCGCGGGCGGTGCGGATGATGGTGTCGACCTCGCGCTCCAGCTGCTCGACGGCGGCCCGGGTCTGCTCGGCGGCCGGACCGTCGCCCAGGGAGGCGGCGTTGAGCCGCAGCACGGTGAGCGGGGTGCGCAGCCGGTGGGACAGGTCGGCGGCCAGCTCCCGCTCGTTGGCGAGGAGCTGGACGACCTGGTCGGCCATGGAGTTGAACGCCACGGCGGCCAGCCGCAGTTCGGTCGGCCCCTCCTCGCGGACGCGGGCGCCCAGCTTGCCCTCGCCCAGTTCGTGCGCCCCCTCGACCAGCCGCTGGGCGGGCCGCACCATGCGCACGCCCAGCCGGTCGGCGACCGCGACCGAGCCGACGATCAGGGCGGCGCCGACGGCCGCGAGGACCGCCCAGGCCGTGCCGACGCCGTTGGTGACCTCGGACTCCGGGACGAACACCTCGACGACGGCGATCTCGCCGGTGCTGAGCGCGACCGGCTGGAGCAGGGCGGAGCCGCCGGGCACGGTGGACGTGGAGGCGCGGCCGAGCTCCCGTACGGCGGCGATGTCCTCGTCGGAGGCTCGTCGCCGCCCTATGTCCAGGGGCTGTTCGCCGGCGACGGCCGGGAGGTGCACGGCCATGGCGGCGTCGGAGCCGGCCGACGCGACGACCCGCTCCAGCTGGGCGCGGTCGGTGGTGATGGACAGCGCGGGGGCGACGGCCGCGGCCTCCCGCTCGGCGCCGGCGAAGGCGCGGTCCCGGGCCATCTCGCGGATGACCAGGCCGAGCGGGACGGCGAAGGCCACCACGACCATTGCGGTCACCGCCAGCGACACCTTCACCAGGGCCCATCTCATCGCGGCGGCTCCGCTCCCGACGCGTACGCGGCTCCGGGCGCGTCGGCCGGCGGCTCCAGCTTCACGCCGACGCCCCGCAGGGTGTGCAGGTAGCGGGGACGCGCGGCGGTCTCCCCCAGCTTCCGGCGCAGCCAGGACAGATGGACGTCGATGGTCTGGTCGTCGCCGTAGGACTGCTGCCACACCTCGGCGAGCAGCTCCCGCCGGGGCACGACCACGCCGGGCCGTCCGGCGAGGAAGGCGAGCAGGTCGAACTCGCGCCGGGTCAGGTCGAGCCGGACGCCGTCCAGTTCGGCCTGGCGGCGCAGCGGGTCGACGGTGAGGCCGCCGACCCGGATCACCGGGGAGGGCGCGGCCTCGCCGCCGCCGGAACGGGCGCGGCGCAGCACGGCGGCCATCCGGGCGGAGAGGTGCTCCACCGAGAACGGCTTGGTCAGATAGTCGTCNNCGTCGCGGGCGGTGGCGACGATGACGGGGACGTCGGTGATGCCGCGGAGCATCTTCAGGGCCTCGGAGCCGTCGAGATCCGGCAGTCCGAGGTCCAGGACGACCACGTCGAAGCGGAAATGGGCGACCTCGCGCAGCGCCTCCAGCGCGGTCCCGACGCTGCGCACGGTGTGCGAGGCGTCGGTCAACTGCCGGATGAGCGCCGAACGTACGAACTGGTCGTCCTCGACCACGAGAACACTTGCCATGGGCGGCACCGTACGCCATGCCGGGCGGGGGCGGCCGGGGCCTGTGGACAACTCCGGA
>MUNG01000370.1 GCA_002154585.1 Streptomyces pseudogriseolus
GACACCGGGCCCACCGTGCTGACCATGCCGGACCTGGCGGACGAGCCGTTCGCCGCGGTCGGGGACAGTCTGCGCAAGCGGGTGGAGCTGGTGGAGCTGCACCCCGCGTACCGGGCGCGGTTCGCCGACGGCAGCAGCCTGGACGTGCACACGGGGGCCGAGGCGATGGCCGCCGAGGTGGAGCGGTTCGCCGGGGCGCGGGAGGCGGCGGGCTATCTGCGGCTGCGTGACTGGCTGGGGCGGCTGTACCGGGCGCAGATGGGCCGGTTCATCGACGCGAACTTCGACTCGCCGCTCGGGCTGCTCCACCCGGATCTGGTGCGGCTGGCGGCGCTGGGCGGGTTCGGCCGGCTGGACGCGCGCATCGGGAGCTTCCTGAAGGACGAGCGGCTGCGCCGGGTGTTCTCCTTCCAGGCGCTGTACGCGGGTGTCCCGCCGGCGCGGGCGCTGGCCGCGTACGCGGTGATCGCGTACATGGACACGGTCGCCGGGGTGTACTTTCCGCGCGGCGGCATGCACGCGCTGCCGCGGGCGATGGCGGACGCCGCCGCCGACGCGGGCGCGGACCTGCGGTTCGGGCGGGAGGTGACCCGGCTGGAGCGGTCCGGCGGCCGGGTCACGGCGGTGGTCGCGGGCGAGGAGCGGATCCCCTGCGACGCGGTCGTCCTCACCCCGGACCTGCCCGTCACGTACCGGCTGCTGGGCGGCGCGCCCCGGCGGCCGGTGCGGCTGAGACACTCGCCGTCGGCGGTGGTGCTGCACCTCGGCACCGACCGGACGTGGGCCGGACTGGCCCACCACACCCTCTCCTTCGGGCAGGCGTGGCGCGGCACCTTCGACGAGCTGACCCGCGCCGGGCGGCTGATGAGCGACCCGTCGCTGCTGATCACCCGGCCCACCGCCACCGACCCGTCGCTCGCGCCGCCCGGGCGCCATCTGCACTACGTCCTCGCGCCGTGCCCGAACACCGACATCGGGCCGGGCGCGGCCGAGTGGACGGACCTGGCGCCCCGCTACCGCGACGCGGTGCTGCGGACGCTTGAGGGGCGCGGCCTGACCGGGCTCGCCTCCGCGATCGAGGCGGAGTGCGTGGTCACGCCCGCCGACTGGGCCGCGCAGGGGCACGCGGCCGGGACGCCGTTCGCCACCGCCCACACCTTCGCCCAGACGGGCCCGTTCCGGCCCCGCAACCTGGTGCGCTCCGCGGAGAACGCGGTGCTGGCCGGCTGCGGCACCACCCCCGGCGTCGGCGTGCCGACCGTGCTGCTGTCCGGGAAGCTGGCGGCGCGGCGCATCACCGGCGCCCGCGGCCCCGCCGGACGCGCGTCCACCTCATTTTCCGCCCAGGAGGCCCTGCATGACCGAGCGTGAACTGGACGCGGCGGGCGTCATCGATCCCGCGCTGCGCGAGGCGTACCGGCACTGCCGCCGGCTCAACGCCCGGCACGGCCGCACGTACTTCCTCGCCACCCGGCTGCTGCCCGTGGAGCGGCGGCCCGCCGTGCACGCCCTGTACGGCTTCGCCCGCTGGGCGGACGACATCGTCGACGCGCTCGGCACGGGCGCCGACACCGCCCGCCGGGACGCCGAACTGGCGGCGCTGGAGCGGGAGCTGGAGCAGGGGCTGCGGGACGGGGAGAGCGCCGAGCCGGTGGTGCGGGCCCTCGCCGACACGGCGCGCCGCTACCGCATCGACCACGCCCACTTCGCCGACTTCATGGCCGCCATGCGGGCCGACCTGGTGGTCACCGACTACGCCGACTACGCGGCCCTGCGCCGGTACATGCACGGGTCGGCGGCGGTGATCGGGCTTCAGATGCTGCCCGTGCTCGGCACGGTCACCGACCGGGAGACGGCCGCCCCGCACGCGGCGGCCCTCGGCGTCGCCTTCCAGCTGACCAACTTCCTGCGGGACGTGGGCGAGGACCTGGACCGGGGCCGGGTGTACCTGCCCGCCGACCTGCTCGCCGCGCACGGCGTCGACCGGGAGCGGCTGCGGTGGAGCCGGGACACCGGCCGCCGCGACCCGCGCATCACCTCGGCGCTGCGCGCGTTCGAACGGCTGACGCGGGGCGTGTACCGGCAGGCGGTGCCGGGCCTCGCGATGCTCGAACCGGTGTCCCGCCCCTGCATCCGCACCGCGTTCGTCCTGTACGGCGGCATCCTGGACGCGGTGGCCGAGGACGGGTACGCGGTGCTGCACCGGCGGTCGGTGGTGCCGCGCAGGCGGCGCGCCCTGGTTGCCGCGGACGGGCTGGCCCGGGTGGCCGCGGCCCGGTTGCGGGCCCGGCCGGCTGCCGCCCGCGAACCCGGCGGCGTTCCGCTGACGGGCGCGGGGCCGGTCGGGCCGCGGATGGTCGAGGAGGTCGCGTGATGGCGGGTGACGGACGAAGGCGCCGGCGGCTGCCGCTCTCCCTGCGCCGTAACGCGGTGGCGTGGGAACGGCAGCGCCCCACCTGGCGGGACGCCAAGCCCGCCCTGATCGCGGGCGCGCTGAAGCGGGCGCAGGCGCGCCCGTCGGGCAACTGGTACGTGATGGGCGCCTCCCGCGACCTCGGCGGCGACCGCCCGCTGGGCCGGACCGTCGCGGGACAGGAGGTCGTGGTCTGGCGGGACGCGGACGGCCGGACAGTCGCGGGGCCGGGCGTCTGCCCGCACCTGGGCGCGCCGCTGCGGGACAGCCCGGTGCGCTGCGGCGCCCTCGTCTGCCACTGGCACGGGCTCTCCCTGAACGGCGGGCCGTTCGCGGGCTGGGAGCCCTTGCCCGCGCACGACGACGGGGTGCTGGTGTGGGTACGGCTGGACGCGGTGGGCGGCGAGGAGCCGCTCGACGCGCCGGTGGTGCCGCGCCGCCCGGTCCCGGCGCGGGCCCTGACGGCGGTGTACGCGGGGACCGGCGTCTGCGAGCCGGAGGACGTCGTGGCGAACCGGCTGGACCCGTGGCACGGGGCCTGGTTCCACCCGTACTCGTTCGTCGACCTCACGGTGGTGGACACGCCGGAGGGCGCGGGCGAGGACGCGTTCGCGGTGGACGTGTCGTTCAAGGTGGCGGGGCGTCTGGTGGTGCCGGTGCGGGCGGTGTTCACGGCTCCCGAGCCGCGCACGGTCGTCATGCACATCACCGAGGGCGAGGGAGTGGGCTCCGTGGTCGAGACGCATGCCACTCCCCTGGGCCCGGACGCGTCGGGCCGGCCGCGCACGGCGGTGATCGAGGCGGTGGTCGCCGCGTCGGACCGCCGTGGCTTCGCCCTCGCCCGAGCCGCCGCCCCCCTCCTGCGCCCCCTGGTCCGCACGGCCTCGGCCCGCCTGTGGCGCGACGACCTCGCCTACGCGGAACGCCGCTGGGCACTCCGCTCGACGGGACGCTTCCCGGGGGCCTGAGGGAGGGCCCGCCCGGCGAGGACACCGGGCGGGCCGTCCGCGGGAACGGCCTGAGCCGTCCTCCGCGCGCTGCGGGGGCGTTCACGGGGCATGCGCACGGGTGGAGGACGATGTCCTCGCCCGCCCCGACACGAGGAGCAGCCGCACCGTGGGAACCGCCGTCCACGTTCCGCAGACCAAGGACATGCTCGGAGAGGAACTCTCCGGCGACGAAGCCCTCACCGCCCTGCGGCGGTACGGGGGCCTCAGACTGCTGGCCGACTCCTTCACCCGGTTCCGCTACGCGGACGGCTTCACCAACGCCCGGGCCCTCGCCTTCCAGGTCGTGCTCGGCCTGGTCCCCTTCACCGTCGTGCTCGTGGGTCTCGCCACGTCGGTGCACACGGAGAGCGTGGGCCGGGTCATCGAGCTGACCCTCGGCCGGATCGTGCCGGGCGCCAGCGCGGACGTCGTCGAGAAGGCCTTCGAGGGCACCCGGCGCAGCGCCGGCAGCGACGTGTGGAGCACGGTCGCGCTCTGGCTGGGCCTCGGGTTCGCGGTGCTGAACCTCGCCTCGGCCATGGCGCAGATCGAGCGGGGCGCCAACCGCATCTACGGCATCGAACGCGACCGCCCCTTCGTCCGCAAGTACGGCCGGGCCCTGGCGCTCGCCTTCACGGCCGGCCTGCCGATGGTCATGGGGTTCCTGGTGCTCGTCGCGGGTGAGACGGTCGGCGACGCCGTGGCCCGCACCCTCGGCCACGGGACGGGCGGGGCCACGTGGTGGGCCGTGCTGGACGTACCCGCCGGACTGCTGCTGGCCTGGGTCGCGTCGGCGGTGATCCTGCGCTGGTCGCCCCGCCGCGACCAGCCCGGCTACACCTGGCTGGCCTTCGGCTCGGCGGTCCACCTGGTGCTGTGGATCTCGGCGACCTGGCTGCTCGCGCTGTACGTCGGACGGAGCGGGGCCTTCGGCGCCGTGTACGGTCCGCTCACGGCCTTCATCGCCCTGCTGCTGTGGGCCAACCTGACCGCCGTGGCGCTCTTCCTCGGCATCGCGTTCGCGGCCCAGCTGGAGGCGGCCCGGGCGGGCATCCGCACACCGGCGGAACCGGACCCCGGACCGGGCGCCTGACCAGGCCTGGACGCCTTCGGCGAGACGGGTCACGCCGCCACAGGCACGGCACCGCCTCGGTGCAGTCGCAGATTCGGCCCACCGGCCCCACCGGCAAGACGCGTCCCGTCATGCGGCCGAGCGATGCTCCGTCAGGCACAGCGTGCGGCCCGGCGCCTTCACAGGTCCCGGACGCCCCGGCCCACCGGCAAGACACACCCCACCGACCCCCGCATGCCTCGCCATGGGGCCGGGCGACGCCCCGTCAGCGCAGCGTGCGGCCCGGCGCGGTCACACATCCCAGCCCACCGACAAGACGCGTCCCGCCGACCGCCGCACGTCTCCCCGCGAAGCCGGGGGGCAGCCACCGGAGGTACGGCACGGGCAGGGTGCCCTTGGGGATCCGGCGCACCAGGTCGACCGGCGAGCCAGGTCGCGCCGCCCGTGGGCATGCCCGCCCTGCGGCCCGCTGCGACGCCGTGCCGCGCATCCGCGCACCGGGTGGCCCGGTCACCTTTACCCCCGGCCCCTGGGCCGGGGGTCGCCGCTCGCGGCCGACTGGCCGAACGAACCACCCAGGTGGCTGCCGGATCGCGCGCGACGCGCATGGCCCCCCGCTCGCAGGCCCCGCCCGCCGCGCGGGCCCATGCCGCCGGCCCCGCCCGCCGCGCGGACCCACGCCGTGCCGGCCCCGCCTGCCGAGCCGGCGGCGGCTCAGCTCAGCCCCGTCACCTTCGCGTCCGCCGTGCCGCCTCCGCCCAGGAGGTCCGTGTGGCGCAAGGGTGCGCGTGCCTCGATGCGGGGGAGGTAGTGGCGGGTCGCCCTGGTGACCACGGCCGGCATCGCGGCGCGTACCGGCTGGGCCAGGCGGAGCCAGCGGGGGTAGTAGACGGCCGTGCTGCGGCGTTCCACGGCCAGGGCGAGGCGGGCCGCCGCACGGTCCACCGGGTACACGTCCCGCACCGGCCACGGCATGTGCCCGCGCAGTTCCACCATCACGCTGTGGCGGTCGGCGTCCTCGATCAGGTCGGTACCGATCCAGGTGAGGTAGCCAAGGCCGACGGCGACGCCGAGGTGGGCGACCTCCGCGCGCAGGGAGTGGGCGAAGGCCTCCGCGCCCGCCTTGGAGGCGCAGTACGCGCTCATCAGCGGGGCGGCGCCGATGGCGGCCAGGGAGGCGACCTGGAGGTGGTAGCCCTTGGTCGCCGTGAGGTCGGGAAGGAAGGTGCGGGCGGTCGCGGCGCTGCCGGTGAGGTTGACGTCGATGATGCGCCGCCACCGCGCCGGGTCGGAGTCGGCGAACAGTCCGGCGTCCGCCACCGCCGCGTTGGCGACGACGACGGACGGCGTCCCGAGCCCGGTGCGGACCGCGTCCGCCGCGACCGCCAGCGCGGCGTCGTCGGTGACGTCGACCTCGTGGGCGAGGGCGGGGACGGGAAGTTCGTCGGCGAGCCGCCGCAGCCGGTCGCCCTCGTGGCCGAGGAGCGCCACCCGCATGCCGCGTGCGGCGAGTTCGCGGGCCAGGGCGGCGCCGATGCCGCGCGCGGCCCCGGTGACCACGGCGGTCCGTCCGCTCAGCGGGCCGCGCCTCATCCGTCGTCCCCGCCGGTCACCTGGGGGTCGGTGTCGGGGCGGGCGGTGTGGTGCGGGTGGCCCGCGGTCCTGCGGGCCTCCTTCATCTCCGCCTCGTACAGGTGGTCGCGTCCGTCGGCCAGCTCCTCCACCGCGGCCTGCTCCAGCTCCCGGAACGGCCGGTAGTACGTGTGGTCGTACGCCTCGACGATCTGGAACGTCCAGTGGCCGGGGATGACGTTGCGGCCGAGCACCTGGGTGCGCACGGTCTCCGCCCAGTCCGGGTGTCCGGCCTTGCGCAGGAGTTCCACGGCCCGGTCCAGTTCCAGGTCGGCGGTGCCGGTGAGCTGGTGGAAGCTGTAGAGGTGGCCGCGGGCCCGTTCGGTGGTCTCCAATGCCTTCGACAGGGATCCCAGCGCCTCGACCGTCTCGTCGCTGACGCCCTCCGGGCGCCGGTGCCGGCGGTCCGGGCCGTCGTCGGGCTGTCCGTCGTGTCCGCTCATCGTCTCGCCTCCTTCTGTGGTCGCGGTCATCGGTCAGGTGGTGGGCCGTCCGCCCCGGTCCGGCTGCCGCCGTCCGGTGCGGTCGCGGTGGGCCAGCAGCCGCTGGGCGGCGGCCAGGCCGGGTCCGAAGGACGGGCGCAGCGCGGCCCGCGCGGCGTTGGCGCCGGGCGCGCCGTGCACGCCGCCGCCGGGGTGGGCGCCGGCGGACGCCAGGTACAGGCCCTTGACGGGGGTCTCGGGCCGTCCGGTGCCGGGGGCGGGACGGAAGAACAGCTGCTGGTGCATGGCGGTGGTGCCGCCGTTGATGGCGCCGCCGTGCAGGTTCCGGTCGAGGGACTCCAGGGTGGGCGGGGCGAGGATGCGGCGGGCGCGGATCCGGTCGCGGAAGCCGGGTGCGAACCGCTCCACGTGGCGTTCGACGCGGTCGGCCATGCGTTCCTGCTCGTCCTTGTCCCAGGAGCCGGTGAGCCCGTCGTCGCCCGCATCCGCGGCGACGCGGTGCGGGACGTGGGTGTAGGCCCAGGCGGACTCGGTGCCCTGCGGGGAGCGGGTCGGGTCGGAGGTGGTCATCTGCCCGAACAGGGAGAACGGGCGGTCGGGCACCCGCCCCATGGCGAGCTGGGCGGCGAAGCGGGTGAGTTCGTCGAGCCCGTCGGCGAGGTGCACGGTCCCGGCGCCCGCGGCCTGCTCGCACCGCCACGGCACGGGGCCGTCCAGCGCCCAGTCGACCTTGAAGGTGGCGAAGTCCCACTGGAAGCGCTCCAGGTCGGACAGCCACTGCTGCGGCAGGTCCTCGGGGGCGACGAGCTCGCCGTAGAGGGCGGGGACGGACACGTCGGCGAGGACGGCGCGCCGGGCGGGGACGGTCTCCCCGTCGGCGAGCCGCACCGCGACCGCGCGCCCGTCGCGCACGACGACGCGTCGGACGGGCCGCCCGCACCGCAGCACTCCCCCGCGTGCCTCCAGGCGCCGCACCAGGGCGTCGGTGAGCGCGCCCGCGCCGCCGACCGGGACGGGGAAGCCGTACGTCTGGCCGAGCATGGACATCAGCCAGCCGAAGCCGCCGCTGCCGGCGGCCTCGGGCGCGAGGTCGGCGTGCAGGGCGTTGCCCGCCAGCAGCAGTCCGCCGCCCGCGCCGCGGAACTCCTCCTCCGCCATGCGCCGTACGGGGAGCACGAGGGTGCGCGCCATGCGCAGCCCGCCGGTGCCGCGCAGCCGTACGGCGAGCCGGAGCCCGGAGCGGACCGGCGGGAACGGTGTGAACAGGGCGTCCAGCAGGTCGGGGCGCAGCTTGTCCCACATGGCGTGCAGCCGCCGCCAGGCGTCGCCGTCGCCGGGCGCGAAGGCGTCGAGGGAGCCGGCGGTGACGTCGACGTCGCGGTCGAGGATCGCGCAGCGGCCGTCGCTCAGCGGGTGGGCGACGACGTGCGGGGCGTGGCTCCAGCGCAGCCCGTGGTCCTCCAGGCCGAGCCCGGAGACGACCGGGGAGGCGGCGGCGAGCGGGTAGAAGGAGCTGAACAGGTCGCTGGCGTAGTCGGGGTGGACGCCGTGGTCGTGGCGGACGGCGCCGCCGGGTTCGGGCTGCTCCTCCAGGACGGTGACGCTCCAGCCGGCGTCGGCGAGCAGGTTCGCCGCGACCAGGCCGTTGGGTCCGGCGCCGATGACGACGGCGTCAGCCACGGGCGCCTCCCGCGTCAGGCTCGGGCGCGACGACCTGGCCGAGGTGCCGGCGCTCCTCCGCCTCGGCCGCCTCCGACTCCACGAGGTGCGCGAGCCGGGCGAGCATGGCGCGGTGGCGGATCTGGATGAGCGCCTCGACGGCCACGTTGTGCACCAGGCCGCCGGCGCCGCGCAGCGGGTGCTCGTCGACCTTGACGAGGCACTGGTCGCCCCAGGGGCGGATCTCGATGGCGACGCGCGCGGTGCCCAGCGGTCCGGCCTTGGCCTCGAGTTCGAGCCGTTCGCCGGGGACGACGTGCCGGACGACGGACTCGTTGTGCAGTGTCAGCGGGCCGAGGCGCACCTCGTAGCCGATCGCGGAGCCGAGCTGCGGCCAGTGGCCGCGCACCGGCTTCGACGAGGACGTGCCCACCACCCAGTCGGCGTAGCGGGTGCCGTCCTCCAGCACGGCCCATACGGACCGCGGGTCGGTGCGGATCAAGCGATGACGAACCGCCACTGTTGCCTCCTGTGTCCCTGAGCGCCACCGGTCAGCTCTGAGTGCCCCGTCCGGCCGCCGTCAACCGGAAGGGGCCGCCGGACGGGGCACTCAGAGC